>CALMUT010000263.1 GCA_937872925.1 uncultured Myxococcales bacterium | reverse complement strand
CGTTGTTTTTGGGGCGCCGAGCGAGGCGGAGACATCGCCCGGCCCCCCCGGAGGTGGGGCCCCCGTGCCCCGGGGGCGGACATGCCCCCCCCCGCCGTAACTCCCGGCATGAAGAAGATGTCGCGCTCGTCGCAGACGTCCCGCGTGTCGTCGCCCTCGGCGCAGGGCCCCGTGCGTGGTTGTGCGTGTCGGTCTGCCTGCGCGCCCGGTGTGCCATCGCTGTGGGACTCCGATTGCCCCGCGCTGGCCACGGTGGAGACAAAGTACAGCCCAGTCGCCACGAGAGTGGCGCGCATGTGGTGGTGCATGCCGAAGCACCAGCAATGAGCGTGCCTGCGCGACCGGGGAGTTTCTCCCCTTTTTTTCGCATGCAGCGCGAACGCCGCTACGCCGCGTCCGCGAACGCTACGCGCCTGCGAACGCCTTCTGGCCGGAGCTGGCTTCGGAACTAGTTAGCTACTCAAGCCAGCGCCAACGATGGCGCGCTTGATACTACGCGGGGGCTCGTCGTCCTTGGGGCGCGCCAAGTCGACTTCCTTCGGCGTAGCGAGGGCGGCGTGACTGGAGTCGGTGAGCAGCCGGACTTTCGGGCGGGTGAAATCCAGCGCTTGGCGGGGAACACCGGTGACCATCGCCACTTCGCCGCTGGTGAGTTCCACGATCGTGCCGGTGACGACCAGGCCCAACGCACTGACCAAGAGGCGCACGAACGGCGCGGTCGTGGCCGAACTGAATTCGGCCTGCAGCTTCTCGACGGCCGCGTCGAGCCCGAGACCACGTGCGCCGTCCTCCGTTGGTGCACGCAGGTCGCACAAGCGGGCTGCCGTGCGAAGGATCTGCGCGAGCACCAGCGCGTGAGTCGAGTCGGCGGCGTCTCCGCCCAACACTTGGTGCGTGAGCACCGCTCGGCGCAGCGATGGCGGATGCAGTCCTCCGGTATGTGTCACGAAGGTCAGGGTGCGGGCAGCCTGCGCACTGGGCTGGGCAGCGGTCCCGGGGATCACAGCACCCAAGGGGGAGAGCAGCGCACTTTGGGCCACGCTCGTCGCCAGCGCACGGTCGGCAGCGAGCTTGCGCGCCATGGAAATCGAGATCACCGCTGTGCTCACCGCGCGACGGGCCGCGCTAGCATCCGAAAGCGGCGCAGCCGCGGCGGCGACCAAGAGCTCCGGGTGCTGCTCGAAGAGCGCCACCAGCTTTTGCGCGATGCGCTTGACGGATTGGGTATTTCCGGTGCCACCTGCCGCAACGTCGCGATAGAACCCCTGCAAGATCAGGATGGACGCGGCGTAGGTCTTGACGACTTTGGCAATGGGGCCGTCCTTGCGCTCTTCTTCCAGCTCATCGGCTTCTGGCACGTGGCGCACCACCACACCGCGGATCTCCGTCTGCGTCAGCATCCGCGCGGCTTCGGGGCTGCGTTGTGCCTCCACGACCAGACGACAGAATTTCAAAGCAGATTGTTCGTCGACGCCGCGTTCGAACACGACTTCATTCGCCTCCGCTTGAGCGAGCAGTTCCCCTAGCTGCAGCGAGATAGCGTACGTCTCCCGCGGGGCGCGCAAGAGCCGGCGGTTCACGAATACGACTTCTGCGGAGAACATGATGCGAACGGTTTCGGCCGAAAAAAGCTCGCAATACGCCCGCACGGCAGCTCCGATCGCGGGTACCAGCTGCTGCACCGTCTGGTTGGCGTCGTCATGGATCTGGCAGGCTTTGACCAGGCGAAAGCAGGCGAGCACCACCTCGGTTGGTGCGTTCCGGCGCCGCTCGCGCAGCTCTTGGGAGGCCTTCTGTTGGTTCACGAATCGGGCTCCTTGTTCCGCGCTGGCGGCTGCGAGCGCCGATACTCGATGCCGGTAATGGCGTGGGTCGCGGCCTCCTGGGCGGGTGACGACCGGAACCAACGCTTCTTGGCGACCTTGCGCAAGGCCGTGAGAACCGCGTCTGAGTCGAATTGACTCAGGAATTCCGCGGCCAGGGCCCGAGAAAGCTCGAGGTCGTCGGAGCCGAGCAGACTCTGGCGCTCCAACAGTTCGAGTCCGACGCTTTCAGCGCGATCACGATTGAGGGCGGCGATGGCTTCGAGGATCAGGCGCTGTTCTCGCAGCGAAAGCTTGGGGAATTCTTCGCTGCGGGCGCGCTGCATCAGGACTGGGCCGGCTGCGACCAACGCGTGCTCGACGATGATCTGCAGGGCGCGGTCGCGGACGCTGCTCTCGGGGTCTTCCAAGATGCGGCGCACGTCTTCATACAGGCGCTCTGGGCGTTCGTCGGGCAGGCAGATCAGTGCTTGCATCCGCACTTCTGCATGGGGCGAGGCCAGCGCCCGGCCGATGGCGCTCCTGGCTTGGGGTGTGCCCAGGCCGTGCAGGATCTTCAGAATCCGTTCGGCGGTTGCCTGCGGGGCGATCGCAAGCAAGCCACCGAACGCCGCTTCGTTGCCTGCGACGTTTTCCTCAAGATACTTGTCCAAGGTGCTGCGTAGTTCTGGACGCAGCGCCCCGTACATTTCCGCGCCTGCTTCCACGAATCGACCGTCAGGCAGTGCGGCCAAGTGGATGCGCACCGTGCTTACCAGGTTGGGAGTCAAGTTCGGAGCTTCTTGCAACATCTCGAATAGGCTCCGCAGTCGCTCCACGTCGAAGACGCGCCCCACCAGCTGGCCCAGGAACGTCTGCGCCGCTACCTCGCCGAAATCCGCGGCGAACCCGGAGGTGAGCGCGCCCAGGACCTCGAATACGTAGCTGGGGCTCTTGGCATCCAACTGCTCGACCAAGTATCGCTCCAGCGCTGCGAGCAGCTGGTCGTTGTCCCCCACTTTCGCGACTGCCACATAGGACTGGCTGAAGCTACGCGCGAACTTTGCGAGCCAGACCCCTTGCCCAGGATCCACCGCCGCCTCCAACGCCGCCCGCACTTCCGGGGTGAGGGCTGTCGCGTCGACCTGCGGCGCGATCTCGCGTTGTGCCGCCGTGTATGCGCCTAGTATCGAGTCGGCGTCCCCGTCCAGGTTGGCGATCTTGGCCAGTTCGCGTGCCAGCTCGTCGCGATGCTGGTCGAATTCGGGGTCGTCGGCTTCCGAGAACGCATCCACGGCCATGTACGCGATGTGTTCGAACTTGCTGTCCCACAGCGCCGTCGCCGAGTCGTCGTCCAGTCCGAAGCCCACGGCCGGGTCGCGCATCAAAACGCCAACCAGTTGGCGCAACTCCGCCCGGGTCACTCCAGAGCGGATCTGGATCTTGCGCACGCCGTCCGCGAACAGCTCGTGGGGGATCCGGTCGTAGGGCGGCCGGTCGGGTTTCCAGACGTCTTCTCCCTTGAACGAAAAGCGCGTGGAGCGCACGTCCCAACGCACGGCGTGTTCGGACTCGGTCGCTGCGGCTTCGATTGCCGTGCGCACTTGTTCTAGGGCGGATTGGGTTTGCGGATGTTCCCATTGGTATTGGCGTGCCGTCTGCATCGCCAGTGACAGCTTCTTCCACACGCCGCGCAGGTGCGTGACCGCCGCCTGCGCGGCCTCCGCGGAATCGTCCGCATCTGTCTCGATGACTTCGTTGGCGCGCGAAAGCAGCGTGGGCTGGGGTGGCTTGTGTCCGCCGTCGGTGAGGGCGCCGGCGCGAAGCGATGCCAGCAGCCCCGCGAGCTCGACTCGGAATGCCCCGGTGTCGACGGCCGGGGGTGCGGATACGCGTTGCTGCGCCGGAGGCATGGAGTGCACCGGAGCCGGCGGCAGGGACTCCGCCTTGCCCGGCGCTGCCGGGGGCACGGACAGTGTCGTCTGCACGTCGATCACGGGAATGCTGTCTACGGCGCCGAGCAGCATGCCCGCTTGGTAGGCCGCGCCCAGGGCCACGGACCCGTCCGGATCCAGCCGCGCTGAGGCGATTTCTCCAAGTACGCCACTGATGCAGGTGCGCACGGCCGCAAGCCGCGCCATGCCGCCGGTGGCATACACTGCCGCAAGGTCGCCTTTGGAAAGCCCACTCTCTTTCAGGGCGGTCTGGCATGCGGAGCCGATGCGCAGGGTGGTGTCCGTCATCAGTTGCTCGACGCTGCGCCGGTCGATGCGGACTTGCTGGTTGAACACGCCGCCCGCAATCGGCAAAAAGGGGATGACCGCCGAAACTTGGGAGGCGTCGCTGATGTCGCGCTTCGCAGCTTCACACACCTGGCGCACGAGCTCGAAGATGGCTGGGCTGTCCGGGAAGGCGCCGACTTTGTCGCGGATCCCCTTGAGCACGGCACGTACCAGTCCGTGATCGACGTCTTCACCCCCGCCCAGCGGATCGCCACCACTGGAGAGTAGCCGCACCCCCGCTTTGCCCATTTCGAGGATGGATGCACTGCACCCGCCCGCTCCGACATCGACGATAGCAACGTTGCGCGTGTCGGGCTCCGCCTCGATCAGTGAAAGCGCGGTTGCCGTGCCCTCACTGATGATCTGCAAGACGGACAGGCCCGCCAGGGTCGCAGCGCGTTTCAGCGCGTCCCGCTGGCGCACGCCGTACCAGTAGGGTGATGTCAGAACGACCTTGGTCGGGCGTTTGCCGGTGCGCTGCGCCGCCACTTCGGCCAGGTGATCGAGCAGTGCCGCGGCGACCTTTTCTGGCTCGAACTGCTCCTTGCCGAGTTTCAGAGCTACGGACCCGTTGCCGGCGTCGACAATGCGGAAGGCTGCGCCTGCCGCTAGCCGTTGCAACACCGGGTCGTCATGGCTGCGGCCCAGCAGCCGTTTGATGCCGCGCACTGCCTGCTCTGGGTGGGTGGTCGCGCGGGCCAGGGCGCTGCGGCCAACCCGCGTGTTGCCCCCGCCCAGAGCGACCACCGCAGGCACGGAGTTGGCGCCGTCGGGAAACTGCAGCAATTCTCCGCCGCGTTCGCGAAACACTGCGGCCCGTACATAGGCCGTACCCAAGTCGATCCCCAGAGCTAGCATTGATCCCGCGTGCGGAGCACGCGTCGCTCCGTCTTAGGCCGACTCGTGCCAGCTGTCACGGCGGGTCGCCACAGTGCGGAATTTACCGGCTAAGCTTTGACTCGCTCCATTTTTGGATCGTACAGCGGCGCCTTGGATACGACCGCGGGGTACAGGGTCCCGGCGATGTCCACCTGCCAGCGCGCGTCGTTGACGTAGCCGTCGGTGATGGGCTCTCCCGCTTCGACCATGCACAGCCCCACGGCTCCACCCAGGGTGTGTCCATAGGAAGCAGCGCGAATGTAACCCACCGCCGTGTCGTTCCGCTGCACGACTTCGCCGTGGTACAGCATGGGCTGCGGATCTTTGACCAGCACCTGCAAGAGCTGGCGAGTGAGTGGCCCGGCGGCTTTTTGCGCCACCACCGCGTCCCGCCCCAGAAAGCCTCCGGGTTTCTTGAGACTGACCGCAAAACCGAGCCCCGCCTCGAGCACGCTGTCCGTGTTGTCGATGTCGTGGCCGTAGTCGCGGTACGCTTTTTCCATGCGCAGGCTGGCGAGGGCCTTGAGTCCTGCGTGTTGGACGCCGAAGCGCTTTCCGGCTTCGTACAGGCGATCGTAGACGTGGGTGGCCTGCTCGGCGGGAATATAGAGCTCGTAGCCCAGTTCGCCCAGGTAGGTGATGCGGACACAGAGTGCACGCGCGAATCCGATGTCGATCTCCCGCGCGGTACGAAACGGAAACGCGTCGTTGCTCATGTCCGCGCTGGTCACAGCCTGCAGCAGCTCACGCGAGCGGGGGCCCTGCACGTTCAGCTGGCCATAGCCGGAGGTCACATCCGTAACGAAGGCGTGGGCGTCGTCGGGAATGTGGCGCTGCATCCAAGTCGCGACGTGGCCGCGGACGGTGTCAGATGCCACCACCCAGTAGCGCTGCTCGTCCAATCGGGTGACGGTCAGGTCGGCCTCCAGCTTTCCGTCCTCATTCAGCCACTGTGTGTAGGTGATCCGCCCAGTGTGCGCGTCGACGTTGTTGGCGGAGAGGTAGTTGAGGATGCGTCCCGCGTCGCGCCCCTGTACCAAGTATTTACTCATGAACGACATGTCCATGAGGATCACGCCCTCTCGGGCGGCGCGGTGTTCGGCTTCCCAGTACGGAAACCAATTGTGTCTGCCCCAGCACAGCTTCTCCACCCGCGGTTCGACCCCTGGCGGTGCGTACCAATCGGGGCTCTCCCAACCGCTGGTTTCCTTGAAGTAGGCGCCCTGCGCCGCCAGGCGGTCGTGAAAGGGCGACTTTCGAGCACCGCGCCCGGTGGAAAGCGCGCGCGTCGGGTAGTGGCATTGGTAGACCATGCCCAAGGACTCCACCGTACGAGAGCGCAGGTACTCCGGATTGGACTGATAGCTGTGCATGCGGTCGATGTGCATGCAGCTGACGTCCACGTCTGGACGCCCATGCATGATCCAATGCGCGAGCATGCGCCCCATGCCGCCGCCAGTGATGATCCCGATGGAGTTCAGTCCGGCAGCGACGAAGTAGCGTTTCAGTTCCGGCGACTCGCCCACGATCGGCTGCAGGTCCGGGGTGAAGCTCTCCGGTCCGCAGAAGAACTTCTTCACGCCTGCTTCTAGAGACACCGGCACGCGCGCCATGGCCTTCTCCAGATACGGCGTCATGCGGTCCCAGTCCGGAGTGATCTCTCCAAACGAAAAGTCGTCCGGCACGCCGCCAACTTTCCAGGGCGCGCATTCGGGCTCGAAGAGCCCAATCATCAGGCCGCCGACTTCTTCTCGGAAGTACGCATGGGACGCGGGATCTTCCAGAACCGGCAAGTCTGCGTGCATGCCGCCGATCTTTTCGGTGATGAGGTAGTAGTGCTCCGCCGCCTGCAGCGGGATGTTGACGCCGGACTTGGCGCCCAGTTGCCGCGCCCACATGCCCGTGCAGTTGACTACGTATTCCGCCTGAATGTCCCCGGCAGTGGTCTGCACGCCGCTGACTGCTTTGCCTTGGGTCAGTAGCCCGGTGACCGCGACGCATTCCATGATGGTCGCTCCCTCTAGGCGCGCGCCCTTGGCAAGCGCCATGGTCACGTCGACCGGGTTGGCCTTGCCGTCCTCTTTGACGTAGAAGCCGGCCAAGATGTCGTCCGTGCGCGCCAGCGGGAACAGCGCTTGGACTTCGCGCGGAGAAATCTCATGCACGTCCACGCCGCAGTAGCGATTGAAGGTGGATACGCGCCGGTACTCTTCCAGGCGGTCTGCGTCCGCCGCGACCTCGATGAACCCCGTCGCCTTGAAGCCCGTGGACTGCCCGGTTTCCGCTTCGAGTCGGGCGTAGAGATCGCGGGAGTACTTGCGCATCTCCGTAGATGTTTCGCTCAAGGACCCGAAGGTCACAATCAGTCCGGCCGCGTGCCAGGTCGTGCCGGAAGTGAGCCGGTCGCGTTCCAACAGCACGACGTCTCTCCAGCCCGCATGCGCTAGGTGGTAGGCCACAGAACAGCCGATGATCCCGCCGCCGATGACGACGGCGCGCGCGGTCTGGGAGTTGGGGAGTCGACATTGGGCCGTGCTTACAACGGTTTGCGGCGCAGCGGAACTCGGGCGGGGGGACGTCACGCTGCGAGCGCGCCGGATGTGCTACTCGTGTCGCGACTGCCGCGCCTGCGGGCGTAAAGCAGGCATTGGCAATGTCGAACACCCCCCGAGCCACCTACCGCCTCCAGCTAGGGCCGAACCTCGATTTCGAGGCTGCAGCCGGGCTGTGCGAGTACCTGGCCGCGCTGGGGGTGAGCCACCTGTATGCGTCTCCGTATTTGCAGGCGGCGCCGGGCAGCACCCATGGCTACGACGTGGTCGACCCCGGGCGGGTCAATGCGGAGCTTGGTGGCGAAGCCGGACACGCCAAGATGCTCGCCGCCCTCCGCGCAAATGGTCTTGGACAGATCTTGGACGTTGTGCCCAACCACATGTCCATTCGGGGTACCGCCAACTTCTGGTGGTGGGACGTACTGGAAAACGGCCCGTCGAGTCGGTACTCGGACTACTTTGATGTGGACTGGGAGCACTCCGCGTCACGCACGGCTAACCGCATCATGCTGCCCATCCTCGGTGACCACTACGGTCGCGTGCTTGAGCGCCGCGAGCTGGCCCTAGAGCGCAGCGGCGGTGACTTCGTGGTGCGTTACCATGAGCACACGTTTCCCGTCGCACCCCGGTCCTTGGCCGGTCTGCTGACACGCGCGGCTCTCCATACTCGCGAGGACGAGCTGAGCGTGCTCGCTGCTTCCCTAGCGGCCTTGCCTCTACCGACCGCCACGGAACACGAGAGCACCGAGCGACGCCATCGGCACAAGGCCGTGCTGGGAAAGTGGTTGACGCGCCTATTGGAGCGCGAGCCGGCGGTAGCCAAGGCCGTGGACGAAGCGATCTCCCACACCAATCAAGACGCTGACGAGCTTGACGAATTGCTCTCGCGACAGAATTACCGCCTGGCGCACTGGCGCACCGCCGAGCAGGAATTGGGCTACCGTCGATTCTTCGACATTTCCAGCTTGGTTGGGCTCCGTGTCGAAGATCCCGAGGTGTTTTTTGACACCCATCGCCCCGTGCTGGGGTGGCTGCGAACCGGGGAGCTGGACGGCGTACGCATCGACCACCCGGACGGTCTGAAGGATCCCGAGGAATACCTGACGCGGCTGTCCACAGCAGCGCCCGGCGCTTGGATCGTCGTCGAGAAGATCTTGGAGCGCGGCGAAACCCTGCCCAAGAGCTGGCCCGTCGCGGGCACGACGGGCTATGAATTCCTCAACACGGCGCACGCTTTGTTCGTGGATCCGACAAAGGAAGCCGCGCTGAGTAAGATCTATACGGACTTCGCCGGCCCCAGCGCCGAGTACGCCGAGCTGATGCGGGAAAAGAAGCTCGCGGTGCTTTCCGGCGCTTTGGCTACTGACCTGCGTCGGCTGGTCGCGCTGCTGGTGCAGGTATGCCAGCGTCATCGACGCTTTCGCGACTACACCGCGCATGAGCTGGAGCAGGCTCTCGGTGAGGTGATCGCCAACTTGCCTGTGTATCGCACCTACGCCCGGGCAGCGCGGGGGTGGATCAGCGACACCGACCGCGCCCATTGGCGCCATGCCCTCGAAAAGGCCACTGCCGCGCGAGAAGATCTTTCTGCGGACCTTTTCGCTTTCATCGGCGCGGTGATGACTCTCGATATTCGCGGGGAGATTGAAACGCAGTTTGTTAACCGCCTGCAGCAGTTGACTGGCGCGGTGATGGCAAAGGGCGTGGAGGACACCGCGATGTACTGCTTCAATCGCTTTGTTTCCCTGAATGACGTCGGCGGCGATCCGAGTCGATTCGGCATCGACGTGGCAGAGTTCCATCGCTGCATGCTTTCGGCGCCCGCGGAGGCAATGCTGTCAACGTCGACCCACGACACCAAGCGCTCCGAGGATGTGCGCGCTCGCTTGGCAGTGCTGTCGGAATTGCCGGATGCGTGGGCTGCGGCCGTCGGGAGTTGGTCGGAGCACTCCGAGCGACACAGGCGTGGCGGCCTGCCCGACAAGAACACCGAGTATCTTTTTTGGCAGACCCTGGTAGGCGCGTTTCCCATCAACGCCGAGCGCCTGCGCGGGTACATCGAGAAGGCCATCAAAGAGGCCAAGACGCACACCTCGTGGACACAGCCGGACGCGGACTACGAAGAGGCAACCCTCGGATTCGTCGACCGTGTTCTGGCCGACGACTCCTTGATGGAGGAGGTGCGCCAGTTTGTGGAAAGTGTGCTCGGCCCCGGTCGCATCAACGCGCTTTCACAGAAGCTTCTTGCGCTTACCTGTCCTGGCGTGCCCGACGTGTATCAGGGCACGGAGTTGTGGGATTTGAGTCTCGTGGATCCTGACAATCGGCGCATGCCCGACTTTCAGCTCCGAATGCGTCTGCTAGCGGAGCTTTCGTCCCTGACGCCAGAACAGATCCTGAAGCGCATGGACGAGGGGCTACCGAAATTGTGGCTGGTGCACCGGGCGCTACGCTTGCGTGGGGCCAAACAGAACTGGGTCAACGGTACCTACGAGCCCCTCACGACCCGCGGCAGATGCGCGCAGCAACTCGTGGGCTTTACTCGCGGTGGGTGTGTTGCGGTTGTCGTGCCGCGGCTCCGTGCGGGCGCTGAAGCCTGGGCGGATACCGAAGTCGCCTTGCCCGCTGGCACATGGCGCAATGAATTCACCGGCGATAGTCACTCGGGTCCGCGGGTAGAAGCCGCGGAATTGCTGGGGCGATTCCCTGTGGCGCTGCTCTCAAAGCTCGAAAAAGAACATGGATCCACTGCTTAAGGTCTGGGCGCCCAACGCCGCCGGGGTCGAACTCATCACCGGCGCCTCGCGCCTCAGGATGCAAGCCGACGAAGACGGCTACTGGAGCACGCCGCGCCCGGCTCCGGGTACGCGCTACCAGTTTTCCCTCGATGGCGGCGGCGCGTTGAAGGATCCGCGCTCCCGGCGACAGCCCGAGGGGATCTTCGGTCCCTCAGAAGTCGTGGACCCTGCGGCATTCCCCTGGTCGGACGCTGGGTTTCGCCCGCGGCCGCTTTCTGAAGCGCTGATCTACGAGCTGCACGTGGGCACGTTCACGCCCCAGGGCACCTTCGACGCGGTCGGCGAGCGACTCGACCACCTGCTTGCCCTTGGCGTGACCCATCTGCAGCTCATGCCCGTCGCGACGTTCTCGGGAGTCCGTGGTTGGGGCTACGACGGCGTGGATCTCTACGCTCCTCACGCAGCGTACGGCGAGCCCGACGCACTGAAGCGTCTCGTCAACACCTGCCACGCCCGGGGCCTCGGCGTGCTCTTAGACGTGGTCTACAACCACTTGGGGCCAGAGGGGAACGTCCTGGGGCAGTTCGGACCGTACTTCACCGATCGCTACCACACGCCCTGGGGCCCAGCGGTGAACCTTGACGGCGCCGGGTCGGATCAAGTTCGACGCTACTTCCTCGACAACGCACGCATGTGGCTGGACGACTATCACTTCGACGGGCTGCGTCTCGACGCGGTGCACGCATTTCTGGACACCAGCGCGAAACACATTCTGGAAGAGCTGGCGGAGGAAGTGGAGGCGCTGGCCCAGGAGCGCGCGCGCAGACTGGTTTTGATCGCCGAAAGCGATCTCAACGATCCGCGGGTCGTGCGTTCTCGTGCCGAAGGTGGCTTCGGCATGCATGCCCAGTGGTCCGACGACCTGCATCATGCCCTGCACGCTGCATTGACCGAGGAGCGCGCAGGCTACTACGCCGACTTCGGTCGTTTGGAACATGTCGCGCGGGCACTAGAAAACGCTTTTGTCTACGCCGGACAACATTCGGAGTTTCGAAAACGGCGCCACGGTCGCGCCCCAGGCGACTTGTCCGGTCACCATTTCCTCGGCTATCTCCAGACCCACGATCAGGTCGGCAATCGCGCGTTGGGCGACCGCATATCGACGCAGTTGAGCGCTGGCCGCCTCAAGATCGGTGCCGCGCTGGTGATGTTTGCTCCCTTCGTGCCCATGCTCTTCATGGGCGAGGAGTGGGCCGCGCAAAGCCCCTTCCAATACTTCACGAGCCACGAAAGCGAAGCACTCGCAGAGGCCGTGCGCAACGGCAGGCGTGGCGAGTTTGCGGCATTTGGTTGGCAGCCGGAGCAAGTGCCGGACCCGCAGGCGCTGGAGACCTTCGAGCGTTCACGTCTGAACTGGAGCGAGCTCACTGACGCGGCGCATTCCGAAGTATTGGCTTGGTACTGCGCCTTGGCCGAACTCAGGCGCACGCAACCGGAGCTTCTAGACGGAAGACGGGACCGCGTTCAGACGGCCTGGAATGAAGAAGCCGGTTGGCTGCGCTGTCAGCGCGGCAGCTTGATCCTGGCTTGCCATATCGGCACCGCAACCTGCGACGTGAAGCTGGCGGCCAACTGCGAACTTCTGCTCGCATCCAACGCTGCGGTGCGTGTGCATGGCGGCGTTGCAAGCCTTCCGCACGACAGCGTCGTGATCGCCAAAGCACGCTAGCTCAGAACGTGCCGCTGACAGTTCCGGGGCCAAACATCAGAGTTGGGGCTGTCGGTGCCTTCGCCTGGGTACCCGGGGCGTTCACTTCCAAGCTCGCGTCGTGGCTCCAGGCGAACCACCAGAACGAAGCCGCCGCGACGCCCCAGTACAGCCCCGTCCCTGCGAACCAGAACGCGGTGCGGTCCGAATCTCTGGGGTCGTCGCTGTTGGCCGCTACGATTCCGAGCACGAGGGTCGCCGTGCCCACGATGGCCGCTGGGATCCCCAGCCCATAAAAGGTGAGTTTCGACAGAAATGGCTCCCCGCGCTCGCCGCGATATTGCGCCTGAGCCTGGCTGCCAGGTTCGAGCTGCAGCCGCGGCGGGAGTTCCAGTCGCGAGACGTCGCCACCGCTTTCGTTTTCGAGATACCAACCGCTCGCTTTGGGCACCACGCGAGTGCAGGGCAGGGCACACAGCCGTTGCCCGTCGGCGTCGTGCAACGACCAGTGCTCGCCGGAGTCTTCAGGCGCCGGGAACGCGATCTCCACTCCCGCTGTTGCGGGCAGGGGACGGCTTACTGGGCTTGTCGCCAGCCCCGGATCTCCGCCCACGGGCTGTAAGAAGAGCTGGATCGGTGAGGCACAGTCACGGTGCGGGGCGTCATCGGGTGCTTCAGCACATAGCTTTGGATCGCCGGCAGTGCGCATGACTTGTTCCTGTCGGGAGCTCTTGGTTCCCGCGCCCACGCCCAGCACGCTGCCGCCGCCCGCGGCTGCGGTCGCGCCGCCGGAGAGCAAGCTAAATGCACCCACGCTAATGGCGCTGATCACGTGGGTCACGCTGCCGCAGGCGGGGGGATTCGGCAGTCCCTTCGGATCAAATTCCGTCAGCGCGAGCTGGCCGGCGACCGTGGTGCGCACTGCCAAGCGGCCGCTGCGTTCGAGCTCGCCTTCCAGCGCTGCGGCGCCAATGGGCAGCTTGGCCCAGAGTTCGTCGGCGTCGGAGACTTCCACGGTGTCCGTGGCCAGCGTGGTGCGTCGGAAGGTGTAGCTGCCGGAGACACGGCACCCGTCGACCAGCTTGAGCTCGCACCCCGAGTACTCTACCGCGACCGCACTGCGCGCGAGTAGGCTTTCGAGGTGCGCCTTTTCTGAGGCCGGCCATTCGGTAACCAAGGGATTCGACGCGCTGGCCGCGACCTTGCAGCGTGCGAGCGGCGCGGGGTCACCGGCGAGCTGAGGACTGGGCGCTTGGCTACCACCACCACCGAGTAGGCCACAGCCGCAAGCCCCGATACCCAGGGCGATCCCACTCAGCTGACGCAGCATTGGAAGCAAGGATAGCGCACTCTGCGGAAAAGTTCAGGGCGGGCTCAGGCCCAGGACGTGCGCGATCTCCGCCGTCGCCGCGGGGTAGACATGTTCTTCCGGCAGCCGCAGTTGTGCATATGCCGAAGGCGTTGCGTTTTGTCGCTGTTCTGCCACGAAGTCCGAGATGTCTTCGATGCGCAAGATCCACTCACGCGCGTACTTCGCACTCATCTCGGCGCGCAGACCCAGTTGCACCGCGCGTCGCTCCACGGCTTGACCCGTGGGAGCGTGATCCGGATCCCACTGCAGGCGTACCCCAGAGGTCTTCACCGCCAGCTGCCACTCAGCCCGGGTGGCGTAGCGATCCGCGTCGTAGCTGGACGCCACCGCGGCAGCAAGGATCTGGTCGAAGGCGGCGCGTCGCAGCGTCACCGCCAAAGTCACTTCTTGTCCCTCTTTGGTCCCCCAGCCAGAGCGAAACATCATCCACAGGAAATTCGGTTTGATCCACGTCATCCGGGACGCGCTCCACTCGCCGCCGAAGTAACCATGCTCTGCCGCGTAGCGCCCAATGCTTGGCCGATACGCCTGGTAGACGACGACGCCCTCGTCGTCGTACTGCGCCAAGATATGGCGCCCGGACGCAGGCCACCGCGCCGACTGTTCCAAATAGGGTGCGGTGTTCAGATGCATGGCGTCGGTGCTGCACCCCAACGCCCTGCGCCTCTCGCACTGAGACCTTGTTGGGGTTCCCGGAAGAGTACCAGCTGCGGTCGCCCGCGCCGGGGTGCCTCGACATGCCCGACGAATTGACGGCACACTGCGTCATGCGCCCTCGTGCAATCTTGGCGGTGAAGGTGCTTGCGAGCGCTGCCTTTGCTTCGCTCTCAGCATTCCCGACGACGGCGCAGGCGACCTATTCCATTGTTGCCGTCGATACGCGTACGGGCGCGGTGGGCGGTGCGGTCGCGTCCTGCGTGCCCCTGGCCACGCTCAGCCGCGTGTATGGCGCGTCACCCGGACGAGGCGCGCTGATGACGCAGTCCTATTTGAAGGACGAGGCGCATCCCGATGGGCTGGCGCTTTTGTCCCTAGGGCAGGCTCCCGCAGGGATCGTGTCTGCGCTAACGGACCCGGCCTACGACGCGAACTTCGAGCTTCGGCAATACGCAGTGCTCGACGTGGCGGGTCGCGTTGCGGGATTCACCGGCCCCAAGGCGATTGCGCACGCAGAGCACGCCACGTTTACGTACCAGCACTTCGCCTTTTCTGTTCAGGGCAACGTGCTGACGGGCCCGATCGTTCTGGAGCAAGCCCAGACGGGGTTCGTTTCCAGGGAAGCATGCGACTTGCCAGCGCGCCTGATGCTCGCGCTCGCGGCCGTTGGCGCGGAGGGCGCAGGGGACTCACGCTGCGTTGACTCCGGCTTCCCCGCGCAGAGCGCGACCTTGCAGGTGGATCCCGCGCACACGGCTGTCGGTAGCTATTTGCGTCTCGCCGCCGAGAGCATCGGTAGTCCGCCGAGCGCCGACCCGGTGCTCGAACTCCGCGCGCAATTCGACGCCTGGCGCATCGAAAACCCATGTCCCCCGGACAACACGCCGCCCACGACGCGCGACACGACTCCCGAGTCCGGCGCATGCGCGCTTGCCAGCGGCAAGTCGACGCCCGCGGGCGGGCTCCTGCTTGTCTTCGTCGGCTGCATCGCTGCGTGGCGTCTGCGGCAGAGCCTCGAGGAGGGCGACGCGGCAGCGGGAGATCACGATGCTACGTCGTAGCTTGGCGCCCCCGGCAAGAGTCGAACTTGCGACCAATGGTTTAGGAAACCACTGCTCTATCCACTGAGCTACGGGGGCCGAAAATGGTGCGCGCGGGACTCTGGTCCGAAGCGCGGGAACGGTCAAGCGCTGGGGCGATGCGGCACCGTCTCGATTGCGCAGGATGAGCCAAGCTCGAGGGCGTCATGCTCGGCGGCGCTGCCGGCGCTGCCGAGCAGTTCGTTGGCGCTGAGCACCCACTGGGCCGCTGCGCTCAGCTCGGTGTGGCTGCTCTGACCGCGTTGCTGGGCCGCTGCGCTCAGGTCGGTGTGGCGTCTTCGAAGTCCAAGCGATGCAGTCCGCTGATGCGGCAGTAGGAGCGCAGGGCAACTTCGTCCTCGCGGGTGAGGGCAACGAATTTGAGACCCGTGACGCCTTCCGCGCGGCGCACAACCTCTGCTCGGGCCTCCACGGCGTAGCCGATGGGTAGCTCGAAGTAGACTTCTACAATGCTGCCGAGGTCGACTCCGAGGTCGGCGCGCAAGGAGAGTCCGCCGCGGGAGACGTCATGCGCGGGTGCCGGTTGCGACAGCGCGGCGGCGTCTACCATCACCGGTTGCGGCAACGGGGCACGGCGATGGGCACGGCGCTCCGTCGACTTTTTTCCGTCAGACTTGGAATCGCCATCTTCCATGTGCATTTTCTTATTCACTTTACGTACCAGGCCGCCATTCCAACGTTTTCGGCGTCCTATGCATTCCTAGTTGCTTCCTAGCTGTGAAAAGATTTCACAGTCAGCGAGACCATTCGGTCACGGGTGCCGCGACGGTCGTGAGGCGGCGTCAGGCCATGTGGCCGGTCGGTACAAGAAAAACGCGCATGTACGTGCATGCCTTACACGTAATTTTCCGGCACGCCCGGCGTAGCGGACTATCCTCGAACGTCATGACGCGCCGGACCAATTCACGCTTCGAAGTGTGGCTGCCTGTAAAAGTAGATGCGTTGCGCGAGGGCATTGCCATCACTCACGACGCCAGTAGTACCGGCGCGCTGATGCTGACCGCAAGCACCCTCGACGAAGGCGCGCCGATCGAAGTCGCCATCAAGTTGCCCGACGAAGACGTCCCGAAACGCGTTACTGGTCGCGTGGTGCGGGTCGAGCCGAACGACGACGATCCCCATGGGCTGTGGCCCCATCGCATGGCGATTGAGTTCGACGAGGCCGTGCCGGAATTGGAATGGGTCGTCGGAGCTGCCCCGCTTTCGGAACGCAGAGAACGCGGTCGCTGACAAGGCCTGATGGCCGCCGATCTGCCTTCAAATCCTGGCGTTCAGAGCGTGCAGGTCGCCTGGGGCCAGCGCGCCCGTGCGCACTACACATCGCCCTCGCGGGGATTTCGCGTTAAGCTGCGCCCCAATGCGTCGCACTCACAGCGGGTTGAAGAGAAGCTACTGGGCGGTTGCTGGACTGTTGCTCGCGTGTGGTGCGGGCGAGATCGGTGGAGAGGGACAAGGCGGCGCAAACGGTAGCGGTGGCGACCTGAACTTTGGCGGCTTCGGCAACGTCGCGGGCATCAACGGCTGCCCCGGCGTTGTCTGTTGCAACGATCAAGGTGCAGTCGAATCTGCGATCTGCAGCGGCGGCAAAGTGTGCCCCGACGGCTATACGGCCGAATGCGGCAATGGAGGCTACGGCACGGGCGGCGGCAACACTGGCGGCACGGGCGGGGGCAGCACCGGTGGCAGCGGTGGCAATACGGGGGGCACCGGAGGCGCGGCCGACGCAGCGGTCGACGCGCCGGCAGATGCGGCTGCAGGGGGCACCGGCGGCGGCACGGGCGGTACAGGCGGTGGCACGGGTGGCACCGGTGGCGGGAGCGGCGGCACTGGCGGCGGTACCGGCGGCACTGGCGGCGGTAGCACCGGTGGCAGTAGCGGAACGGGCGGCGGACCTGCCGACGCCGGTTCGGGCTAGTGCGTCCAGAGGCTACCGATCGCGCTTTAGCGCCCGCTCGATAGCCGAGACCAACGCAGCGGCGGAATAGGGCTTCTGTAGGAACGCCGACACCTGCGCGGTCTCGATGCGCGAGGCGATATCCTCTTCGGTGTACCCGCTGCACAGCACCACGCGTACTAGAGGATCATGCCGCCGCAACTCGTCCAGCACTTCGCCGCCGGATAGGTCCGGCATGGTCATGTCCAGGACCACTGCGTCGATCTGCGCCGCGTGCTTTTGGTACTGCGCGACGCCATCATGCCCGGAGTTTGCGGCAATGACGTCGTAGCCGAATTCGCGCAACAAACTACAGGCCACCTGTAGCACCGCTGGCTCGTCGTCCACTACCAGTACCGTCTCACCGCGCAAGCCCGGCTCCACCGACGCTGGCGGCTCAGAAGCCGGTTGCAGGCGCGACGAGATCGGAAAGTAGACGCAGAAGCGCGTGCCGCGCCCGGGTTCGGAGAAAAGCTCGATGGCGCCCCGGTGAGCGCGAACGATCCCCAGAGTCGCCGCTAGGCCAAGACCGCGCCCCGTGGTCTTGGTGCTGAAGAAGGGATCGAAAACGCGCGCCGCAGTCTCCGCGGACATGCCTTGACCGGTGTCTTCGACCTCCAAGCAAACGTAGTTGCCCTCGGCGAGGTTGTCATTGACGTAGGTGGCGGCGAGGGCATCCCGCGACATCTCGATGACGCGGCCACGCACGGTAATGACTCCCGGGCCTTCCCCGAGTGCGTCCGAAGCATTCATGATCAGGTTCATGGCGACCTGTCGAACCTGAGAAACGTCGCCCTCGATGGCTGGCAGATCCTCGGCAAACTCGACTTTGAGGGTGGCGCGTTTCGAGACAATGGTCGCCAGTAGTTCCGAAATGTCCGCGACCAGTCGGGTCAGATCGACCGGCCCGATGCGCACGGAGCCGCGGCCCGCGTAGGTCAACATTTGCCCGGTGAGGTCCGCCGCGCGACGCGTCGCGGTTTCGATCGCGTCGACACATTGCGCCGCTTCAGATCCCGAGGCGAGTTGGATCTTCGCCAAGCTGGCGTTTCCCGCGATCGCGGCTAGCAGATTGTTGAAGTCGTGGGCGACGCCGCCTGCCAGCAGGCCTAGGCTCTCGATCTTTTGCGCGTGTGCGATCTGAGTCCGAAGCCGGGCGACTTCAGCTTCGGCCGTTTCAGCGTCGCGCCGGTCCGTGATGTCGATGAACGTGACGACGGCGCTGGTCGCCTTGTTGGTACTCGGATCGAGCACCGGGACCGCGCGGAAGACCGCCCACGCGACGCTGCCGTCGGGGCGGCGCACTCCAATCACTCGCGCCGGTTGGGGGGTGCCGGTTGCGAGCGCTCGGCTGACTGGATAGTCTTCAACGGGGCACGGGCTGCCGTCTTCGTTCAGCGTCTCCACTGCGAAGTCTGTCGTGTAGCGCTGGGTCAGATCGTCCAGGCGCAGACCCAGCACGCGTAGTGCCTCGGCGTTGGCGCGCAGGATCGCGCCATCCGCCGCAACGTGCACGATGCCGCCAGGCATGGCCTCCAAAATGTGGCGCGTGAGTTCGCGTTCGCGTTCCAGTTGCTCACTGGCGGACGGCTCCTCGGAGCAAGCGTTCATGGGCAGATCGCTGCAATCTAGGCGATCTGGTCGCGATTGGGTGGCTCAAATCGCATGCCGCCTCGACGTGCTTGCCGTCGACAACACGCCTTGCCGTCGCTAAGTTGCGCTGTACATGGGTCACGCCGCTCCACGTCCCCCGACATCGCGCCCGCCTGGTGAGCCCGGAGAGTCCGATCCGCGCCCGTCTTGGCGGGGTTGGCTGACCCTGACGGTGCTTCTGGCGTCGTTCTGGGGCTGGCAGTACTTCGCGGGTCAAAAAGACGAAAAGCCGCCAGTTTCATACTCCGCCTTTTACAAGATGGTGGAGCAGGACCAACTTGAGAGCGTCACCCTCCAAGGCACCCGGGTGACTGGCGTGCTCAAGAGCGAGCAATCCGTCGATGGCGTCCGCGTCAAGAAGTTCCAAACCTCGCTGCCCGTCATCGAAGACCGTGAGCTCATGCCGCTGCTCCGCGGCAAGAGTGTAAAGGTCGACGTACGCAGCGAAGAGCAACCCATGGCGCTGCAGCTCTTGCTGAGCATCCTGCCGTGGGTGTTGATCATAGGCGTGTGGATCTGGCTTTCGCGCCGCGCCCAGAAAATGATGGGGGGCGGCAATCCCTTCGGCGGAATGCTCAAGGGCCGTTCGCGACGCTTCGTGCAAGAAGGCGAGGTCAAAGTGACCTTCGAAAACGTCGCAGGCCTCGGCCCCGCCAAGCAGGACTTGCGAGAAATCGTCGACTTTCTCAAAGAGCCAGAGCGCTTCCGTCGCCTGGGTGGCAAAGTCCCGCGTGGCGTCTTGCTGGTCGGGCCCCCCGGCACGGGCAAGACGTTGCTCGCACGCGCCGTCGCGGGGGAAGCCGGAGTGCCGTTCTTCTCGATCAATGGTTCGGAGTTCATCGAGCTATTTGTGGGCGTCGGCGCGTCGCGAGTGCGGGAGCTGTTCGAAGAGGCCAAGAAGGTCGCGCCAGCCATCGTCTTCATCGACGAGATAGACGCCGTGGGGCGTTCGCGGGGAGCGGGGCTCGGCGGTGGTCATGACGAGCGCGAGCAGACTCTGAACCAGCTGCTTTCCGAAATGGACGGGTTTTCGCGAAACGACCTGACCATTGTGCTGGCGGCAACCAACCGCCCGGATGTGCTCGATTCGGCCCTGCTGCGTCCCGGGCGCTTTGACCGGCGCGTGATCGTCGACCGCCCGGAATTGGCCGCGCGGGAAGCGATCTTGCGGGTGCATACCCGGGACAAGCCCCTGGGGCCCGACGCAAACCTGGCAGAGATGGCCCAAACCACGCCCGGATTTTCCGGTGCGGATTTGGCCAACCTCGTCAACGAAGCCGCGCTCACCGCCACCCGGCGCGGGGCGCAGACCATCGACGCCCAAGACTTCCGTAGTGCATTCGACAAAGTGGTGCTGGGCGATCCGCGCGAGACGAAGCTGGACCCCAAAGAAAAAGAGCGCGTCGCGGTTCATGAGGCTGGCCATGCCGTGGTTGCGCATTTCTCCCCGGGTGCCGAGGCATTGCAGCGTGTCAGCATCATTCCGCGCGGTATGGCCCTCGGTGTCACCCAACAGACGCCAGCTGGTGAGCGGCACCTCATGACTCAGGAAGAGCTGGAGAGTCGATTGCGCGTCTTGATGGGAGGCTACGCCGCGGAGAGTGTCGTGCTTGACGGCATCTCGAGCGGTGCCGCAAACGACCTACAGAAAGCCACGGATCTCGCGTTCAAGATGGTTGCGCACTTCGGTATGAGCGAACGCGTCGGCCCGGTTTATCACGAGCATAAGACTGAGCATCCGTTTTTGGGCCAGGTGCTGGCGACAGAGGGCGGCACTAGCGACGCAACGGTGCATGTGATCGAGCAGGAGACTCGGGAGTTCCTAGGGCGTGCCGTGGAGGGCGCCAAGCGTTTGGTGCGGGAGCGCCGCGATGCTCTTGAGCGGTTGGTGGCTGCCTTGATGCAAGAAGAGACCCTGGAGCAGAGCCAGCTACTGGAGATTTTGGGCCCGTCGGTCGAAGAGCCCCCGGAGCGCCCCGCGCTGGTCAGTGGGGGCGCCGGTGGCTGACGAGCCAAGCATTTTGGTGGGCATGGACGACAAACCCGCCAGCGAGCATGCGCTGGTCCAGGCGCTGGAGTTGGCCACCAGCCGCGGGGCGTCCTTAGTGATTGTGCAGGTCATCGGCGGCTACGACCCATTCAAGAAGATGGAGTATGGCGCGCACGAGCACATCGTGGACACGACCGCGCAGGCGCAGAAGCTCGAAGACCGCGTGCAGAAGTTGGTCAGCGCCTGGGCGGCGGACACTGGCGTCCCCGCACCGCCCGTCGTCTGCGAGGTTCAAGTGGGGCCGGCGGGTCGTGTTTTGTCGGAATCAGCCGAACGCCACGGTGCCAATCTCGTGGTCGTCGGCAATCGCAATCGCAGCAAGCTGTCTCGGGCGGTGCTCGGTTCTGTGGCCGAAGACCTGCTGCGGCGCGCCAAAGTGGCGGTGCTCGTGGTTCGCAGCAAGGACTCTTGAGCCGTCGCGTCACGAATCGTCGCGTCACAGTTGACGCCCCACGACCCGCCGTCGCGTTCACGAATCGCCACCCGGCGGCCCGGGGCGACGCTACGGGTCCAACACGCCGTCGCTGCTGATCTCGTAGAAGCTCTTGTAGGGCTTTTTCGCAGTGCGCCACTTGAAATGGTCGAAGCTGCTCAGCACGGTGGCCGTGCGGTGCCCTTGGAGTTGGTTCGGGTGGCGCTTGCCCTGGTCTAGGTAGCAGCGAATAAACACGCTGGTTTCATTGCTCGGGAGTGCGCCAATGTTCGCGACCCACTTGGGCCATATCTGCGGCTCGAGCAGATATTGCTCTACGTTGGAGACATAGAACGTGTGCACTGGCAGATCCCGCCGCCGCAGTTCGGCGCCGACGCGTTTGAGCGCATGTTCGCCCCCGAAGTCCCCGACCACAGGAATGATCCGGTTTTCCCGCTGCATCTGCTGCACATATTGGAAGCTTGCGGCACTACTCAGGAAGCCACCCACGTCGTCTTTCGGGGCTGTTTGCTGGAGCAAGGCTTTCAGGCTGGGATAGTTGCGGCCGTTTTTTTCGTGCAACTCGAAGGCGAGGGAGAGCCCCTTTTCGAAAAACGCTTGCTGCGTCGAGGCCAGGAGCTTGAGGTCGCTCTTGGACAATTCGACGCCCCAGCTCGCGATGCGCTCTCGACTGCGCGTGGCGATACGGGCATAGCCCGCGTCGCTCTTGGGAAGCGCCTCGACGCGTTCGAGGATGTCCTTTAGTGGCACGTCGCTCTCTTCGGTGCGTGGTGCTGCGCGACCGATGAGTTCCGCCAGAAACGAAAACCGGCTGGAGGCGTCTTCGAAGAGCGCCTTGTACCAAAGGTGCTCCACGGCGTTGGCGCGGCGAATATCGACGATGAACGCCAGATCGGGTTTCAGTAGTGCGACATAGCTGAAGTTCTGCTCTGGCCCCACACCGATGTAGCCACCACCGCGTCCTGCGCGCTTATGGAGTGCGCCGGCTACCTGCAGGTAGCTGGTTTCGTTCGAGACGTAGTTGTCACTGAAGAAATAGCGATCGGGCTCCGAAGCCTCCACGAACAGGCGTACGAACTCCGCGCGTGTCAGCGCGTGTTTTGACGTTTTCGGATGATCCGGCGCGGGAGCGCTGACGCTGGGCGCAGGCGCCGACGCCGACGCCGACGCCGACGCAGCTTTCGCCACCGCAGCGCTGGGCGTGGGACCCTCGAGCGCCGCTGTGGGCTCGTCATCGTCGCAAGCAAGCAGGGCGGCGCTGCAAGCCAAGAGCGCAAACCAGCGGGTGGATCGAGTCATTTCAGCCAGCCAACGCTTCCAGACAGCCGGAAGATTCCCGAAAAGCCGGGAACCCCGAGCAGCGCTATGCTGTCTGTCTGCCATGGGCTTCCGCTCGACGCTCGCCATTTGTGTCTCCGTTGCGCTGCATGCGGCGACGATCACGCTACTGTCGGGCGCACAGGCGGCGGACCGGGCGGTGGAAGGCCCGGACGTGTGGCGCGGCGACACGGTCGACATCGAGCCGCTGCTCACCCGCGCTGCGGAGACTCGGCCTGCGCGCCCGGCGAACGCTGCGCCGCCCCCGACCGCGGCATCGCCTGCGGAGCCGGCGCCACCGCGCGCCAAGCCGAAGCCGCCACCCGTCGTCGAGCCAGAAGCGACGGCCCCGCCCGACGCCCCGCCCGACCCACGGTCTGAGTCCCCGAAGCCGCCATCGCCGGAGCCGCCGTCGCCGGAGCCGCCCGCAGTCGCCAAGGCAGAGGCGCCCCTCGCGGCCTCGGCGACACAGCCGTCGACAACGGCCGCCTCGCCGTCCCAGCCACCCACACCGGCCCCGACAGGGAGCGCAGAGACCGCAAACGGCGGAGCGTCGGATCTGCCCGCCGGTGTGCGGCGCTTGGACAAGGCTTTTGTCCGCGCCATCACCGCCGCAACTCACCGAGACCCCTACTGGCGCAGTGCGCCCGCGGGTTCGGTTGGTTCCGCGCGGATCCGCCTGTCCGTCGACGCCGACGGCAAGTTGGGCGAAATGGTCACCGAACCGAGGGACGTCGGAGCGGCCATTGGCCGGGTGCTCACGCGCACCGCGCTGATGCTCAAGAGCGGCCGTTTTGCACTGCCCCAGGGCCAGGGCGCGGGCGTCGTTCAGATCGAATTGGAGATCGTACTGAGCGATGGCACGGCGACGGAAGACGCGGACGACCCGACGGCGACTGTGACGATGGGCTTCACTCCACCGACACACACTAAGGACGGGCGCGCGTACTTCTCCTTGGCGTCCGGGCGGCGCTTCGAAGCAACGGTGCGCCTACGCGAGTAGTGTCGTGCCCTGCCAGCGCTCTATCAGTCGGTAGGGTGTGTTTCTTGCGACCCGGACGCGGCAACCTGCCGCAGCGCTTCGCTGGGGCGATACAGGCCGATGCCGTAGGCCGCGTGCATAGCGCTGAGAGCGGAGAGGACTGCGCCAAAGCCACGCTCTGCGGCCCAGAAAAGCGGGCCACCGCGATACGCCGGGAAGCCGTAGGCCAATATGGCAGCGACATCGACGTCGCTTCTGCGCGCGACCACGCCCTCGCTGAGGGCGCGCAACGCTTCGTTGACCACGGGCAGCATCAGGTGGTCGCAGATCTCTTCCGCACTGAGGCTGAGGGGCGTTGGATCCCCAGCGAGGGCGCGGGCTTGCTTCACGAAGTCCTGCAGCGCTGCATCTGGGGCGGCGCGACCCGCCTGGTAAATATAGTAACCCACACCAGCCTTTTCCCCGAGTCTGCCGGCTTCGGCGAGCAGCGCGCGCAGTGCAGAGCGATACACGCGATCCGGAAACGCCTCATCCAAGATGGCGCCTGCTTTCAGACCCACGTCGATGCCGGCCAGGTCGCTGACGCGACACGGGCCCATGGGCATGCCGAAGGCTTCGAGTGCCGCGTCGATAGCGTAGGGATCCACACCGCGATCGATGAGAAAGCCGCAAGCTTGGCTATAGGGCATGAAGATGCGGTTCAACAAGAAGCCGGGGCAACTCTGCACCAACACCGGAGACTTGCGCATGCGTTTGGCCAGCGCCCGGGCATCCGCGACGGCCGCCGGGGAAGACTGCGCGTCCGATATGACTTCCACCAGCTTCATCACATGCGCCGGACTAAAGAAGTGCATGCCGATGACGCGCTCGCTCTGCACCGCGCCGCCGCGGAGGGTGCTGAGGTCCAGGGTCGAGGTGTTCGTGGCGAAGGGCACATCCGGTCGGACCACTGCCGCGACCTGTTCCAAGAGCGCGCGCTTGATGGCGAGATCTTCCGTTACTGCCTCAATCACGAACTGCGCTGCGGACAGCTCGGATACGGTGCACGTCGTATGTAGCGCCTGTTTTCGGCGAAGCGCTTGCTCCGAGCTGGCCCGCCCGCGCGTCACCTCTCGGTCGAGCAGCGCATGCACGCGCTCATTCGCCGCTTTGGCCCGCTCCGCTGAGCTTTCCAGCAGCGTCGTGGTGAGTCCCGCGGTCAGCAGGGCGACCGCAATGCCCACGCCCATGGTGCCCCCACCGAGCACAGCGACGTGGTCCAGGTTTCGAGGGGCCGGCAGGTCCGCTTTGCCGACACCGCGTTCGGCGAAAAAGACGTGGATCAGGGCCTTGGCCTGGCTGCTCTGAAGCAGGGAAAGGAAGAGTGTGCGCTCCCGCTCGAGACCCGCCTCGGGACCGTGCTCGATGCCGTGCAGCACCGCCTCGATGCAGGCGTCGGCTTGGATTTGGTTCTTGTAGCGACTGGCGGCGCGCGCGCGCACCTCATCGGCGCTGAGCCGGGCAGCGCTCAGCGTGCCGATCCGGTCTTCTCGCCTGAGGTTGCTTTGCAGGGGCGCTGAGCTCGAGCAGAGGCTTCGGGCTCGCGCGCAGGCCTCTTCTACTAGTGGCTCTGCTTCCACGATGCCGGCAAGTAGTCCCGCTGCTGCGCCTGCCGCGCCACGGAGTTCTGTCCCGAGCAGCATCATTTCGAGAGCGCATGGAACGCCAACGGCGCGAGGCAAGCGTTGGGTCCCGCCGGCGCCGGGGATCAATCCGAGCTTCAGCTCAGGCAGTCCCAACCGCGCGCGGGGTGTGCCCACTCGCTCGTGACACGCCAGGGCAAGCTCGAGGCCGCCCCCCAGGGCAAAGCCGTCGATCGCTGCGACAACAGGCTTGCGACTTCCCTCCAGCCGAGCGATTGCGTCAAGGAGGGTCGGCCCGCTAGCCGCGTTTGGCTGCTCTCCGCGGGCGATGCGTTCCAGGCGCGTGATGTCCGCGCCGGCGATGAAACAACCTCCAGCGCCAGTGACGACGATGGCCCGCACGCTCGGGGCTTGGGCACACGCGTCCAGCGCGTCGCACAACTGCGTGACCACGGTGGCGGACAACGCGTTGACGGGAGGACTGTCGATGGTCAGAACCGCAACGCCGTCTGCATCACGCCGCTGCACAAAACCAGATACGCCCGGGCTCATAGCCCAGGCGTATCACTTCTTGTCGGGGGATTGGACTACTCGGGGCAAACGGCGGGCGCAGTCGCGGTCACCCAGGCGTGCCCCACGCAGAGCGACAGGTGGTCCCCCTGGCACTGGGAGGCAGCCTTTTCGTCCGAAGTGCAGCGAGTATCCGCGTCGGGGTAGACGCAGGCGCCCGCGCCATCTTGCTCGCAGCTTCCGCCCAGGCGGCCGCAATCCCGAAAGCTCACCTGATTGGCGCCGTCACAGCCTAGGCGGATGTTACCATCACAGCGATCCCCCGTTTTCATGCCGACCTCATCGCAGGCGCTGTATTGCCGATCCGTGCAGCCAGTCACGCTGCTTTCCGAGCACTGCGCAAAAGCGCGAGTACAATCACGCTGCACAGTTTCTGAGCCCGCGCTGAGTGTCGCAATGTCTCCACTGCAACTCACACTGTAGCTGGCGTCAGCCCGAAGACGACAGCCGTCTTCTTCGCAATAGATCTCGTCCGGGCGCTGCGTGGCGCAGGCCCGAGTGGCGTCGCAGTCGCTAGCCTGGAGGGTGCAGTCTACGAAGAACTCGGCGCGCTCGTTGCGTTGCACGAATCCGCTCAGAGCGATGGCGCGCTCGGCCGAGAATGCGGCGTCGTGGGCGCATAGGTCGACCAGATCGCGCAGGGTCTTGCGGTCGAAGCCCTCTTCGGCGGGGATGCACGCAGCTTGCAGCACGCAGGCTTCGGCGATCTGCTTGGCGCTGATGCTGGGTACGTTCGTGGGTTGCTCGGGCCAAGCTTCCGCGGCGTCTTTCGCGACGGGTCCGATAGGGGAGGCAGGTGTGGGCTCTTCGGCGCTTTGGCCACAGGCGATCGCGGGCAGGACGAGGAAAAAAGAAAGTCCGAGTTTGAGTGCGGTCTTTTTCATGGCTGAGGGACAGAGCACTCCCTGTGCCACACCCCTCGAAGTGGGCCCCCGTCATCCATCATAGCCTAATAATATCCAACGGATAAATGGTTGAACCAGTCCCGCACCTCGTCCCTCCGCCCCGAGCAAGTGTGCGGCTGCCCCACACCTGCCGCCCGTTTGCACCCCGCGCTGTGCCGACCGAGCACACCGTGCGGGCGGCGGCGGCGGAGTAGAGTGCCCCGGGTGCGCTGGCTGCTTCCCTTCAGTGTGCTGTTGCTCGTTGCGGCGGCTTGCACCGAGCGCGGTCGCGAAGCCTGTGCGAGCGAGCCACGCGTCGCCAGCGACCCATCCATTCGCGAAACGCCCGCGGCTCCGCCAGCATCCACCGCGCCTGCCAGCTCGCGCGACACTGCGTCGCCGGCTAGCGCGTCCATCGACGTGTGGTCTTCTCGCGAGGCCTGCGAGCGCGCGCTGGCTACAGGTGCCCGCCTGCCCCGACCCGACGACAAGGTCCGTGTTGGAACCTGGAACATCCGCTGGTTCCCGGATGGAAAACCGGGCAAGCGTCCCGCCGCAACCGGGAGCGGCACGGACGTGGCATGGCTCGCCTGCGCCATCGCCTGGCTGGGCGTCGACGCGCTGAGTGTCCAGGAGTTCAAGAACACCGCCTGGGCCCAGCAGCAAACTCAAGGGTTGCTCCAGGCCTTGAGCAAGCACACGGGTGCAACTTGGCGCCTGCAGCTCGACGACTGCGACCGGCGCTCGAGTCAGCATGTCGGAGTTCTGTGGCGGACGGATCGCCTTCAGGCCGGCAAGCCACTGGTGCTGGCGGAGCTCAACCCCCACGGAGAGGCCTGCAAAGATCAGCTACGCCCGGGCCTCGCGCTCCCCCTCACGCGGGGCGCCGGCATCGACTTTATCTTGGTCAGCCTGCACGCCAAGAGCGGCACAAAAAAGCGCGACCTCGGCTTGCGAAGGCGCTCGGCTGCGCAGCTGGCCGCTGTCATTGGGAAGCTCAACCAGGAGCGGGCCGAACGTGACGTGATCTTGGCTGGCGACTTCAACACCATGGGCTGTTCCAGCTGCAACCCCAGAGTTTCTGCGCCTGAAGAGCTCGCGGCGCTTGATCAACAACTGGGGGCGGCGGCCCGGCGTGTCCCCACCACGCCGGACTGCAGCCATGCGTATCGTGGCGGTGCCGGTAGCCTCGATCACCTAGTGGTTCGCCTGGACGAAGCCGAGCTGCATCCGTCCGCCACGGCGGTTTCTTCAGGATATTGTGGACTGCAGGGATGCGTCTTCAAGTCGCCGTCGGGCGCAGCGCAGGAGCGACTCTCAGATCACTGTCCCGTGCTACTCGACCTGAACGACGTTGACGCCGACGCCCCCGCGACAGGCGCGCCCGGCGGCCCAAGTCAGGACTAGCGGCCCGCCGCGCGCCCACGCCCTGGGCCCGACCCACCCGGTTTCGAGCAAGCTCTCGCTGCTTTCTACAGGCATCCACAAAAAAGGGCGGAATGTGCGCCGCGCATTGGCTATCCTGAAGCTGATGCGCAAAGCGTGGTGGGCAGCAGCCCTGGCCGGGGTAGCGGGCGTTGGGCTCTCGCCGTTCGCGTGCCAGGTCTACGACGAGTCGCTGGTGGAAGGTCCGGCGCCCAGTGCGGTGCCCAAGGACCAATGGGGCAGTGGCGTCGGTTGGTGGTCGTCGAAGACCCCCGACGGGTGCATCAGTGCGGGGGTGCCGACCGCGGAGCAGCGACCCAAGAACGCCGGAGGTGACAACATCGATCCAGTCTACGTCGCTGTGGACAGCATGGCGTTGGGATCGCTGGATCGGAATCAATCCGCGGGCAGCGGTGATGCGTGGAAGGACCTCGGCTTCGATCTCGACGGCTTGTGTTCTGCCTCCGAAGGTTGTGAAACCGGGCAGTTTGAAGTCGCGTGCGACAGCATTGGCGCGCCCCCGCCCGACGGACGTTCCTGCCGCGACAATAGCTTTGGCAAGCTCGAGGCCGAAGCGGTGCAGTTGCAGGGCATCGGCAAAGAGTTTGGCTTGAACAACGACGGCTTCAACTGTGCGCTGTGTCGCGGCGACTACAACTTCGTTATCAAGATCTCCGAGTGGAACGGCACGGACAACGATTCGAACGTACGCGTGGAGTTGTTCCCGTCTCCGGGCATCACGACCAAGCCAAGCTGGTCCTGCGACTTGAATGCGCCGGAGGGTGCCTGGAAGAAGAATCCGTGTTGGAAAGCCACGGACGAATGGTTGGCCCAGGACGTGGGCGTCATCGGTGACGACCCCATCACCGGCAAGGCGAGGCTGAGCGATCCTAGCGCCTACGTACGTGACGGCTACGTAGTGGGGCAATTGCCGGCGGATACCGCGTTTTGGTTTCCAGGGGAATCGGCAGCGCGCGCGTATCCCCTCACTCTGCAGCGGGGGGTATTCGCAGGACACATCTTCCAGAAAGATGGAAAGTGGGTGATCGAAGACGGCACGATCGCCGGGTTCGCGAAAGTCACCGACATGATCGACGGCTTCGAACAACTCGGCGTGTGCTCCGGGCACCCGCTATACAGCTCAATCACGTTTTTCGTGAACGGTGGCGCAGACTCACTGGCCACGGGCGCGGTGAGCCCGGACGCCACCTGCGACGCGGTGAGCGTGGGCATCGGCTTCAACGCCCGCGAGGCGAAGGTGGCAAAGACCAAGGTCGGAGCCGCCCCCCTGCCGGGTTGTCCCAGTGGAGGCGCGGGCGGACAGGGTGGGGCGTCCGGCTCTGGCGGCACGGGCGGCGCATCTGGCGGCAGCGGCGGCGCATCTGGCGGCACCGGCGGCAGCGGCGGCTCATCTGGCGGCACCGGCGGCTCATCTGGCGGCACCGGCGGCGCATCTGGCGGCACCGGCGGCGCGTCTGGCGGCGGCAGCGGCGGCACGGGAGGAACCAGCAGCGGTGGAGCGCCAGCGGACTCCGGGAGCGACTGATGCCGCATTTCCTCGTGAAGAGCGAGCCGCATACCTACAGCTGGGACGATCTCTGTCGGGACAAGAAGACCATGTGGGAGGGCGTGCGCAACTACGGCGCGCGCAACAACCTGCGCGCGATGAAGCGCGGCGATCTGCTGCTCTTCTATCACTCTGGGGAGGGCAAATCCGTCGTGGGCGTAGCGAAGGTCGTGAAAACCGCCTACGCGGATCCGACGGCCAAAGAAGGCGATTGGTCCGTGGTGGACGTGGCCCCCGTGCAAGCCTTCGAGCAGCCTGTGACGCTGGCACAAATCAAGGCGGACAGCCGCCTGGCGGATATGGCGCTGATCAAGCAATCACGCCTGAGCGTCGTGCCGCTGACGCCGGCGCACTTCCAGCGCATTCTCGCCCTGGGTAAGACGAAGCTGAAGAAGACCGCCTAAGCGCTAGGCTTCGGGCTTTTCGTCGTCGCGCAGATCGATCAGCGTGTTGAGCGCTTCGATTTCGCGTTTGGCCTGGATTTCACGCTGTCGCAGGGCCTTTACGTCGGCCTCGATTTTGCGCTGCTCAGCTTCGAGCTCACGCAACTGCGCTTTCAGCTGATCTCGCTCGGACTTCAGGGCTGCAATGTCGAGGGCCACGGGTCGCTTCCTTCCAGGTCAACGCGTGTACTCAGATCCGTTCAAAAAGACCATACCGAAATTATCAGCAGCGGGCTTCTCGCCTGGATTTGGCCACCGGGCCGCTACTAGCGACGAAAGCCGCGTGGCGCCTCAGTCACGCCACAGCATGCGATTGCGGCCTTCGTGTTTGGCACGATACAGCCGCGCATCCGCCCGGCTGACCAGGGCCTCGGCGGAGCGCTCTGCGGGTTCGCTGACGGACGCGATGCCGCCACTGATGGTCACGGGGATGACGCGCCCCTCGTGGGCCCCCGGGATCACCTCGATGGTCGTGCGAATGCGTTCCGCCGCACGGACGGCACCGGAAGGACCGATGCCACGCAACAGCACGGCAAACTCTTCGCCGCCGTAGCGAGCGAAGACGTCTTCAGCACGCAATTGCCGCTGAGCAAGCCGCACGACGTGAGACAGCACGGCGTCGCCAGCGGGGTGGCCGTAGACGTCGTTGACCTTCTTGAAGTGGTCCACGTCGAAGATCAGCAGCGAGAGGTCGCTTTTGTGGCGCTCGGCAAAGGCCAATTCCGCGGCGAAGCGCTCATCGAAGTGCCGCCGGTTGTAGGCTCCTGTCAGCGCGTCCCGCACACTGGATTGATACAGCTGGCGAAATAGCGCCTCGCCGGAGCGATCCACCACCACATACCGAAAGCTGACGCGCGGGCCAAGTTGCACCATGTCGCCGTCTTCGAGCAGCGCGCGCTGCACACGCTTGCCGCGCACGAAGGTCCCGTTGCGCGAGCCTAAGTCTTCGAGCAAGTGTCGCCCGGACGGCGTGGGCGTTAGGCGCGCGTGCGCGCGACTCACCCCGGGATCGTCAACGCACACCCCGGCGTCCGGCGCCCGGCCAATGATGGCGCCCGCCGGGGCGACGGAGCAAACCTGCCCCGCAGTGACGCCATCGGCGCGCAACAGCACTGCGCGATCCCGTCCGTCCACAACGTCTGGAGGCTCTCCCACCTCCGTCAGGCGCACGATGTCCGTGGTTTCGTCCCACTCGTCGTAGCCGTCCCCGGGCAATTCGGAAATCGGCCCGCGCACCGCGGGCATCTCGGGCGCGGTGGTGCCGCTATTGGATATGGGTCGCGGAACCGAGGGGGGCGCCACCGGCAGCATTGGCGCTCGCGCGCCGGACTCCGGCCCGAAGGACGGCGGCGCGTAGGAGCCCAGGCTCATCTCAGTACCTCACGCTCGGAAAGGGAGGGGCGGGTTTGGCGAAGTAGTAGCCCTGGAGCAGGTCGCAGCCCAGCTCGATCAGCGCGTCCCGCTCTTCGGCGTTCTCGACGCCTTCGCCAACCACGAGCATGCCCATGTCCTTGCACAAGCCGGCCATGGAGCGGATCACCTTCTGTTTGGTCGATGACAGGTGCACGTCGCGCACCAAGCTCATGTCCAGCTTGACCACTTCAGGCTCGAGCTGGGCAAAGCTGGTCAAGCCCGCGTAGCCGGCACCGAGGTCATCCACCGCGATGCGGAAACCCATCTCACGCAGCGCGAGCACGCGATTGCGCACGTCTTTGACTTCGTCGAGGCTTGAGCGCTCGGTGATTTCGAGCACGACCCGGTCAGCGATCTTGGATAACTCGGCGTTCGGATCGACCAGAGTGGGGTCGAGCAAGTCGTGCACATGTAAGTTGACGAACAAGACGCCGGCGCTTTCGGGGTCGTCCTTCGCTGGCAACGCGGCGCGGTGGCGGATGGCGCGACCAAGCTTTTCCAGCTCTCCAAGGCGCTCCGCGGCGTCGATGACCGCTCCGGGATGCGGCAAGCTGGGCTCGGTGCTGCGCAGCAGCGCTTCATGACCGAAGACGGTCTGCGCGCGTGCGCAGACGATGGGCTGGTACGCGATCCAGAGCGTCTCGAGGGCGCCCTCGAAACTCGCCTCCAACCCCGCGCGGTCTGCGGTGCGTCCCTGGCGGTTGCCCAGGAGCTCTGCGGCCTGCTCTTTGACTTTCGCCATGCGATGCAGCCGCGCACCGCGTTCAATCACCGTGTCGAGTTCTTCGGGAATAACGGGTTTGGTCAGGTAGTGGAAAGCGCCATACTCAAGTGCCTGGACCGCCGTCGATACGGCTGGCTCGCCAGTGATCAGCACGACCGGCACGTGCAGGTCGTGGGTGCGCACTTCCCGCAAGAGCTGGATGCCGTCCATGCCCGGCATGGCGATGTCGCTCACGATGACGTCCACCGGACGCTTCACCAATTCTGCGATCGCTGCGTGCCCGTCGGCGCAGGTGACCACGTCATAGCCGGCGGCGCTCAGCGAACGGTTGAGACTGCGGCGCAGCATGGCATCGTCGTCGACGACCAAAACAGCGCCGCGGGTTCTCGCGCGACTCACCGAACTGATGCTTGGGGGAGGAGCACTGTGGGCGGATGTAGGCTTTCCTCCGCGCGTGTGTTCCGTCACTTCGGTCTGCGGCGTCAAGGCGTAACTCGGAGCGTGGGCCACCATGTCTTTCGTGAACGGCGGCGTCTCAGGAACCTTGAGGCCAGTTGGAATGTGGCGGCGCGCTGCGGGTGAGCTTGGCTGCAATCAAACAGCATTGTTACTGATTTCAAAACGACATAATCAAATGCAGTATATAAATGAATAAGGGTGGCTTCGATGCCGTGCTGCGTTCGCGGGCTTCCAATAAAAGTAAGTATAATCAAGCGTTTGTGCAAATTGAGGCGGGCAGCTTGTTCCCCAACCATCACAACCTGGGGATAGCTTGTGGATAACAAAATCCGGATCGAAAGTTGTTTTGTGTTGCGACGAGGGTGCCCTTCGAGGCATAACTGTTTTCGGAAGTTCGCGGCACATCTGCCAACAAGCGAACGGTTCGTTGACAACCCAAGGGGCGCCGCGCAGCGCTGGTCGGAATGGAAAGGTCGCAAGCCTCTTCCGCCGACACGGTAGCTGCGCCGCCGGATCTAGAGCTGGGACCAGGCTGCTCATTGAGCAGCTGGGCGCGTCAACGCCCTCCAGCATCCGAGCGAAAAAAGGCGTGCGGATCGACCTCCCCACCTAAACACCAAGAAACTGAGCGCGTGAGCGCGGGTGGGGGTTCACAGGCGGTCCCAGACCTACCGAGCTTGCCCTCGCGTAGGCCTCCCTGGAGTAGTCAGACACCTCGGCCTTTTCGCCAGCCTGTTCCGTTCGCGCGGACGGTGACGTGAAAGGGTCTTGGCGGGCATCCTGGCCGCCGGATGAAGCAACTTCAGCCCCGGACCGGCAGATGACCTGCGACAAAGAGGTGTTCGAGAACGGCACGAGTCGGCTTCCTGCGTCGCAGTACGCAAAGCTGGCTCCTCTGTTCTCGGCCGATGCAGCGGGCCCTTCGGGGGCCGGTCGGGGGTAACTCCGATGCTGTGTCGCTCACAACCACGGGCCTTCGGGCTTGGGGTAACGGGATGCGTGAAAGCGTGGTTCTGTGTGAGGAGTCGAGTTTCGTTGGTGTGCCCGATCTATGTGTTTGATAGCAGAAGGTGACGAGCGGCGTCGGATTCGGACGCGAACCCTGGTTGCGGCTAGGGCGAGTGGCAGAGTCTAGCGAGCTGATGCGGAAACGCAGCAGTGAGTGAAATGACGATCGTGAGCGAGAAGGGAACGTAAGTTCTTACCCTGTTCTCGCGAAGGGATTTAGAAGGTCTCCTCGTCGGTGGAAGGCGCCTTGGGTCGCTGCAAGCGGTTCATCTTCACGGGTGGATCGTGGAAGCGGTCTTGGTCGTCGCAACGGGGCATTCGAGAAATCGGGTGTGTCGGAGCGGCGGTGACGGAGGCGTCAGAGGTCGGCCCTCTATTGAGCCGGGTTCCAGCTCGCCTAAAAAGCGGATGTTGGACTCGCAGAGGTAAAACACTACGTTTGCCGACCGAAGCGAGCGCGTACGCCGTGAAAGCAAGCGCTCATCTCCCGCACGCGCGGGAAGATTGTCACACAAAGAGTCGGGTGCTCTTCTTTGAAATGTGGGTTGTACGAACCGGCCGGACGCATCTTTGGCCGTGAGCACGAGTGTCGCAAGGCGCGCGTGACATTGCGGTCTAGTTTGATGGTGGCCGAGGCAGTTTTGAACGAGGCTGTCGCGGTGCGAGTCAGGCAAACGGGTGCGCGATGCGCGTTTAGTTCATGAAAGTGAACGGCGTGTGTCGATCCATGGGGTAACTTGTGGAGTTCCTGTCAGCACGGTTCGAGGCGTTTTGAGTTGTGAGCGGCATTGTACTTAATCTGTTCGATGCAAGCGCGGCTCTGGCCAAGTAGGTGAATGCGACGTTTGAAACGGAGTGCGAAAGTGCTTACGTCAGGCGAGCCAGCTGTGGGTAGCGACTGAAGCGCTACTTGCGGTGCCTGTGAGGCGACAGAAAACGTCAGAGGTTGGGCGCATATGGCGGTCAAGGCTTCTCCAGTCGATTCGACGCGGGAGGTCAGCACACGCGGACGTCGCAGAAATGCCGATGTTCGAAAAACAGAGGTGCATCACCAACGCTCTTCACCGAAGCGAGCATGAGCTAACGACTCTGCTCCTCTCCCGGGATCAAGCCAGCGCGAATTGGCGGGTCCCGGCTCCGAGAATCCACATTGAGATGATGATGCCGTCCGTACGCTTGCAAGCGTGCAGACGGAGGTCGATGAATGCGAGACAGAAATGTCGGGGCTGACGCCCACCATCGACAAAACGTGACCTTCCTCCAGGGCGGCTCGGGTGACCGGGCTGCCCTGGGTTATTTTGTGCCTTGCATTCTGTTGTTGCAGAATATATAGAACGCACCGGCGCGGTGGATGCGTCATACTGGACTTTTATGACGCTTTCGGTGTCTCCCCAGGGGGTCTTTGGACCCAAGTGGCTCGGCTCGCTGGCGCTGGCGTTGACGCTGGGCTGCGGGGCCGAGAGCGAGCCCGTGCCGAAGCAGACCCAGCCGCCCGGCGCGACGCCAGAGCAAGGCCCACCGGAAAACGCCATTGGCGGCTTTTCCGTTCAGTTCCCGGACGTCACTCTGGCCCCCGGCGAGGAGCGCACGCCGTGCTGGGTCTTTCCGCTGGAGATCGACGGACCGAGTCGCTTCGTGGGGGGAGCCAGCCTCACCACCACCGCGGGGCTGCACCATGGCAATCTGACTTCGCGCAAGAAGACCGGCGAAGGCGTGCGTCCCTGCGAGAAGGGCAAGGGTGGCGTGTTTGACGGCGAAGCCGGAGACATTCTCGGCGGCGGCTCGGTGCTTTTTGGCTCGTCCACTCAGTTGGTCGGTACCGAATGGCGGCGGTTTCCCGAGGGGCAAGCCTACCGCGTCAAAGACGACTACGAAGTCGTCGCGCGCATGCACTTCATCAACACTTCGGCCAAGCCCATCACCCTCGCGCCCAAGTACGAGTGGTTCACGGTGCCCGAAGCCGATGTCAGCCAAGAGATCGCGCCGTTCATCTGGATCCTGAGCGATTTCGAGATCCCACCCAAAAGCGAGTACTCCGTGGACACGGAGTGCTGGGTCGGAGCGCCCATGAAAATCGTCGATGCCATGCCGCATATGCACGCCCTCGGCGAACGCTTTCAGATCAGCTACGTCGGTGGCAAGAAGGACGGCGAGGTATTTTTGGACGACAGGGGCTTTGACGAAGCCAGCGACATCTACAGTTTCAATCCTGCCATCGACCTGTCCCAGGGCAATGGTTTCCGCTTTGGCTGCACCTGGAAGAACACCTTCAACAAGCCCATCGTCGAAGGCATCGGCGACAACGAAATGTGCATGCTCTTCGGCTATTCCTACCCGGTAGAAAACGCCTACAGCGCACTCGCTACCCGTGAAAAGTGCGTCGTGGCGCCGAGTCCGCCGCCAGACTGGATGCCGCCCGGCGCGCAGTAGGCCGCGGGGGTGACGGGATCCGTCAGGGTGACCCAAGACGTCGCGACCCGTGGGGTCCGTGGTGTCACCGGTCTCGGAGGTCTTCCGCAGATCTCGCGACGCAGCGGTGGGGCATGCGGTTTGCAGCCGGCGATCCCATGCTTCGCATCAAAGTTCCGCGGTCCATGATCGGCAGTGGCTGGCGCTGCAAGTTGGCGTCGAAGGCAGGAGCTACCGCCTTGGCCTCGCTATTATGTTTTGCAGCGGGTTGCGGCAGCGACGATGCTAGCGGTTCGGGAGCTGGCGGTCAGAGTGCCAGCGGAGGCGTGGGCGCGACGAGCGGAGGCAGTAGCGGAACCGGCTCCGGCGGCGCGGCGGGTAGTGCAGGCACGTCGGGCGCAACGGGGAACGCCGGCGCAGCGGGCAACGCAGGGGCAGCGGGCAAAGCCGGCGCATCGGGCGACGCGGGCGCCTCGGGCAACGCCGGTGCAGCGGGCAGCGGTGTGAGCTCCGGCAGCAGTGGCGGCAGTGGCGGCAGTGGCGGTGGAACGGGCTGTGCGCTGAAGGCGTTCCCCAGTGCGTTCGGCTTCGGCAAAGAGTCGACCGGCGGCCGAGGGGGCAGCGTGGTGCACGTGACCAATCTGAACAATAGCGGCGCGGGCAGCTTGCGCGCGGCCCTGCTGTTGAAGGGGCCACGCACGATCGTGTTTGACGTGGGTGGCACCATCCAGGCCACGAGCTACCTCGCGATCAACGCCGGCAGTGGCGACGTTACCATCGCCGGCGAGACCGCGCCCGGCGGCGGGATCCTGATCAAGAACGGCGAGTTGCGCATCTCGGACAGTAACGTGATCGTGCGCTACGTACGCTTCCGTCACGGCAACACCACCACCGGGTCGAACGAAGACGGCATCAACATTTCTGGGTACAACGGCATCCAGTTGAAGAACGTGATCGTGGACCACTGCAGTGTCAGCTGGGCCAGAGACGAGAACATCGCGTTCGTGGGCGGCTTTGCCGGTAGCACCATTTCGAACTGCACGATCCAGAACAGTCTGGTCGCGGAAAGTGGCTACGGCGCGTTGACCTACAAGAACGTATCCAACGTCAGCTACTATCGGAACCTCTTTGCCCACAACGCGGAGCGCAACGTGCGAGCCAATTGGCCGACGGGCAACAGCTTCGAGTTCGAGATGATCAACAACATCGCCTATGGCTATAAATCCGGCACGAACCCGACATTGGGCTTGAAGTTCGCGGTCATCAACAACAAGTACAAAGCGTCCAGCGGCGTTTCCGTCAGCAATGCGAACTCGGTGCAAGGGCAGCCCATCTCGGCGGGCGAAGCGAGCGCCGGGATCGTCGCGTCCACGACCCACGCCCACATTAGCGGCAATCTGCAGATCCCGGGCCAAGGTGAGTATTCTTCCAATCTGGCGCCGTTCCTGAAGAGCGCTCCCTACTCCAGTTCGGGCATCACGCCGATCGCCGCAAGCGCGCTCGAAGCCGCCATCCTGGATGGCGTCGGCGCCAGCCTTCCCGTCCGGGACGCCGTAGACACGCGCCTTGTGGCGCAATACAAGGCGGGCAACGGCGGGCTCGCAAGCAGCGGCACGTATCCGACCATCGCAGGCGGCACGGCGCCGACCGACACAGACCAGGACGGCATGCCGGACAACTGGGAAAAGGCGCGCGGACTCAACGCAAACCTGGCGGACAATAACGGCGACGACGACAAAGACGGCTACACGAATCTCGAGGAGTACCTGCACTCCTTGACCGGCGACGCCGCGCTCTGCAACTGAGCCCGCCCCACAGCGAAAAGCCCACCGCGCCAGCGCTCGGTGTCCATGTGCGCGTCCTGCCGCTCAACGCGCCGCCCCGATCCCGCCGCCTCAACGCACCGCCCCAAGCTCAACGCGCCGCCCCAAGAAGATAACGAGCCAAGGCGCTCGCATCCTACCCTGTGCGTCCACATCGTACATGGTGGGACGACATGACACTGACGTCGCCGCCGCAAACAAGCGTATACTCCGGCAGCTGTCCGCACCATTGGATGACGACATGAGGTTTCACAATCGACCATCGCTGTCCGTCGCGCTGTTGTTGCTTGGTGCGAGTGCGTGCAGCTCCAAGGTGGTGACTAGGAACGGCACCGGCGGCGCGGGAGCGAATGACGCAAGCGCTGGCGGCGGCACTGGCGGAACCAGCGGCGTAGGCGCGGGCGGGACGGGTGGCGGCACGGCTGGCAGTGGCAGTGGCGGCATTGCCGGCGGTACCGGCGGCGCGACGGATGGCGGTGGCGCTGGCGGCGCGACGGATGGTGGTGGCGCTGGGGGCGCGACGGGTGGCGCTGGTGGCGCGACGGGTGGCGCTGGTGGCGCGACTGGGGGAGCTGGGGCTGGCGGCGCGGACGGTGGCGGCGTGTGCTCGCCGGGTGCGAAGCAGTGCAACGGCTTGATTCCGCAGACTTGCAGCGCGTCCGCGCAATGGACCGACGGCGCGCCTTGCCAGTACGTGTGCGCGTTGGGGACGTGCACCGGCGAATGCTCGCCGGGCGCCGTACAGTGCGCGGGCAGCGGAATTCAGACATGCTCCTTGAGCGGGGAATGGGGAGCGGCGCAGGCGTGTCCGTCGGCGACGCCGCACTGCAGCTCCGGCGCGTGTACGGCGCCGCCGAGTTGCGAGACGCTCGCGGCGACCTGCGGTTCGGGCGCGACCGACAGCTGTTGCACCAGCCTGCTGGTGCCGGGCGGAACATTCAACCGCAGCGATGACGCGAACTATCCCGCGACGGTGAGCGACTTCCGTCTGGATAAGTACGAAATCACGGTCGGCCGGTTCCGAAAGTTCGTGGCGGCATACGCCCAGACGATGACGCCCGCGGGTGCTGGTAAGAACCCGAACAACGCGAGCGACCCGGGCTGGAGCGCGTCGTGGAACACGAGCTTGCCGGCGGACGCGGGGGCGCTCACCACCGCGCTAAAGTGCAACGTCAGCGCGCAGACTTGGACCGATGGAACGGGCGGGAACGAGCACCGACCTATCAACTGCATCAACTGGTACACCGCGCTCGCGTTTTGCATCTGGGACGGAGGCAGGCTGCCGACGGAAGCGGAGTGGAACTACGCCGCTGCGGGCGGGAGCGAGCAGCGTGCGTACCCGTGGGGTGCGTCAGTGCCAGGCACTGACGCGAACCTCGCGGTGTACGGCTGCTACTACGGCGCCAGCGGGACCTGCAGCGGAGTGGCGAACATAGCGCCGGTTGGCTCCGCACCGGGCAACGGAAAGTACGGCCAGGCGGACTTGGCCGGCAACGTTTGGGAATGGAACTTGGACTGGTACGCCGCTCCCTACGCCAAACCGTGCAGTGACTGTGCCGAATTCACGACAGGCACGACCCGCGTGCTCCGGGGCGGAACTTTCAACAACAACGCGTACTACCTGTTGTCAAAGATCCGCTACAGCGACGCTCCAACGGTCCGTTACCCCAATCAAGGGGCCCGCTGCGCGAGGCCATGACAAAGCGCCAGCCGGGGATGCCCTTTGACGTGTGGGCGCCGCATCGAGTGTTGCGCGACCTAGAAGCGCGCAACCGCACCGAGGGAAAACACGTCCGCGTCCTGGGTGATGCTGCCGCCGTTGACGGCGTGGTAGCTGCGGTTGTCCGGCGAGCCGGAGCCGGCGATGGCGCGTAGCTTTCCGTCGCCGCCGTTGTCCAGACCGGCGTTGAAGGCGTGCATGTAGCCAAATTCCAAGTCTACGGCTTGAACCCGGAACACGAGCCCGGTGGCGAGACCGGCGCGTAGTGCGGGCACGCCGGTGACGGTGAGGTGGTCGTCGTCGACGGCTTTCGTTTCCATCCAGCTACCCGCGCGGATGCCAATCTTGTTGCGAACCAAGTTGTATTGACCGCCCAAACGCACGCCAATGCTGTCCTTGTAACCTGTGGGGCGGTCAGCGTTTTCCGGCACAGTGCCCGGCAGTCCGAGCACGTTGATACCGCTGGGAAAACGCACCTCGACCACGTCCGCCTGGCTGTTGTGCGCGTAGGTCACGTCTAGCTCCAAGTCGAAAAGATCGTCTCGCAGCGGGTCCCGCGTACGGTGGGTATCTTTGCGATGTCTTTCCAATTCGAGGCCGCGTGCAGCGGGTTGGGGGACATGAAAGCGCGCGCCGACTCGGAGCTCCATGGGAATGGCCACGGTGACCTTGGCGGCGTCTTCGCCGACTTGGTCTTTGCTCAAAGTGGTATCCGCACACTGCTTACCCGGTTCGTCCAGGGTTTGGCCTGGATAGTCGCATTGCGTGCGCTTGACGCCTGTCGGTGCGAAGTAGGGCGCGATGACTTCCAGATCGCCCTTGGCTCGGATGGAATCGCTGACGCGGCCCCAGGCAGCGAAGTCGAAGTTGTCATTGGCCTCGTACAGCACCGAGGCGACGGCGCCGGGCACGAACACATCCCGCACGGTGATCTTGCTACGTGTATCTTGCACGTGATTGTCCACGGCGTTCGTTTCCTGCACGTTGCTCATGGACATGCTCTCGAGCTCCAGGAACGCGACGCCCGCCACAAAGCCGGCGCCCACGTGCAAGCGATCGGTGATCGAGTAGGCGGCGGAGAGGGTGGGCCAGAGCACGGTGCCCTGCACCTTTAGGGACAAATAGCGTTGGGCCGCCGGGATGGGCTCCGTGCGTCCGGAGGACGAGGCAACGTCGGGCCACTGGGTCGTGCCGTAGGATGCGGGCGTTGTGAAGGTCAGCCCCAGGGCGAGCTTTTCCGACATGCGCCACACGGCGGCCAGGTTCGGGATGGCGTTGGCACGGCCCGCGTTCGAGTTGCAGACCTCTTCGTAGGTGATGCCGCCTGCCTCAAGACCGGGGCTCGGACCGATGCTCGTGTCTCCGGGGCCGCGACGCGTGTAGCAGAGCTTCTGAATGGCCAGATTCAAACCGATGCCGAAGCTGGTGGTCTGCGTGGCGAGCGCTGCAGGGTTGTAGAAGCCGGCGATGGGGTCCGTTGCAGTCGCCAGCCACGCGCCGCCTCGGGACAGCTGCGCCACGCCGTTGTCCGGGAATTCCACGGCGCTCGATGCCGTGGCCGTGCTTGCGGCCGAAAGCGTCATGCAACCTGCAGCGATCGTGGCCCAACGTTTCACGCGTCCTCCTCCGGCCTGCCGCAAGGTCGGCGAGCCAACCGCGAGCAGAGCAGGCATGAGCGACCAGGTCAATCAATCGCCGTCGTCGCGTTCGATGTCTCCCCGGGCTCCCACACGGTAGCGCTGACGATGGGTCTTTCGCCCGGACTTCTTCCCGCGCTGCAAGTGGGAGAGCACGTCACGTTGGGTGTCAGCCTCCGGCTGTGACGTGACGCGTTCCAACGGCGTGCCGACCGCTAGCCTCAGCTCGATGCGCCGCTCCCACACGGTGCCGGGACCAGCATCCAAGGAGGTCAGGGTGGCACCTTCCAGGTCCGTAGCCTTGCACCAAAGGTCCCGGTCTTTGACCAGCCAGGTCACCATCTGCACACCGCGCCCGTGGACGATGCCGCGTTCGTGCAGCTCCACCAAGACTTCGCGAGGGGGCGTCACTTGGGTTGGTTAGGCAACGGCGCGTAGCCGGGCAAGTCCGGCGGTGGTGCCGCCTTGTCTTGGCCCTTGGGGGGCGTGTCTTTGGGCGCGGTGTCCTTGGGCGGCGCCTTGGGGTCCGGCGGAGCTTCCTCGCCGGGCGGCGGTTCGACGCTCACGGGCGCCGTGCCACTGGCAAAGCGCGGTATCCGCGCCGGATCGCAGCCTGGGCCAAATCCGGCGGCGTTGAAGTCGACCTCCGCGCTGGCATTCTGCTCGTCGCCCTCGAGAGTCGTGCGCTTGACGTCGATGGTCAGCCGACGCATTCCCGCGCGCGCCGGCGAGCAATACGACAGCAGGTAGTACTGCTGTTCGAGCGCGTTGACCTTGCGGGACGCTTCGTCCAGGCCAATCCCGGCCATCTGCACGCTGGGCGCCCGAACCAGGCCGTCTTTGGCGAGTTCGCCCAGATCTGGTTCCGTTGCTTCGTTCGCCACGATGATGGAGAGCACGTGGTGCGGCGAGTTGCGGATCTTTTCCTCGGCTTCTTCACGCTGAACACGGGCAGCTAGATCTGGGCCGGCAGTGAAGATCACCAACGTGCCAACGCGGATCGGCTTCTTCGCGGACATCAGCCGGGCATCGAGATGTTTGATGCCGTGGAGCACAGCCCCGTGAAGGTTCCGCGATGGGTCTTTGGGCGCCATGGGCTCCAAGGCGGCGACGCGCTCCAACTTCTCACCAGCACCCTGCGGGTACTCGGCGACAAGCCTGGGTTCCGCGCTGCCGTCGAAAGCCATCACGGTCACCGCCTGAGCCTTGCGCACCGCTTCAACGAAGCTTGCGACGCCTCGCGACAGCTGCACGCGCGATCCGGCGTCTTTGGCCGTGCTGATGTCCACCAACAGGAGCACTCGATGGAGGGCGACTGTGTCGCGTTGCAGGAGAGTGAGTCCCGTGTCTGTGCTGCTCAGCGGCTGCCCGTTTTCGAGTAGCTGGAAATTGCCGGCGGACAAGTCCGTGATCGGCTCATCCCCGTCACGTACGGAGAGGTACACCGCGACGTTGGCCGGGGGTTCGGCAGTGCTGGCCACAGCATTGGCGCGCAAACCGCCAAAGAGCGCACAGCCGCCCGCTGCGAAGGCTGCGCAAATCGCGAATGTCGTTAGAACGGCCCGCGCCCAAGGTCTGGGGGCGGAGGTCCGGCTCGATGCTGGGATGCCTCGGTACATCACCCGAGCATTTTTCGGTCCGCGCGCCGTCGGCCACAAGCGCTTTCGTCCCCGCGGGGTTCCAGCGGGGAAATTGCCTCACTCCCAGAGGGTTTTGTCCCCGAGGGCGTTTCGCAGCATCTCGTCCATTCCGTGGGCCAAGCCTTGCGGCAGTTCGTTTTCGGAAAAGCAGCGCACTTCCGCAATCTCTGCAGGATTCATTGGCTGCTCCGTGGGTTCGCGGACACGCGCGGACACAACGACGGTCACGGCGTGGAAGCGTCGATCGCGCCAGGGTTCGGAGTAGACACCGAGCAGTCCGCCGAGCTCGACGACCTCCGCGCCGGCTTCTTCGCGCAGCTCGCGGCGACAGGCGTCGCGGAGCGTCTCGTTCCACTCCAGGGTGCCGCCGGGAAGCGCCCACTGGCCTGTGTCGGTCCGTCGGATCAGGACGATCTGCCCACTCGGCGTGCGGGCCACGGCGACGATCCCAACCACGGGCCGCCGCAAGAGATGGCGCGCCACCTCCTTCATTATGAGGAACAAACCTGCGGGCAATGCCATGGGCGCCCACCGTAGTCCCGCGCGGGGGCTTTCCCAAGGCACAAGTTGTGGTAGCCCTCGCCGTCCATGCGCAAGCTGCTCGTGTTCCTCGGCGTTGGCGCGCTCTTTTCGGGCTGCGTCGAACGTCGCGATCCACCGGGCGCTGCGTCGGAGGTGGCTTCCGCGTCGACCGTGCGCGCCTTGGGTTCGTCCCAGGACGGCGTGACGACGAGTCCGAGCGGTGAAGCCCGTACGGCCCGGGGCGCTGCTCCCGCCAAAGAGGTGCTGGGGACCGAGCGCGACAACTTGCCCTTCGAGCCTGACGGAACTCGCATCGCGAGCATCGCTTGGCGCACATGGATCTACACCGACACGGGACCCAAGCGCACGCGCTACGGCTACATGCGCGCGGGTTCGGTGGTGGACGCACGCGGCCCAGCTCTGAAGAACGATGGCTGCGCCGGCGGCTGGTATCGCATCAACCCGCGAGGCTTCGTGTGTGTGGGCAAGGGTGCCACTTTGAGCGTTGAGGATCCCGTAGTGGTCGCCAATTCTGTGCGTCCCGTGCGTGGGCAGGGCCTGCCGTATTTGTACGCCCTTGCCGCTGAAGTCGCACCGCTGCGCTACTTTCGCCTGGTCAGCAAAACAGAAATGGAAAAAGTGGAGGGCAAGGGCGTGATCGCCCGGGTCACGGGCTGGAAGCAACGCATGGCTGCAAAAGGCGTGCTGGACATCTTGGGGGAACCCGGCGCGCCTCCGGATTTCTTGTCCACGTCCGAGAAGATCACCAAAGCCTACGGTGTTCCCCAGCATTTGCACTTTGCCGTGCATGCCGGACGCGCGGCACCAGACAGTGGCTTTGCGATCATGCGCGTGTTTGAGCACGAAGGCAGGCTCTTCGGCCTCACCACGGAACTGGATATCATCGCTCTGGACCGCACGCGCGTGGTCAAGCCGTCGGTCTTCCAAGGCACGGAGCTCGGCGAGGGCGAGACGCTGCCCGTGGCGTTCTTGGAGTCGCACTACTCGCAGCGCTTTCAGGCCAACGACGCAGGCCAGATGCATGCCACGGGAAATTTACGCCACCGCGAGCCTCTGAAGCTCACCGGAAAAAGGCGCCTCGGATTCTTCGAAACCCGCGACGGCAGCTACGTTCCTGTCGAAGGTCTGCGCATCATTAGCCCGCGGGACAGCTATCCCAGCTTTGCCGTGGGTACACGCAAGTGGATTGACATATCCATTCGAGAACAGTCCCTGGTGGCGTACGTCGGCAAGAAACCCGTGTACGTGACCCTCGTCAGCACCGGACGTGGTGGCCTGGGCGACCCAGAAAAGGTCCATGCCACTGCGCGCGGCACGTTCATGATCCACAGCAAGCACGTCACTGCCACCATGGACGGCAGCGAAGACAAGAGCGACTCCTACAACCTGCTCGACGTGCCCTTCGTGCAGTACTTTCACAAGGGCTACGCCTTGCACGGCACGTATTGGCACGACGAGTTTGGCAAGGTGCGCAGCCACGGCTGCGTCAATCTTTCGCCCATCGACGCCGCGTGGCTTTTCGAATGGACGGACCCTCTGGTGCCCGACGGTTGGCACTCGGTGTTGAACAAAGACCGTGGCACCGTGGTGTTCGTGCGGCCCTAGTGTCGCGTCCGAGCCCCACGATGGAACTCTACGGCAGTAGATCTTCGCGATCGACGACCAGCTCGAACTCGGCAGGTTCAGCGCCACTGAGCGCGAGGGACGCGCGGATGCGTGTGCCTTCCTGCGCTTCGAGGCTGCCCGGCAGACTCCAGGTGGCTTCGCTCGTTACCTGCGGCGGCTCCCGAGTCGGCTCGCTGATGGAAACCGGGCCTTCGAGCCCTCGTAGCCGCACACCGATCTTTTCGCGGGTGGCGGAGCCGGCGTTGAAGACGCATGCCTGCACCTGGCGCGTGGCGCCCGAGCCCGAAACGGAAAACTCACACGCGCGCAGATCGGAAAGAGCGCGGATAATGCGGTCCAGAAATGGGCCCTCGTCTTCGCGCAAGGCCTCTTTGAGTTTGAGAGACGCCTCGCGGGCTCGCGGATCTCCAAGGTACGCCAGCATCATGGCGCCGTGCAGTCGTACCGGCCGGTGGTTCGCGTTGAGCAATTCGGAAAGGCGGTTCAAAGGCGCTGCGCCGTCTCCGCCGGGTCCGATATCGCCCGGCAGTGGAGGCTCGATACGAATATCCGAGCCGCGGGCTTCGACGGTCCACTTGATGGCCTGACCGGGCGTGAGCGGACCTTCGAAATACACGGCGCGGTGCGAAACCGCGTCCAGCTCCGTCGAGCCCGGCGTGACGGGCTCCGTGAACGCGATGCGCATCGTCAGCTCCCGCACTTCCGCGTCGGAGTTGTTCACCGCGGCGACGTTGATCTCGAGGCGTTTCTGTGACGGGCCGGTGGTCAGGTGCCGGTCGAGCACCAGAATGCTGAGTTTCGGGATGGGCTGGCGCCACAACACGGAATCCGCCCGGGCGCAGGTGCAGCGCCCACCGCGGCTGAGGCTGCTGTCGCCGCTTGGCGCAGGTGTGGCTGCGGGCGCGGGGGCTTTGTCGGGCTTTGGCGTGGGGGCCGCAGCTGCCGGCAGTGTGGCGGGCACTTGGGGCTCGAGCATCGGTCCCATCGGTCGCTCGGGTTCGTCCACCTGCATCGCGCGCGGTCGCTGCTCGGAGGGAAACAGCAGGGATTTTCCCGTGAGCGCGAGTCCGAGCAGCCCTGCCGTCAGCGCGATCGCCAGCGCCGCGGTCGTGCGCGGCATCCAGCCGGATATGTCTGGCAGTGCTGGTTTGCGCAGAGTGGGTTCTGGCGCGTGGGGCAGGCGCACCAATGTGGGCAGGTAGTGGGAAAGCTCCGTCGCGAATGCGTCTCGGCTGGGACGGTCGTCTAGCCCGCGGAACAACACCCGGCGCTCGGACAGAAACCCAAGCGCGAGAATGATCAGCGCTGCAATGGCGCCGACACCGACGGTTACACCGGCGCCAGCGCGCGGCGCAAACCGTGGTAGCGTGAGGGAGAGCAAGAGCGTCGTGACGAGCGCGGCCCCCACAACCGCCGTCCACAGGATGGCGCGCTCGCGGCTTGTAGCGAGGGGCGGGATGTCGCCGCTCGAAAAGCGCGTCAAACACAGGCGATGGTGCGGCGTCAGGGTGGGCGTAACGGAAAGGAACACCTGATCGCCCTCGACGCGCGCTTCCAGCACGTCGGCCCAAGGCACCAGGACCCGGGTGCCCTGGGTCAAGGCACCCGGCGCGTATCCCTCGCTAAACGTACCGACACCGAGATAGACCACGAGCAGCCCGTGTGGTGCACACTCGAGTTCGACAGCGCCGATCGCATTGCTGCGCTCGGTGCCTACGGCGATGGCCCGGACCCGCATGAGAAGCGGCGAGAGCATAGCGAGCATCCGGCCGCAGCGCGAGGTTATGGATATTATTAGGGATTTTGCTTGGATCGCCTCGACGTGGGGGCGCCCACTTGTTGACGATCGTCACTGACGCTAGGCCTTGCTGATGTTCGAATCGCCGTCCGCCGGCAAAGCGATCGCGGATGTTGCCCACCAGCACGCGCGGCTGGCGCAAAACATCATCGCCGTGCGCCACTCACTGGATCAGGGCGGCGAATGGGCGGACCTGGCGCTGCAACTCGACGATCTCATTGAGGTACTGTCGGATCACTTCAGCGAGGAAGAGTCCTTGATGCTGACTCGCGACTACCCGGCGACGGCAGAACACAAACAGCAGCATGCCGCCATTCTGCAGCGTGTTCGCACGTTGCGTGGGCAATGTGAAAATGGACAGTCGGAGCTCGCTCCAGTGCTGCTGGACTTCATCCAGCACTCTCTAGAGCGCCACGAAGGCACAGCCGACCAAGCTTTTGAACAATTCATCGCAGAACTGGGCTGAGCCCAGTTATAGAGGGGCCAATCGTGTCGACGCGTCGCAAACTCAAGCGCAGCCAGCAAAAGCGTGCGGGTGGAGGCTCGGACTTCGCTTCGCGCCCTTCGGCTGAGCGCTTCAAAACCCCGGGCTCTGAGAAACTGTGGGCAGCGCTGCTGGGTTGGCCGGACAGCCGGATCGTGCGCATGTGGCTATTGGATGCCGTGCACGACGGTGTGCGTCAGCAGACCCCGCCTGCGAACGTCGTGGAAGCGTTTGCTGCCCGGCGTCCGGATCTGGCGTTGTCGCTAACGCCGGACGACGTGGCCAAGGCCATCGACCTGTGGACAAGCGCCACTTCGGACGGCGCTGCACACTTCCACTATCTCAGCGCTTTGCTGGAGCGTTTGGGGCTGTCCGAAGTCGGCGCGGAAGAGCTCGCCTCGGATTGGAAGGTCTGGACTGGGCTGGGCGCGGCTTCTCCGGCGCATAAGGCGCTGCTCGCATCCTTGGCCCAAGCCGAGCAAGCGGCGGCGTTGTTGTACGAAACCACCCAGAGCGAACCCGTGCGCTCGACCATGGGGGTCCTGCGCAGCCTTTGGCTCGGGTTGGCCTACGGTGATGCCCAGACCCTGAAGAGCCTCCAGACCGCGTCCCAGGTGATCAGCCGCCCGGAGTGACACACCTGCCCGATCAATGCCCGGCCTCAACCCAGCACGGGCAGCCGCTTGTCGGCGCCGATGCTGAGCGGCTCGGCGCGGGGCGCGGGCAGCGGCTCTGGCCAAACTTGCCAGTCGTCGGGCAGGGGACCGGGCAGCGCCGGCTGCAGATTCTTCTCGAAGAGCGCAAAGTCGTGGCGGTCGGAGAGCACGAGGGGCACACCGCGCTCTGGACCCTGCGCCTGAAACCAACTCCGTGTGCGCTGCACGTTTTCGAGCAGCACATGGTGTTGCGGGTCGGTCTTTGCCGCGGTCATGAAGTGCGCTTTCATGGCCTCGACATCGCCACGGGCGTTGGCAATGCATGCCAGCAAGTTGAGAACCAGTCCGGGAGTCGGGTGTGTGTGATCGAGAGCGGCGCGGGCGTGCTTTTCCGCCGCGCCAAGACTTCCTGCTTGGAAGCACGCACGCGCCAGGTCCAGGAGCGCTGGCGGGTGGTCACCTAGCTCGGCGACGATCTGCTCGCACTCGTCGACGCCGGGGCTGTAGAGCTCCCGCACACCGCGGTGCTTCGCAAACCAGCTGTTCATCTCTGCTGTCAGCTGTGGTGTTGCATCGTAGGGGATCTTCAGTTCCTGGAAAGTCTCGCGGAAGTAGCTTTCTCGCGTGACCGTGCCCGCCGCTTCGGCGTCCACGAAGTCGGTCGTGCCCGGGTAAATGCTGAGACACGAAAATATGTAGCTGTGCGGCTTGGCCTGCTCCAGGAACTCCAGCGTCTCGCGAAACGATTCCCGCGTTTCACCACGGTTGCCGAGCATCATGTAGAAACGCACTTTGATGCCGAACTTCTTCGCCATGTGCGTGGCGTCAACGATTTCCTGAACGGTGATCTTCTTCTGGATGGCGTCCAAAATGCGCTGCGAGCCGCTCTCAACGCCAAGGGAAAGCCGTTCGCAGCCGGCCAGGCGCATTTCCTTCAGCAGCGATTCGTTCAGCACGTCCACGCGGGTGTCGCAGCTCCACAGAAAACGCAGCTTCCGCTCGCGCATGCCTTGGCACAGTTTGATGACGCGTTTCTTGTTGGTGGTGAATGTGTCGTCCTTGATCTGGATCATCCGCACCGGCAGGCGTGCCAGTGCACTTTCCAACGCATCCAGCACGTAGCTTTCGGAGTGGGCGCGAAAGCCGCGCCCCCAGCTCGTCTCCGCGCCGCAAAAGGTGCATTGCCAAGGGCAGCCTCGGGAGGTCATCACGATGTGGGTGCCGTACAATGCATGGGGGCAAGCCAGCGCGTCTAGGTCGTCGATGTTGCGTTGCGCCGGCCCCTCCTCGGGGCCGCTCTCGCCGCGTGTCCAGCAACCCGCGGTCCCGCGCAGCGGAGTGCCGGACCCGACGCGTGACATGAGTTCCGCAAAACTCAGTTCACCTTCGCCCGCGACGACCGCGTCGATGCTCGGGTGATGCGCGAGCATCTCCTTTGCTAGGGGGGTGGCGTGGGGGCCGCCTACGATCACGGTGGTGTTTGCGTGCTTCTGCTTCACCAGCTGCGCAACGAAGCCCACGCCGCGACGGTTCGCCGTCCAGCACGAGAGCCCCACGACGTCCGCCTCTAGGCTCGAGACGACGCGCTCCACCTCTGTCCACGGAAACGCTGACAGGTTCAGCACCTTGACGGAGTGCCCCGCGCGCACGGCGTTCGCCCCCAGGGTGAAAAGCCCGTAGGGAGTCTGGTGGAAGTCGGGATCGAGATCCCCTTCCTGGTAGTCTTTGGGGGGGCCTGCCCGGCCGTAGCTCGCTTGCCCCGGTCCCGCGATCTTCCATGGCGGGGGATACAAGAGCAGCACTTTGAGACTGCGTGTCATGCCCGAGACAACCGTAGCACGCCCTCGACCGTCACAAGTTTGTCCGGTTATTTGGCCCCCGACGCGCTCTTGGGTTTGTTTGGGGCGTGCCCCGCGCGTTTTGGGTCTTCGGACTGGTCTTGCTTTCGTGTCAGCCAGGCAAACGGCGCGGCGGTCAAGAGGACTTTGTGCTGCCCCCTGCTAGTGCAGAGAGCGAAAGCTCTGCTGCGCCGTCGGCAGCGGTCCTGGACGCCCGAGTCGCCGTCCGTGCCCTGAGCAGCGTGGAACTCGACCCGTTGGAAGCGCGTGAACGCGCATGTGACGACGCTTCCCTCGCGCAGGCGGCGCCCAGCGAGGCGTCCCGGGTGCTCACGACCCGGTTTGCGGAAGCGCGCCCCGAAGCCAAAGCGCTGTTGCCCATGAGCGTGACGGAGCGGCTGGAGTTGCCGCAGCTGCCGTTGCTAGAAAGTGCACTGTCTGGGGTGCACGGCCCAGAGGCGTCGACGCGAGCCCTCGCCCGAGCGGCCGAGCTGCGACAGAGTCGCTTCATTGGCGTATTCCACGTCACGCGCTTTGGGATGCCACGCTGGATCTGGCGACTGGATCGCAAGAAGCCCGAGTGGGTGCCGGGTCATCTGGAGACCTGGCTGGCGCTGCACGACGCTCAGAGCGGCGAACGGCTATGCCAAACGCGCATCTGGATCGAGAACGATACTAAGGACGCGCCTTTGACCCGGCGCTTGCGCGCAGATGTACGCGACCGACTGACCGCCGAGCTCGGTCGAGCCCTTGAGACCGAAACGCCAACCGCGCTGCGCCGGCTCAGCCACACCCTATCGCTGCCTGCGAAGAAGCCAGCCTTAGTTTCGAGCCTGTAGCCGGTGCGCGCCTGGCCCCTCCATCAGGACAGCAGGGCGGGGTCGATGGCTGTGGGGAGCGGGAGTTCCGGGCGCACGAAAGTGCGCAGCATGTGGTCGATGGCCCCGCGCTTCACCGCATCCGCCGGCTCATGATCGAGCTCTTCCAGAAGGGCGACGCATTGCAGTAGCGCAGCGGCTTGGTCGACCAAGATCCGGCCGAATCGCTGATCTCCTGCGCCGTCGGCCAGCCGTTTGAAACCGTTTTCGAGGGCTTTCACTCCGTCCACGGTGCGGGCCCGCAGCGCCGCCGCGTCGTCTTGGACCGTGAGGCGGCTGACGCTTTCGTTCAGGTCCTTCAGGAACGCCAAGTGTGCGCCGAGGCGGGCGGCATCACGGAGCACTTGTTGCACGAGCACATTGTGGGTGCCTTCCCAACTCTCCAGTACCAGTGCGTCCCGGTACAATTGCACCAGTGGCGAGAAGGTCTCGATGGTGCCGTTGCCGCCAAGAACCTCAACGGCGGTTCGTACGCACTGGGTATTGCGGATCGCCGTGAAGTATTTGTTCACGTTGACGCCTACGCGCCAGGCAAGTTGCGCTTCCTCGGAACCGCCGCCGCTAGCAAAACGATCCGCCTGGGCGGTGAGGCGGAAGGTACTTGCGGCCGCGCCCAGCGCTTCCGCGCGCAGCCCTGCGACGGCTTCTTGCACCAGCGGGTACTCGATGATCGCTTTGCCGAAGGCGCGTCTGTGCTCGGCAAAGCTCCGTGCTTCGCGATAGGCCGACAGCATGCCGCCGGCGCAGCACATGGCGTTGTAGATGCGTGAAGTATTCAGCACGATCTCCACGACGTTCTTGAACCCGCGCTCAACGTCGCCTACGGACTCCGCCCAAGCGCCGTCGAAATCCGCCTCCCCGGATGCCATGGCCCGGGTGCCCAGCTTCTGCTTCAAACGACGCACGAAGAACTGATTCGTCTCGCCGCTAACGTCCCGCGGCACGATGAACAGTCCCAGGCCCTTGGTGCCGGCGGGGGCACCTTCGGGTCGCGCCGTCATCAAGAACGCCTGCGCGTCGATCACGCTGCAGAACCACTTCTCGCCCGAAATTCGCCAAGCGTCGCCGTCCCGGCGTGCAACCACGGCGTTGGATCCGACGTCCGATCCGCCTTGCACCTCCGTGAGGAACTGGGAAGCGTGCAGGCGCTTCTCGTAGTCACGGGAAAGCAGGGCGGGCAGATACTTCTTCTTTTGGGCCTCCGAGCCAACGCGTTGGATCAGTTTGATCAAGCCAGCCGTGCAGGCCAGGGGACACTGATGGCCGTACTCTCCAACCTGCGCAAACATGTACAGCAAGGACATCTGCACGACTTCTTTGCCGGGTGTGGCGTAGTCGCTCAGCACGCCCGTGTCCCAAATCAGTCGCCCCGCCTCGTGATAGCTGGGATGGAACACGACCTGTTCCCGGCGCACACCGAGGCCATCGTAGCGCTCGAGTCGTGGCAAGTTGCTGTCGTGGTTGGTGTCAACGGCCAGCTGGCGCAGCTCCGATGCAACCATTCGCCCGGCCCGCTCGAGCCGAGGGCGCTCCTCCGCCAGTCGATCCTTGCCAAGCCGGGCCGACAACACCCGCTGAAGGTTGGTGTCCCAAGTGAAGAAGTTCTCGGGTCGCTTTTTTTCCCAATCCAAGAGGTCCTGGCGGCCGCGTGCTATCTCGTTCATCCCGTCCTCCGAGCGTTCGAAGCCCAATAGCATCGCGCTTTGCCAGTCACCACTGCGGCCATGACGCCCGCCAGCTGCGGCAAACACCGCCGCCTGGCTGGATCCAGGCAAGTTTTGGAATTTCGGCGGATTTCCATGGGCTTGGGATTGGCACTTGTGGGCGGACCGCGGTAGTTTCACAGCTTGGGTCCCGTGCAAGCACGAGCGAGGGGTTTTCGGCCGATTCAGGTGGCGTGGCTGCTGCTGCCGGCGTTGCTGTCTTCCGTCTCCTGCAATGCCATCGTGGATACCGACGTCGAGCAGTGCCAGACGACAGATGACTGTGTCGCGAAGGGGCCGGCCTTCGCTGGCTCGGTATGCAGTCCGGACAAGGTCTGCACCCTGGGCGGGGATTGCACGACGAATCAGGAGTGCATGGATCGCTTCGACGGTCAGCTTGCCATCTGTCGCCAGCCCGATCGCGTGTGCGTGTCGTTGAAGACTCAGGACTGCGAGCAGGTCTTCCCTGAAGACGCCGTGGCCGAAGAAGGCACGATTGTGCTGGGCTTCATGGGCCCACTCAAGGGTGAGTTCATCGGCAATGGGCTCCCGCTTTGGGAAGGTGTGCAGCTGGCGGTGAACCAGCTGGACACCTTTGCTCAAGGGCTGCCGCTCCCGGATGGCGTGGGGCGTCGCCGCGTTGCTTTTGTCGCCTGCCACGACCTGGACGACCCCGTGCGTGCGGGCAAGCACTTGGTCGAGACGTTGAAGGTTCCCGCCATCGTCGGGCCCGCGTTTAGCGGTGTGACCCTGGAGGTTGCCAAGAAGGTCTCCATTCCGGGGGGCACGCTCTTGATTTCGCCGTCGGCGACGAGCACTGCGATCACGGACTTGCAGGACAACGGTCTGGTCTGGCGCACTGCGCCCAGCGACGCGCTTCAGGCAGTGCCCCTGGCGCAATTGGTCACCGAGCTGGAGAGCAACATCCGCGCGGCGCGGGGACTTTCCACGTCTGATTCGATTCGCGTCGCAGTCGCCGTCAAGAGCGACGCCTACGGACTTGGTCTCACCACGGCGGTGCTGGATCTCGTCAAATTCAACGGGAAGCCTGCCCTGGATACGGCGAATTCCACGTTCTTCTTGCGCACGGATTATCCGGATCCTGCGGACGATCCCAGCTTTGACTTCGATGTAGGCGTGATCCAGCCCATGCTCAGCTTCAAACCGGACATCGTGCTGGCGTTTGGCACGACAGAGAGCATCACCAAAGTGCTTGCTGGCGTCGAGGTGGGTTCGCCTGGCCCGAACAAGCCGGTGTTCATCGTGGGGGACGGCGGGCGCGACGACGAATTACTCAAGCTGGTGGGTATGGACAACGCGCTGAGCCAACGCGTCGTTGGCACGCTGCCCGGACGGGCCACGGCGTTGTTTGCCCAGTTCGAGTCGGAGTTCAGAGGCTTCCACAAGCAGAAGTCGCCGGGCTCCTTTGCGGATACGGCCTACGATGCCACCTATTTGTTGGCGTACTCCGTTGTTGCCATCAACGACCCCATCATGACTGGGGCGAAATTCAACGACGGTTTGAAGAAGATGGTCGGCGGGACGAAGGTTACTGGAGGCACCACGGGCATCAAGCAGGCGCTCACCTTGCTTCAGGAGAAGAAAACCATCGACTATGCTGGCATCTCAAGGCCCCTGGACTTC
>CALMUT010000262.1 GCA_937872925.1 uncultured Myxococcales bacterium | reverse complement strand
GGCGCTTTTTTCGATGCTTCGGCATCCTCAACTGAAGTTCCTTTGGGCTCATCAAGGCGAAATCCTTGACTTGTACTCATCCGAATCGGGGGATCGAAAAGATGTGGCCATCGAACTTCCCACGGGCTCCGGAAAGACGCTGGTCGGAATGCTCATTGCCGAATACTTGCGCCGCACAATGGAGGTCCAGGTCGCGTACCTGTGTCCGACCAGGCAACTTGCGAGACAGACGCTAGTTCGGGCGTGCGACTACGGCGTTGCTGCCGTGGGGCTCATGGGCAACAAACACAAGTACGACAAGGCAGACCTCGCGCAGTTCCAGGCTGGACAAGCCGTGGCGGTCACTACCTACTCGACGATCTTCAATGTGTCCCCGGGGATCTCTGACGCGGAGGCTCTCATTTGCGACGACGCCCACGCAGGCGAGAGTTACGTGGCGAGCCAATGGAGTCTCCAGGTCACCTCCGCCGACGAGCCTGTGTTGTTCGACGCACTTGCAAGCTTTTTCCGGAATGAGATCAACCCGGAACTGCTGAACGTTCTAAAAAAAAGCGACGTGCGGGACGTCGACCTGATCCCACTTCCGGCGTACGCCGACCGGCTCAAACAGCTCGGAGAGCTGCTCACGGAGCATTGCAGCAGGGAGAATAACCCGGACTCCTTTTGGCGTTGGCAAATGCTCAAAGGGAGACTGGAGGCCTGTTGTGTCTACGTCGCACCGACGTCGTTCTTGATTCGGCCCATATTGCCGCCGACTGACACGCATGCGCCGTTCGCGAACGCCCAAAAGCGGATATACCTCTCCGCCACCCTGGGGGACGATGGCGACCTTGAGCGGATGTTCGGAGTTCGGAAAGTGTACCGGATTCACTCTGAAGACCTTGAGGGAGGCAATACCGGTCGACGCTTCATCGTGTTCCCGCATGCGATGCCAGAAGAAGCCGGGCAGGTGTTCGGGTCGCGGACGCTCGAACCGGGCTCCCGAGTCCTCTCGATAACGTCGGGTGGAGGCCGGCACGCGCGCCGCCACACCAGGCTGTTCAAGAAGAATGGGTTCAGGGTCCTCAAGGCGAAGGACGTAGAGGACGAACTATCCAAGTTCACCGACGCCACCGGCTCAGCTGCCCTTGTCTTGACGAATAGATACGACGGAATCGACTTGCCCGGCGATACCTGCCGCCGCATTATTCTCGCGGGCCTTCCCAACGCGGTCAACTTGCAAGAGGCCTTTCTGCGCGACCGGCTTTCGGCAAGCTCTGTGATGCAGAATCGAATCCGAGTCCGGTTGACGCAGGCGATGGGAAGGTGCACCCGAGACGAAAACGACTTTGCGCTTGTCGTGTGCGAAACCTCGGACCTCGCCAAGTGGATGACTTCGGGCAGGAACCGCGCTGGACTTCACCCGACACTTCAGGCCGAGATCGACTTTGGGCTCCGCCAAGCGGAACACATCGACGTGGCGACCGCGGAGGAGATGTTGGATGCTTTTTTTGGGCAGACCGATGCGTGGTTTGAGGAGGCGGACGACGAGATCAAGGACCTGGCCAAGGAGAAGGAACTCAGGCCTTCCGATGTGGCTGAACCTCTCGCCGCGGTGGTGGCAGACGAAGTGGACTTCGTGTACGCGTTGTGGAGGAACGACCCGATGCTGGCCCACGAAAAGGCGGTCCGGGTGTGCGAGAAGCTCGACGGCGTGGCACTCAAGCCGTACCGAGCGTTCTGGGAGTACCTGGCGGCCTCCGCGGCCGACCTCGCCAGGAGGATGGCCAACAACGATCCGACCTGGAAATCGACTTTCCAAAAGCACGTGAAGTCGGCGGCGAGCTTGTCGAACGGAGTGCGGTGGATCGCCGCTCTTCAGTTCATCCCGGGCACGCCGGACCAGGACTCCACGGAGAGGTTCGGGGTGCGGCACGTGGAGGATCTACTCGCGGAATGGGGAGTTCGCGGCAGACAGTTTGAACGAAACTTGTCGGCGGCGCGATCTGACCTCGGCAACACGGAAGCGAAGGCGTTTCACCGCGGTCTCGTTGCCCTGGGTCGCATGCTTGGCTTTGCCGCCAAATCCTACAAATCTCAAGCGGCTCCGGACGTCGTCTGGATCGCGGACGGAGCAGAGCGGATGATTACCTTCGAGGCGAAGTCCAAAGAGAATCCGGACGCCGGCGTGGCTCACAAGAACGTGCGTCAAGCTCTCCTTCATGTCGAGTGGGTCAAGAACAACGACAAAGACGTTCTTCCCGCGAGGCTGGAGCACAGCGTGATGGTCAGTCCTCGCACCACGATCGACAAGATGGCGCACCAGATCGCAGCTGAAATGCGACACTTGACACTCGATGAAGTGCACAAGTTGTTTGAGGAGGCGGCGAGCGTCCTGAATCGCGTCCGTGTTAGGGCGGAGTCACTGAGCGAGGAGGAGTTTCGCGAGTTAATCGCCTCGGCCTACGCCGCGGCCGGACTTACGGGCAAGCAGCTTCAAGACAGGATTCTCGGGCGCAGGCTAGCCGAACTGGCCGTCGTGACCGGTGGCACGACAACACCCAACGACTAGGCGCGCCCCGTGTTGACGCTTGGCATGAGCTGAGCGGCGGAGATTGCCGCTACTCGGCGGCGATTTGAGCTTCCACGAATTGCGATGGGGAGCAACACTTCGCCGGACCCGTCGGCGCGTGCCGCTTCGAGCAGGTAGGCGGATGGATCTACGCTCTCTAGCTTCGCCGTTTCGATCAAGGAGTAGAAGGTCGCAGCGACCTGGGTGCCGCGCTCGGACTTCAAGCCAAAGTGGTTGCGGCGTCCAACTGTCGCCGGGCATCCCAAAGCGCGTCTATTCGGGCGGCATGGCAGTCGTGCTCAGATTTGCGCCGCCACAGTTTGAGCGCCTGAAACTGGGCCCACGCCCAGCCACGCCCGGATGATCACGATGCGCAGACAAGACGAAATGCCTCGGGTTGCCGCCCGGGCCTTTCCAACCGCGGTCAGTTGTGTTGCGCAGCGCGTACCGACAGCCCAGTGCGCGCCGACAGTGGCCAGCTCGGCACCCGAAAAAGCCCGTCCCGCGATTGCGCGCAACTCCCCCCGCGCCCGGCCGATGGGGCCCACATGCGCACTCTCATCGATCTCGAACGAGTGAAAACTGGAAGGCTTCGGTTGCGGATCCGCCGCGAATCGCCAGTGGGCGCCGTGGACTTGGTCGGGGCCGTAGAAGGAGACCTCGACGACGTACGCGACATCGCTCGAAAGGCGCTTGGCCATTGGGCGCTTGTCGACGAGGTCCAGGCCATGGGCGCGAAGGCGAAGGCGAAGCGGCGATGACACCGCAAGAACTGCACCGCCTCCGTGACGCGCTCGTGGCCGAGCAGAAGCGCTGGGAGGAGATCCGCGAGCTAGCGCCGGGGCCGCTGTTGCGGGAGGAGGCGCGGAGACGGGCTGCGGATTGTCAGCGGCAGGTGGCGTGGGTCGCGCGGCAGTTGTCCCTGGCTTGACCCAACGCAATGGTGGCGGCGAAAGGTCCGGTTTTCACAAGTTCGTTGGAACCTCCGCCAGGCAGGCTTGTCTTGTGGGTAGCATGTCGTTCTCCCGCAGTTCCTGGGCCGCCAAACTCTCGGTAATCGTTGTGATTTTCTGTCTGCCGGCCACAGCGCTGGCTGCAGGTGATGACGGCAGTCAGACCCAGAAGGACCCTGCCGTGGCGTTTCCGGCGGCAGTGGCAGGTTTCCCGTTTTCGGTTTCTCGCGCCGATTTCGCCCGTCGGTGTGTGTTGGCCGGCGCAGCGGTGGAGCAGTTCCCGAACGACACGCAGACGCTGGGATGCACCGGTCCGGCGTTGGACGTCGGCGCCGCCCTGGGCGCACCGGTGAAGTACGTTCTCGGCGAATTCTGTGGCAATTCCTTGTGCGCGACCACGGTGGTGTTCTCCGTGAGTTCGGCCGGCAAAGCCACAAGCATCGCAAAAAAGTACCTCGGCAGATACGGCCGCGGGGAACAGCAGGCTGTTGCTGGGCGGGGCTGCGGAACAGGCGGGGCAGCGTTTCGTCACATGTGGACCTGGAGAAAACCGGCAATGTCAGCCATGACCCTAGGCACGCATTGTATTGGCGGGGAGTCCGTCGCGCTCGTGAAGTATCAGAACCATGTCCAGTTGCAGGGCCAGGTCGAGCGGTACCTGGCTGCTCAGAAGAGTTGGTAGGCGCGATTCGGAACCGCCGCTGCAGTCTGATAGCGGGCACTGGAGCCTCGACTACGCTTGCGAGCATGATCGTCAACACCAGCCAAAACGAACGGCGAGCCGCGGCGCGGGCCGCGAGAGCGAAGAAGAAGTCGCCGCAGACTCGACGCAAGCGCCGTCAGGCGTGACCTGCGCAGAACGCGATTTTCGCCCGTTTCTGCAACTCCGTTTTTCGTTAGACGGCGCTACGTCTCGGCTGGTTCGAACGTGACGTCTCCTTCGATGACGTCCAGGTTGGGGCCAAACCAGAGCATCTTGACCCCCACGTATCGCAGGAACTCCTGGGCATGGCGTCTCGGCTGTTTCGGAAAGAGCACGGCGATGTCCGTCGCTGCGCACTCGGGGAGTAGGCGGCGATAGTCGAGGAGCTGTCCGACCGCCAAACGGCAGACTGCAGGATCGTCTGATGATTTGGCTTCCACCAATAGATTACGCTCGGTAGCCCGGTACCCGTAAATGAGGGCGTCAAACTTGCACTCCGGGTCGGTCGCCTCCGCGACTCGCAGTTGCGACGCCGCGCAGATGACCTTGAGTGCATTGGTCATCTTGTTGTGCAGGCGGGTTTGAGTCGCCGTAAGGGTTCGTCGGAGCGTCTCGATTTCAAGCGTGTCGCGGTCCGAGAGTGGACGCGGCAGGCCACCACCTTTCGTGTTGTTGCTGTGCGCAGGTCTTGTGCCAGGGAGCGCGAGCGCGCGTTCCAAGTCCGCCTTGTCGGCGCAATCAAGCACGAAAGCGTCTGCAATCCCTGCTTGATTGATGAGACCCACGAGACCGTCAAATTGCTCTGGCAGTGTCGCTCTAGATAGGTTGAGGCGGCGTAAGTTTCTTCGCACGCCCGCTCGACCGTTGATGATCGGCGAGCGACTTCTCGGGTCGAGGCACGCGACAACCGGAGAAAGCAGGTTGACCGGAGGCAGGGCTGCCGCACGGTTCTGAATCGGCGGCATCTTTTCAATCGCCGAGTACAGTGATCTTGCGTCAGAGTCCGCCGACATGTTGCTGGCATCACGAAACAACTTGGTGATCAAAGCCTGGTGTTCCGCAATCCATCCACGACTTAGGTTCCGATAGGCGTTGTAAAAGTTGACGAAGCCGATATTCTTGGTTGCCAGCCGCGCCAAGGCCGTCGGAACACCTTGCGCTTGAAGCTCTTGCGCCAATTGGTCTCGGTTCTTCGCGGACAAGCCAACGCTTAGGATGGCCGACAACGCCGGAGCCACCACAGAGCGCGTCGTGTCCGCAGCAGCGTCGCCTCCGGTGCCTACCGTAATCCAAGTAAGTTTGCACAGTCCGTGAAGCTGATCGGGTCGAGGTTCTTGGGGCAGAGTGTCCCAGCACGCCCTAATGAGAAGCGCTGTGTTTCGCTCCCGGTCTAGGTGGTCGGAATCCATCAACTGCCCCTGGTTGAACCATGCCCGGCCACGCCTGTGTGTGTGGGCTCCGTGCGCCGCCTTCGTCTGGTGCATCATAGCAGGGCGGCAGGGACGCGAGGCCCCACCGGCGCCTCGTCGAAGCTGAGCACTACACTCCCGTCTCCAACCCAGCGACAAGACTCGTCGCTTCCAGCCCGTTTTCCGCGCCCCTCCATGGCGCCAGTCCTTGGTAGGCTAGGCGCTCTGCGGGGGCAGGCGCCCCGGCAGGCCCGCTCGTCGTGACCGCCAAGCCCTCAGCCAACTTCGCGTATCTAGCGCACCACGACCCGCGGCTCGTGGCCTTGGGCACGCAGGCCGAGCAGCACTTTGCGGACGACCCGACGGTCACGCTCTTCAAGCTAAGGCAGTTCGCCGAGGTGCTCGCAAAACGAGCCGCTGCCAAGGTCGGGCTGCTTCTCGATCCGCAGGACACTCAGCTCGACCTGATCAACCGCCTGTTCGAACGGAACGTCATCGGAGCCACCCAGCGCAGCATCTTCCACGACATTAGAAAGGTCGGGAACGCCGCCGTCCACGACGGCAAAGGCACCGGTGGTGAGGCGCTGCATCAGCTCCGCATGGCCCGTGAGCTTGGCGTTTGGTTTCAACGGTCATTCGGAAACAATCGAAAATTCGACCCAGGCCCGTTTGTGCCTCCGAGAGAGCCGGAGAAGGCGGACGCCTCCTTGCACGCAGAAATGGAGCGGCTGAGAACGGCGCTGGCCGCGAACGCCGCACAGCGCAAGGCCGCGGAGGCCGCGCTGGAGGAAGCTCGCGTTGCCGCGGAAGCAGAAGCTGCCCAGCGGCTGAGCGCGGAGGAGCGCGCCGCCAAGGCGAAAGAAGAAGTCGCGATTTGGGAAGAGCTAGCGAACGAACAACTCGAGGAAAAGACTGCTAAGAACGCGGCGCTGCGAGCGCAAAACGAGCAGCTCGCGGCTGAGCTTGCGGCGCTGCAGGCATCCGTCCAGGCAGAACCGGCCGCCGAAACCACCGCGAGAATCGAACAGGCGGCCCAGGCGAGCGAAGACATCAATCTTGACGAAGCTGCGACGCGGCGCCTGATCGACAGACAACTCCAGCAGGACGGCTGGGAGGCGGACACGCAGGCGCTCACATTCGACCGCGGCGCGCGACCGACCAAGGGCCGCAACCTGGCTATTGCCGAGTGGCCCTGCGAGACCGATGGCAAAGCCGGTCGGGCAGACTACGTGCTCTTCGTTGGTTTGACCGTAGTGGGCGTCGTAGAAGCCAAGAGAAAGCACAAGGACGTTGCTGGTGTTATCCCGCAAGCGAAGCGGTACAGCGCGGGCTATTTGATCCAGGCGGGTGAGCATCTGCCTGAAGGTTCGCCGTGGGGAAAACTGAAAGTCCCGTTCCTGTTCGCAACAAATGGCAGGCCTTACCTGCGTCAGCTCCAAACGAAGAGTGGCATTTGGTTTCTGGATGCGCGGCGCGCGGCGAACCATCCCGTTGCGCTGGAAAGCTGGTACACGCCCGAGGGCTTGCTCGACTTGCTGCGCCAAGATGTCGACGAGGCCCACGCGAAACTCAAAGTCGAACCAATGCCGTACGTGGACCGCGAGTACCAGCGGCAGGCAATCCTGGCAGTCGAAAAGGGGTTGGTAGAAGGCCAACGAGAGCTTCTCTTGGCGATGGCGACGGGCACGGGCAAGACACGCACCTGCATTGGCCTCTGCTATCGCCTGCTGAAGACCAAGCGGTTCCGACGCATTCTCTTCTTGGTTGATCGCAACGCCTTGGGCAAGCAGGCCGGAGACGCGCTCAAAGACCTGCGCCTTGAAAATCTTCAGACGTTGCCCGACATCTTCGACTTGAAAGAGATCGGAGACATCAAGCCGGATCGGGAAACGCGGATGCAAATCGCCACCATCCAGGCGATGGTCAAGCGCGTACTAGGTCCACATTCCGATGAGACCGAAAAGGATATCCCACCGGTCGATCAGTACGACTGCATCGTGGTTGACGAGTGCCACCGGGGCTACCTGCTCGACAGGGAGCTATCTGACCGCGAGTTCGAGTTCCGGGATGAGGACGACTATATCTCGAAGTATCGCCGCGTGCTCGACCACTTCGACGCGGTGAAGATTGGGCTGACTGCGACGCCCGCGCTACACACGAAGGAAATCTTCGGCTCGCCCATCTTCCAGTACTCGTACCGCGAAGCTGTCGTGGACGGCTTCCTGGTGGATCACGAGCCACCGATTCGCATTGTCACGAAGCTCGCAAAGGACGGCATCCACTATCAGGCCCAGCAGCAGGTGCTGGTCCTCGACCGCTCAACCCAGACACTGCAGAAGGAGCTGCTGCCGGACGAGCTGAACTTTGAAATTGACTCGTTCAACAAGCGCGTCATCACGGAGAACTTCAACAGAGCGGTGCTCCGCGAACTCGTTAATCACATCGACCCGGAGCAGGACGAAAAGACTCTCATCTTCTGCGCGACCGATGAGCATGCCGACATGGTGGTCACCCAGCTAAAGGAAGAACTAGAAGCCAAGTACGGCGCGGTGGACGACGACGCGGTGGTCAAGATCACCGGCGCTTCAGACAAGCCGCTGCAACTGATCCGTCGCTACCGCAATGAACGCCTGCCAAGCGTGGCGGTCACGGTGGACCTGCTCACCACCGGGATCGACATACCCAAGATCGCCAACTTGGTGTTCTTACGTCGGGTTCGCAGCCGGATCCTCTACGAGCAGATGATCGGGCGCGCTACGCGTCTTTGCCCGGAAATCGACAAGGAGCGGTTCCGCATCTTCGACGCCGTGGACCTGTACTCGGCCATCAAAGACGTCACGGACATGAAGCCGGTGGTGGTAAATCCGAGCGTTACGTTCGAGCAGTTGGCGAAGGAAATCGTCGAGGGCGCGAAAGACCAAGACCGACAGGAGTCCCTGGACGAGTTCATCGCCAAGCTCCAGCGCAAGAAGCGCTCAGTCAAGGGTGAGGCAGTGGAGCATCTGAAAACAGCCGCAGGCATGGAAGTCGGCGAGCTGATCAAGTTCCTGCGGGATGCGAGTCCCAGTGCCGCAGCCGATTACCTGAAGAAGCACGCGGGGATTGCGTCGCTGCTCGACCGCACAACTGGCGGCGGAGGCCTGAAGACGGTGGTCTCCACCCACGGCGACGAAGTTGTCGAGGTCGGGCGCGGCTACGGCGTCGCGGCGAAACCCGAGGACTACCTCGACGGCTTCCGCGATTTCGTCAACGAGAACATGAACAAGATCCCGGCACTCTTGGCCGTGACCCAGCGCCCGCGCGAGCTCTCGCGCGAGGCACTGCGCCAGCTCAAGCTCGCGCTCGACGAGGCGGGCTACAACGAAAAGGCGCTGCAGACCGCCTGGCGTGAGGCCAAGAACGAGGACATCGCCGCCACCATCGTCGGCTACATCCGACAGCTCGCGCTCGGCTCTCCGCTCGTGCCCTACGATCAGCGCGTGGACAGGGCCGTGCAGCAGGTGCTGACAGCGCACAAGTTCACGGACCCGCAGCGGAGGTGGCTGGACCGGATCGCGGCTCAGTTGAAGCTCGAAACGGTCGTAGATCGCGAGTCGATTGACGCCGGGCAGTTCAAGGCGCACGGCGGCTTTGACAGGCTCAACAAAGTGTTCGACAGCCAGCTTGAGAGTCTGCTTGGCGACCTTGCTGACGCGGTTTGGGAAGATGCCGGTTAGAACATGAAAACCCAAGAAATCGTTCAGAAGCTCTGGAATCTGTGCCACGTCTTGCGCGACGACGGCATCACCTACCACGAATACGTGAGCGAGCTGACGTACCTGCTCTTTCTGAAGATGATGAAGGAAACGGGCGGTGAGCAGCAGCTTCCCAAAGGCTACCGTTGGGACGACGTCGCAAAACTGGACGGCGTCGAGCTGCTCACTTTCTACAAGCTCTTGCTGATCCACCTCGGGACGAACGGCTCGCAGCGCGTGCAGGCCATCTATGCCGGTGCAGGGACCAGCCTGCGCCAGCCGGTGAACCTTCGGACCATCGTTCAGAATATCGACGCGCTGGACTGGTATAGCGCCAAGACCGAGGGCCTTGGTGACCTCTACGAAGGGCTGCTCGAAAAGAACGCGGAGGAAACCAAGTCAGGCGCCGGTCAGTACTTCACTCCGCGTCCGCTCATCGAATGCATGGTGAATCTGGTCCAGCCCCAGCCAGGTGAACTGGTCCAAGATCCCGCAATTGGCACCGCCGGCTTTCTCATCGCAGCGGACCGCTACATCAAAGAGCGCACCGACGACTTGTTCGACTTGAAGGAGAAGCAGCAGACTTTCCAGCGCAAGCAGGCCTTCTACGGGATGGAGCTGGTGCCGGACGTGCAGAGGCTTGCACTGATGAACGCCATGCTCCACGGCATCGAAGGCGACATTCTGCTCGGGGATACGCTCGGCCCGAGCGGAGCGAAGCTGCCCAAGGCCGACGTGATTCTCACAAACCCGCCGTTCGGCACGAAGAAGGGAGGCGGCGGTCCTGCCCGTGACGACATCACGTACCCCACGAGCAACAAGCAGCTCGTGTTTCTGCAGCACGTCTACCGCGGGTTGAAGCCAGGTGGGCGCGCTGCCGTGGTCCTGCCGGATAACGTGCTTTTCGAAGAAGGCGTTGGTCAAAAAGTCCGCGCTGACCTGATGGACAAGTGCGATCTGCACACCATCCTGAGACTGCCCACCGGGATTTTCTACGCCCAGGGCGTGAAGACGAACGTGCTGTTCTTCACGCGGGGCGCGAAAGACAAGGGCAACACCAAGGCCGTGTGGTTCTACGACATGCGCACCAACGCTCCATCGTTCGGAAAGCGTACGCCGCTCACGCACACGCATTTCGAGCCCTTCGAGAAAGCGTACGGCAAAGACCCGCTGGGCAAGGCCAAGCGCAAGGACCAGGGCGAGGAGGGGCACTTCAGAAAGTTCACGCGCGACGACATTGCCAAGCGCGGGCACAACCTTGATATCTCGTGGCTGAAAGACGACAGCGTCACCGATCACGCCGACCTGCCCGAACCCGACGAGATTGCCGCGGAGATTGTTCTGCAACTGCAGACGGCCCTGGAAGAAATGCAGGCGCTGCAAGAAGAACTCGGAGCCGAGGGTTGAGCGACAGTTTGCCGAGTGGGTGGGCGTCGGTGCGGCTTGGCGACCTGGCGGTTGAGGTGCGAAATGGCATCTCGGCGAAGCCGGACGGAGACGTCGGTACGCCTATCCTGAGAATCAGTGCTGTTCGTCCGATGGCGCTCAACGCGACCGACACGCGCCACCTCGAAGGTCCCTCGTCATCGTGGGAGGTCTATTTCCTTCGCCGTGATGACCTCCTCTTCACTCGCTACAACGGCAACCCATCGCTCGTCGGCGTGTGCGCGCGGGTGACGCTCAACGACGCATCGCCGCTCGTGTACCCCGACAAACTGATTCGCGTCCGGCTGGATGAGCAAGGGGCTATTCCTGCTTTCGTCGAGAAGGCCGTTCACGTCGGTGCGTCGCGCGCTTTCATTGACGGCAAAACAAAGACCTCTGCAGGTCAGGTCGGCATCTCGGGAAGGGACCTCAAAGAGGTC
>CALMUT010000261.1 GCA_937872925.1 uncultured Myxococcales bacterium | reverse complement strand
TAGAAGAAGGTCTCGTTGTCGAGGCCGGTCTGCTGGAACGCGGTCATGAAGAAGCGCTCCAGCATCGCGCGAGCGCCGTCCGAGGCGATCCAACCGTCGATCAGTGAGCCCAGACTTTCGGGGTCGGATTGGAGTTGTTTCAGCTCCGCATCTTCCAAGGCGTAGCCGGTGAGCAAAGCTTTGACTTTGGAACCGTAAGAATGCGGCTTGAGCAGGGCGTCTACGTTGCACTCGCCCGCATTGCCGGATGGTTTCCAAGTGGTGCCGTTGCCGCCGTTCGGCCCCGTAGGAGAGCGCCCAGCTTCTTGGTCATCGCCGCCAGAGCAACTGGCCGCAAGCACGCACAGCGCAAGCGCCCGGGAGCTGTTGCGTAGCTGTGAATGCCAAGTCTTCGGGATCTTCATGGCGCCATTCCTCCTGCAAGCCACTGGGCAATCACCTGCACGTCTCCGTCGTCGTAGTCCGCGGCCCGATTGGCAGCGGGCGGCATGTTGCCGGCGTCCACCACGCGTGTGCGGATCTGCTTCGCGTAGCGCACCCAATCGTCGTAGCTGGACAGCGCGGGACCGCCTTTGGGGTTTTCGGCCGTGTGGCAGTCGCCGCCGCTGCAGTGCTTCTCGTAGATGGGCTTGATGTCCGTCACCCAACTGCGCTCGTATTCCGGCAAGCGTTTGACGAGCACGCTGCGGCTGCTCGACCCTGCCTCCACCAGCAGCTCGTGCCAGCCCACGCTGTCCAAGCGAATCGACCCCGAAAACAGCCCGGTCGTCGCGTCCGGGGACAGCACCAAAGCGTTGCCGTTCAGGGAAGCGGACACGGCGCTGGCGTCATCCGCGGACAGCGTGATGGCATACTCAAGCTCCTTGCTGCGCGAGAACGGGCGAACGCCGCTCACGCGCAACATGGGGCCCGTCGCAACGTGGCATGCGGAGCCACCGCGGGTGAACCACGCGCCGCCAGCGTGAGCCTGCACGCTCTGCGTACTACCGCTGGGCGCTGACCCGAGAGAAACCGATTGCCACGTGGAACCATCAAAGCGCAGCAGTTCGGAACCCGACGTGAGCCAGATCTTGCCGCCGGCCGCGCTGAGATGCGCGGGAGCGCCAGTGGGGAAAGTCCACGCCTGCCAGCTGTCGGAACCCGTCCAGAGTCGCTCTGCGTCGATCACGGCCACGAGCGCCGCCGCTCCCACTCCGGAAGCGCTGGTTACCGCCGCCGCTTGCAGTCTTTCGAACTGTACCGGTCGGTACACGCTCGACGGTTGCATCCGCCACAGCGTGCCGTCCGGCGACGTCATCCAACCGCTGTCGTCGCCGCCCTGGCACTCGCCCTGCTGGCCGAGAAGCTCGCTCGGAGCGGCGTCGCCGGACGCACCGGGCGACCAGGCCCACCACTGCTCGTCGTCTCGCCGCTCGTACAGCTTGCCGCTGCACAGGAGCGCGCCGTTCGTGCCGGGGTCGCCGCAAGAACCCGCGCTAGCGGAAAAACCTTGGGGGGGGGCCAGCTGCACCCGCGCCAGATCTTCGAGGCGCCACAGACCGTCATCGGTGATGACCGCTGCGTCCGTCTGCGACCAGGCCTGCACGCGCTGGATCGCGGTGAGCTCGACCTCCCGGGTGACCACGTTCGCCGCATCGAACGCGTCCAATACGCGCACGTTGCTCATGCCCGCGGTCTCCGCCACCAGCCAGGCGTGCCCTTCGGGGCTGACCGAACGCAGCGCTTCGCCAGGAAGTAGCTCGACGCAGAAGCCTTGCCCCGATACGAGTTCGAGGTTTTCGGTCACGTCAGCGGGCACGACGTCTGGGGGCGGCGCCGGTCCCAGGTCACCGCTGATGTCACCCGTGCAGCCCGCGGCGAATACGGCGCAGCTCAAGGCGACGGCCGTCGCTGTGTTGCTGGAAAGTTTCAGTAGGGAAAGAGCCTGTCGCATTGAGAGCCGCGCGCCCTTGAGTGCAAGTGCGTGAGCGCACGACCTTCCCCTACATGATCTATACCAAGTCGCGGCAAGCGCTGCGCCGCGTCGCCGGGAGCGAACCCCTGCCAGGGGAAAACCGACAAGGGCAATCGATCTTGCGCATCGTCAACTAGGCGCGAGCGCGCGCTGACACATGGACACAGCAGCGCCACATGTCGCACCTCGAGTGCACGATACGCGACGCCGCATGTCGCAGTGCCAACCACAGGTTGCGGAAGGGCTAAGCGCCGGTTGCGGCTCCGGATCGAAGGGTGCCGGGCTCACAAACTCATCGACGAGCTCGACGCCCCAGCCCATCGCACAGCGACGCTGGAGATCAGACGGCGCCGCTAGAACGGATTGACCAATTCCGTCTTCGGGGGCGGCGGCGGGGGCGGCTTCTTGGGCGCGGGCGGCTTCGGGACCGGCGGTCTTGGTGGCTTTGGAGCCGCCGCAGTCACGGGAGCTTTGTCGTCGGGCTTGTCGACGTTTGGCGGCGCCGTGGGGTTCTCGTCCGGGCCGGCGGCGGTCCCGGTGGATGGGGTGTCGAAGAAGCTCTCAACCTTGTCGGCCAGCTCTTTGTCGTGCAGCAGGCGGGACACCAAGCCTTTGCCGCTGAGGGCGGTGCTGAGCAGTTTCTCCGCACTGGCCATGGCACGCTCGCCGGACTTGCCCAAAGCGCTGTCCCGCACGCAGCTGATCTCGCCCCCGGGTGCGATGGGCGCGGCGGGCACGTCACCGGGATCGACACTGAGATGCGCGTCGCTGGCTAGCCCATAGAAACCCACGCTGACGCAGGTGGCGGCCGTGACCTGCACCCCCGGCGCCGAACGCACGTCGAACTGAACGCGGGCGCGGTTGCCGTCGAGATCCACTTGGTTCACGCGACCCACCTGCACGCCCGCGATGTACACCACCGCCCCGGGCTTGAGACCCGCGGCGTCTGTGAGCACTGCGGAGTAGCCCTCCGACTTCGGTGCGTTGTCGCAGGCAGACAGCAACAAAAGCAACGCGACTCCAGCGTTCAACGTCTTCATGGTTGGCGAAAGTACACGCGCTTGGGGCAGGCAACAACGCCGCGTGCCCTGGGGCTGACCATCTCGCCCCCGCCAAGGGCCTTGCACGGGGAAAGCCGTTCGTCGTGGAGCGCTGCGTGCAACCGCTAGTCCCGGACTTTGGCGCGGAGCGGCTCCTCGTGCCGCCCGTCCAGTTCGTCTTGCTCCGTCCGCACGCGGACGCGCGTAGACTTCCCCTGCGCGGAGGGCGTCACCTCGGCGGGTTCGCAGGCGGCACGCAGCAGCGGAATGGCCTCTGGTTCGAGCAGAAGCTCTCTTCGACTTGGAAAGAATCCAAGGGGGAACCAGTTCCGTTTGGGGCTTGGGAGCCGGTGAAGATCCCAGCCACGCCCGTCCGGAAACTCGAGCCGAACGCTGCCACGAGCTTCATCAAATCGAATCGGCACATCCGCACGTCGCGCCTCGACGATGACGCGCTGCTTGTTGCACAAGCGCAGCATCTCGCCGCTGAACTCCAAGCGATAACGCGGGCGCATGAGTTGCCAAGTCGTCGCAAGCCAAATCAAAGCCATGCCGAGGAAGGCAGAGCCCGCGAGCCACGCCGTACTGCCAGTCGGTAGCCATAGCGACGCAGCCATGAAGGCAACGAAGGCAAACAAGATCGCCGCCACGGTGACGACCCCGCTACCCCGATGCAGCGGGAAGAACTGTTGGAACATCCTCGGTTCCCGGCTCGATGCGCGGTAACCCTGTGCTGGTGGGTGAGCCGTGCGCCACGCGGACTGCAGCGCTGCCATCAATCCGTGAAACTCGCGCTCAGCCATCACCGCGTCGACCTTGGAACACGGCGGACGATTTTCGTAACTGTAGTGCGCGCCTTGCGAGCCGATCACGAACTGCTCGCTACCTTCGCCGAGTACCAACGCAGCGCCAGGCCTCTGCGCGATCCACTTCGCCACGCCCACCGTCGCCGCGGAGAGCGCAAACTGCCGCGTCCCGCCAAGGCCCGCGACGATGACGCCATCCGCTCCCACCTCCACGCGATAGCGCTCGTGGGGCTTCTTTGCGTCGAGTGCGTGCCAGGTCATCGGTCTGGGCCCAATTCCGACGGCCGCCTTCCGCAGCCCAGGGGAGCTACGATGGGATCCTAGGGCGCGCTCCCACCAGAAACCAGTCATGTCGCCGCAAACGGGAGGTCCACCGGCAGGCGAGCGGACGATACGAGCCCCGCGCCCCGGTTGCGCAGCGGCGGGAATCTCCTGGAAGGGCGCAGCGTTTGTGTCGTCGGGATCATGCGGCTGACTCGGCGACAGTGGCTTGGCACAGCTGCGGCAACCATCGGATGCGACGGGACCGTGTCTCAACGCAGCGATCCCGTTCGGCGCGACCGGCATGACCGCAATCTGCGCTCCGCCCGATCGCCGTCCGGGCATGCTCTGCTCGAGGAGCGTATTCCATCGCTGCGCCTGAACCACCTGGCCCTCGGCGTCTTCCCAACACCGTGCCAACACGCGCGGGATCTGAGCCGCAGGATTGAACTGGATCTCTGGGTCAAGCGCGACGACCTCGCCAGTGGCGTCTTTGGCGGTAGCAAAGTGCGCAAGCTTGAACTTTTGCTCGCCGAAGCCAAAGCCCTGAAACGCGGGCGCGTGATCACCTTCGGTGGCGCGGGCTCAAATCAGTGTTTGGCGACCGCACTATTCGCTCCCCGCGCGGGCCTGCAGGCCAGCGTCATGCTGTCGCCGCAGCCGCGCTCCGAACACGTGGCGCGTCAGCTCCGGATGTTGGCCGCGACCCAAGCAGAGATCGGTTTTTCAAAGGAAGTGGGCAGCGCCGAAGTTACGGCGATGACAGCCATGCGGCGCGACGCCGCTGCGCCCCACGTCTTGCCCGCAGGCGGAACCAGCGCCCTGGGTAACCTCGCGTTTGTCGCCGCCGCCCTGGAGCTCGACGCACAAATCCGATCCGGAATGCTACCCGAGCCGGCGTGGCTGGTGATCGCCGCGGGTACCCTCGGCAGCGCGGTCGGTCTGTGCCTTGGTCTGGCCATCACGAAGCGCAAGACCCGCGTGCTCGCGGTGCGCGCATCCAGTGCACACTATTCCAATCCAGGTCGCGCCCGCGCACTGTACGGCGAAACGGCGCGCCTCATCGCGCAGGACTCGGTTCCGGCATTGGATCCGGATCGCTTGGTATTCGAATCTCGAGAACTGGGTGCCGGCTACGGCCGGTCCACGCGCAACGGTGAACACGCCGCGCACATGGCCGCGGACCTCGAAGGTTACCGATTGGAGCCGACCTACACACAAAAGGCCCTCGCCGCGGTGCTGCGGAAAGATCGCCTTTGCTCCACGGGACCGCTACTGCTGTGGCTCACGCAGAGTGCCGTGCTGCCCGCGGAGGCCAAGCGCCCAATGCAGCGTCTGCCCGCGCAGCTCCACAGCTACCTGAGGTAGTGCCGAGAAGTGGCCGGGAAGCGTGTCACGCGCTGGTCTAGAAGCGCGTCGCTCTATTCCAGATCCAACTCTAGACGCTTCGAGATGCGCCGTACGCCCGCGTGCACGGCGCCGCGCACTTGAGAGATGTAGTCCGCCCACGCCGCGTCATCGGCTGAACGACCCGCCTGGGTCGCGAAGCTCTCGCTGTTCTCGGCCTGTATCTCCGCCGCGCACAGCACTTCGGTCTTGCTCATTTCAAAGATAAGCAGCACGCCGGCGTACTTCCCGGTTTGGAACTTCTCGCCCGTCACCGTCGGCCCCGTACGGGTCGCCGCCCGGAGCACGCCGATGTGCGTGTATTCGCGCTCTACCTTTTTGATGTTCCAAAGCGCGTCGATGGACTGCTGCCGCGACGTGGCTCGGGTGGAAGGCAGCAAGATGCGGAACGCTGGAGTCGTCAGGCTCTTGAACTTTGCGCCGGTGCCAGCGTACAGGTCCGCGCCGGTGCCAGCGAATCGGCTCAAGAAAGCGTGCTCCGTGATCACCACGCGACCGGGATCCCCTTTGAGGGCGCGGGAGATGGCTTCGTCGGGGCATGGCTTCTCGACGCCCTCGGTCTGCTTCGGCCCGGCGCCCATTAGTTTCGAAAAATAGGCATCGCGCTTCTGGAGCTCGCGCTGAGTCGTGTCGTCTTTTTCCGTACTCTCGCCGGAAGCCGGCTCTGTCTTCGAGCAACCGAACATAGCCACACACAGCGCCGCAAGCCACGGGGCCGAAGGCAGTCCGACTCGCCGGTCTCGGGAGAAATGCGTGGGATGCGCCATCTTTTCCAATCCAGCAATGATACTTGGTTCGCGCGAAAAAGCGCCACCCGCTGCTGCAGCCTGTCGCCTCTACAGGATCTCGTTTAGCCTCCGGCGCATGCGATCGACCTTGGCTGTATTGGCCGTACTTTGTGTTGCTCTGCTCGCCTGCAAGAAGGATCCCAAGGCCGGCGCCGAGTGCAAAACCGAGGGCGAAGCCTCATGCAAAGACAAGACCTCCATTCTCACGTGCAAGAGCAAGAAATGGGAAGAGGTCGCCTGCAAGGGCCCCGAAGGCTGCCAAGCCGCGGGCGCGATCATCAAATGCGACGAGTCCCTGGCTCAAGAAGGCGACCCATGCGGCGACCCCCAGGGGGATCACTACTCGTGCTCCCTGGACAAGACCGCGGAACTCAAATGCGAAGCCGGCAAATGGAAAACCATCGGCAAATGCGGTGGACCGAAAGCCTGCGCGCCGGGCCCCGTCATGATCGACTGTGACAACAGCATCGCCGCCCTGGGCGACCTTTGCGGCAAAGACAACGACGCCGCCTGCGCCACCGACAAGAAATCGATCCTGGAATGCAAAGGTGGCAAATTCGTCGAATCGCAAAAATGCGAAGACGATACTTCGTGCAAATCCGAGGGCCTCTTCGTCAAGTGCGAATAGAGCGCTAGTTCAGAAGAGAGTGCGACCGAGGGATCCCCTTGCGCCCGCGCTCACGGCCTCAGTGTTGCAGACTCGCAAGATCGATCTTCCCCATCCGCTTCTTTTTCAGCTTCTTCTCAAGCTCGACCACAAACGGGTGTTTCTTGTCGATGCCCCGCAAGTCGTAGACGAGATGCGCGACCATCTCGCGGTCCCCGAGCATGGCCAGGGCATAGGCTTGTTCCCGTGCCCGGGAGCCGAGCACTTCTAACGTGGCCGCGTCCGTGAAGCCGTCTTTGGTGGCTGCGTCGAATACTCGGCCGAAGGAGCTCAAGCCGGACTTGAAGGCATGTCGGCGGTCCGAACGTCCCCGGGCGTGCGGCGCGAAGCCCATCCAGAGGGCGTCGGGGACCACGTGGTGCACGAGGCGCTTGTCCCACTCCGGGTCTAGCTCCACGAAGAGCGGACGAATGTCTGCGAGGCTGGAGAGTGCGTACTCGCCGGGCTTTCCGCTGAGTGACATGTCGCGAATCAGCGGGGCGAGCCCGGGCTCGAGCATCAGCAAGTCACGCGCAACGCTTCCGCGATCCAAGATCGGGATAGGCACGACAACCACGTCCGGCCGCGCGCCCCGCACCGTACGCGCGGCCCAGAAGCGCCAAGCCACCGCTTCGTTGCGCACTAGAACCAAACTGCGCGGTGGCAGGCGGTCGAGGGCTTCGTCCGTCCAGACGTCCGCGGACAGCTGCGAACGCCGGTTGGCCACGTAGGAAGAATCCTCCGTGGTCATCAGCACCAAAGTGGCCTGGAATGCCACCAACAGCGCGGCGATGGCTCGCGCGAAGGGCAGCTCCGCACGGAGCACAAACAGCGCGACGGTGTGCACGCCCAGTACGGCCGTGACCGCAGCGACGGAAAGCGCATTCAGCCGCACAGCCGCAAGGGCGTCTGGGGCAAGCAGCCCGGTGCGGCTTGCGGGGAACGCCAAGTCCGCGACCACCAAGGCTAGCAGCGGAGCCGCGATCCAACGCGTGCGCCCGCGCAGCAGGCCCCAGGCGGAACCCACGGCAGCCAAGCACAGGGAAACCACGCCGATCTCCTTGAACCAGACCGCAATCGCACCGGGCCGATCGGCGGCGCTATCAAGGGCGACCGCGCCAACGGCGGAAAGTCCGAAGCCAAGGTGCACCCAGGCGCGATCCGAGAGCGTGCGCAGGAGCGCCGGCAGGAGGCATAGGCCTGCGGTGAACGCCGCTCCGCACAGCGAAAGCGCCACGCTTCGACGCGACGGGGTGTCGCCCAGGATGCCGATCTGCACGATCAAGGCAAAGAGCAGCGCCGCTCCGGCAGCATGACTCTCAAGCGTCGTCAGGGCAACGAAAGCACCGAAGCCCAGCCACACCCGCGCGTCGTGCCGTCGCTGATCGGGTCGGACCAGAAGCCCGAGCAACACCAACGAAGCCGCCAAGGGCGCGCCGCCAGCAATGGTTCCCTCCAGTTGCACTGAGGACGAGAATGCAGTCGTCAGTGCAGCGCCCAGCGCCAACCAGGGACTGAGGCGCGGCGTCCAAGCGTTTTGGTCCAGCAGCCGCGTAGCTGTCGCGAAGACCAGTCGAGACAAGAGCGCAACGCCGAGTACTCCAACCAAACTCGCTCGCGACACCAGGCCGCCGAAGGGCAGCAGGGAAAGCAGCTGCATCGCCAAGCTGGACAGCACACCTTCGCCGCCCAGGGGCACGAAGCCAAGGGCGCGCACCACGGGCATGTCGTCGCGCCATTGGGTGGAGGCGCTGGCACGCCAGAGCGTCGCGCAAAGGGGCAGAGCGAACGACAACCACGCGAGCACGCCGTACAGCGCAGTCCGCTGTCGGGTTTCTGGAAGCGGGCCGGCCTCGACGCTCACCTTGCTTGGGTGCCAGAACCGGCACAACCGGCCCAGTTTTCGGGGCCCCAAAATCCGGCCCGCGGGCCGAGGTTTTCGAATTCTTCCCCGTTTCGGCCAGGCTTGGCTTAAGCCCCTGCCGTGGCCCGCTTTATCGATGAGCTGAAACGAACCCATCACGATGGCGCCCTGCGCGCTTCCGACATCGGCAACGAAGCCGTGCTTTTTGGCTGGGTGGAGAGCCGCCGGGATCATGGCAACCTGATCTTCATCGATCTGCGCGATCGCGAAGGCATCACGCAGATCGTTTTTGATCCGGATACCTCCAAAGAGGCTCACGCCCTTGCCGAGCAAATGCGCCCGGAGTGGGTCGTGGGGATCCGCGGCCAAGTGCGCTCGCGCGGGCAGCAGTTCAGCAAGAAAGAAAACCAAACGGTGTCGGCCGCCAACCCGAATTTGGCGACGGGTGAGATCGAAGTCGAAGTGCTCGAAGCGACGGTCTTCAATCGCGCGGAGACGCCGCCATTCGAAATCGCCGACAAGATCGACACCCGGGAAGAGATCCGACTGCAATATCGCTATTTGGATCTACGGCGGCCGGTGCTGCAACGCAGCCTGCGAATGCGCCACGACATCAACTTGGCCACTCGCAACTACCTGTCGGAACAAGGTTGCCTGGAGCTCGAGACGCCGTTCTTGGTCAAGTACACGCCGGGAGGAGCTCGGAACTTCCTGGTGCCCTCGCGCTTGAGTCCCGGCAAATTCTACGCCCTGGCCGAGAGCCCACAGATCTTCAAGCAGCTGTTCATGGTCGCCGGCTACGAGCGCTACTTCCAGATCGTGCGTTGCTTCCGCGATGAAGACTTGCGGCTCGATCGCCAGCCTGAATTCACGCAAATCGACGTGGAAATGTCCTTCGTGAATCAGGATGACGTGTTCACGCTCATCGAGGGGCTGATCTTTGCGGTTTGGAAGGCAGCGCTCGGCATCGATCTGAAGACCCTGTACCCCGACGGCAAGTTCCCGCGCATGAAGTTCGAGGACTCCATGCGCGACTATGGCAACGACAAGCCGGATCTGCGCTTTGGCATGAAGCACGTGGATCTCACCCAGCTCGTCGTGCAGCACGGCGGCGGCGGGATCCCGTTCTGGAAACCCATCGCGGAAAAGTTTGCTGCGGGCACCTATCGTACGGATCTGCCTGCGGAGATCGTCAAGTGCATGAAAGTACCCGCGGACGCGGGGCTGTCGCGCACTGATACGGACAAGCTGGAAGCGTTGGCCAAGAGCATGGGAGCGGCCGGCTTGGCGCGCGCCAAGGTCGCGGCGGATGGCAGCTGGACGCAGTCGCCGCTGGCAAAGACGATCACGCCGGAGCTACGCCTGGCCATCAACGAAGCGGCGGGTGCCGGCGATGGTGATCTTTTGATCTTCCAGTTTGGCAAAGCCAGCATGGTGCACACGGTGCTCGCCAACCTGCGCGTGCACCTGGGCAAGAAGCTTGGCTTGATCCCCGAAGTGGGCCACGGGGGACAGTGGAATTTCCTTTGGGTCGTGGAGCCGCCGCTGTTCGAGTACGACGAGGACAGCGGGCGTTGGGCTGCTGCGCACCACGCTTTCACGCGACCACACGATGACAGCGTGCCGCTGATCGAATCCGATCCCGGAAAAGTGCTCTGCTATCGCTACGACATCGTGCTGAACGGCTTCGAGATCGGCGGCGGCTCGATCCGCCTGCACGATCCCGAAGTGCAAACCAAGGTCTTTGCGGCCTTGGGCATCAAGGACCAGGACGCCCAAGAGAAGTTCGGCTTCTTGCTGACCGCCTTGCGTCACGGCGCGCCGCCCCACGGAGGCATCGCCCTGGGCATGGACCGCATCGCCATGCTGCTGGCGGGCTCCGACAGCATCCGCGACGTGATCGCCTTTCCGAAGACCCAGAAGGGTACGGACGCCATGAGCGACGCGCCGAACGCCGTCGCTCCGGACCAATTGGCTGAGCTGCACGTGCGCAGCATCGTGCCCGAGAGCTAGGCCGGTTCGAGAGGAGCGGCGGCGTGGTTCAGATCCGCGCCGCCGACCCTCGTGGGTCAAGGAGAAGTCAACCGCCGCTGGAGGAAGGATGCAGCGGCACGTCCACCATGCCGCCCGGTGCGGGCAGCGTGAAATCGACGCTGACTTCATGGGCGACGGTGCCGTCTAGGGCGTCTTGCTCACTCGCGAACACATTCAGCTTGATGCGGTATTTCCCAGCCGGCGCGACATGCTGGACGTGGCAGTCGCACAACTCCTTGTTCTGCTCGAAGGTGTACTCGTAGCCCGCCCAGTTGCCATCCACAGGAAAAGCGCTGGTGACTTCCTTCGCGCCGTACGGACACGCGCCGCAGGCGATACAGCCGAACTCCTTCTCGCTGCAGTCGACAGTGCAATCGCCGGTGCGTACGACGGGTTTGACGTAGCCATCGGCGCAAGACGTGACCTGATACTGCAAGGAGCAATCCTCCAGCATGTAGTAAGGCGTGGACGCGAGGTTGTTGAAGCGGAACGTGACCGGGTAAGGACCGGGTCCACCAGCCGGGACCTGGCACGTGGGCGGCATGCCGCCGCTGCCTCCGCCGCTGCCTCCGACGCTTCCACCAGAACCGCCGATCCCAGCGCTGCCGCCGGCGTTGCCCCCGGAACCGCCGCTCGCGCCCCCCGTGCCACCGCCCGCTGCCGCCCCACCAGTGCCCGGATCGCCATCCGTGCTGCCCCCGCACGCGAGGGGAACCGCTGCCAGAACCATTGCCAGAGCGCCTAGAGCCAATCGGAGATGTGCCATGCCCGGGATATTCGCAACTCCCGTGCCGGGCGAGGCGAAGCCCAATCGGTGGTTTTATAGCGACATCCGCTCGGGGGGGTGGCACGTTGGCACAGCATCCCGAGACACGCGTGTCGCCACGCTTGATTCTCGCGGCGGCACCCACCACCATCCGGACGCTTCGAGCATGGGCGCGCGCATTTTAGTCGTCGACGACAGCCCCACCATTCGCAAGGTGGTCACCTCGATTCTCGAGGCAAGCGCCTTTGAGACCGTGGCGGCCGAGGACGGTCAAGACGCTTTAGAGAAGCTCCAAAACGGCACCGAAGTAGATTTGGTGCTGCTGGACTTCGTGATGCCGCGCATGAACGGCTACCAGTTCTGCCGCGAATTGCGCAACGACCCGGAGCGTCGGCACTTGCCAGTGGTGTTGATGAGCGCCAAGGGCGACAAGATCCGTGGGCAGTTCGTACAGCAAACCGGCGCCATCGATGCCATCACCAAGCCCTTCGACGCTCGCGGTCTGGTGGCCGTCGTTGAAGGCGCCCTGGCAAAGAAGGAACAAGGTCGCGCACGCCCGGTGCCCGAGGGCGACACGATGCCCGAGGAGGAGACGGTTGCGGAAAGTTTGGCGCCGAGCTCCCTCGTGCCAAGTGAAGATCCCCACGTCCGCAGGGAGGCTACCGCGCGCGAATTCGCCGCCGCCCTGGCGCGGCTGGTTGCCCCGGACTTGCGCAAGCTGCCGGGCGCCTCGGATTTGCGCGACGACCAACTCGAACAGACGTTTCAACGCGGCATCACTCCGGAAAACCTGGGCCAGCTGTCGGCGCTGCTGAGAACGCTGGATTTCGGGGCCAGCACCCAGGAAGTGCTCGCGGGCGACATCAGCGTCATCTCGATCGCGGAAATCCTGCAATTACTCCATTTGCAGCGGCAAACCGGCGCGCTCGTGGTGTCCAATCGCAAATCCGAGATCACGCTCTTCGTGCGCGAAGGCAACGTCGACTTGGCCGCATCGCGTGGGGTGCGCGATGAGTTCTTGTTGGGGCGTTACCTGGTCGAGGCTGGCGCCGTCAGCCGCGAAGACCTGGACGCGATGCTGGCGGAAGCAACCCAGTCGCGCGCCTTGGGCGAACGCTTGATCGAAGTCGGCCTGGTGGAGCGCGAAACGGTCGAACATGCGTTGACACGGCAAACGTCCGAACTCGTTTACGAGGTTGTGCGTTGGAAGACCGGGCGCTTCACTTTCACGGTGGGTCTGCCGCCGGAAGTCCAGGTCACCCGCCTGGGGCTGTCCACCGGCGCGCTCGTGATGGAGGGCTTCCGACGCGTTGACGAGTGGCGCATGATCGAGGGCACCTTCGACTTCGATGAAGTGTTGGTGAAAGACGCCTTGGCCCTAGAGAGCGTCGGCGAAGACGCACAGCTGACGGACCGGGAAAAGACCGTATTGGAAGCCATCGACGGCGACCGCAGCGTGCGAGAAATCGTAGAGGAGCGCGCGGGAAGCTCCTTCGAGGTGTGCAAGATCCTGTACCAGCTGATCAATTCGCGCCTGGTACGCAGAAAGGCGCAGGCGTGACGCGGCAGGCAGCCGTGATCTTCGAGTCGCGGGACGGCACCTTTAGCCTGCCGGTGGATCCCGTGCGCCGCATCGTCACGCGCCCGCCCATCAGTCCCGTGCCCGCCTCCGAGTTGGGGCTCTCCTTCGTGCATGGGCGCGTCGCAGCCACGGCGCAGCTCGGCGACGGCCCCCAAGCGCTTCTATGTGAACACGACTCCGACGCGGTCACGCTCAGCGGCGTGTCCGTGCACCACGTTGGCTTCTTCGACGTCGAAGAAGGCCAGGTGCTGTGGCAGGGCAAGCGCGTGCCGCCAATGGACATCGAGAACTGCCTCTCCGCCTGCCTGAGCCGGACGACTTCCGGGGCAGCAGAATGAGCTTGTTGGGTCTGATCGCGGAGCGCATGCGCGACACCGCACGAGGCGCGGCCACGCGTTCACCTCTGGATGATGCCGTGCTGGTGCGCTCGCAGCAGTCTGCAGCCGAGTCGCAGAAGGCCGCGGCCAGCGCGTGCCAGCAGCTGGGCGCGACCCTGGCCGAACAGCGGGCGCAGTTGGACGCGGCCGGGGACAAGGGGCGCCTGATGCTAACCCGTGCCCAGGACGCCCGCGCCACCATGCGTCGAGCCCGAGACTCCCTAGAGCGCGCCAAACTCGTCGCCCTCAACACCGGTCTGGACGGAGCCAAGCAGGGCGAAGCGCGAGGCCGGGCGTTGGTCTTGGTGGCCGAAGAACTGGCCAACATCGCCCGCAGCGGGCTTTCGTCTCTGGACGAGCTCGACCAGCTCTTCGACGAAGTCGAGCGCGAGCGCGAAGAACTCGGCCGCGACGTCGAAGCGGCACGCGGCAAGGGCGACGATTTGTCCCAAGGCCTATTGCGCACCCAAGCCGCATTGCGTAGCAGCCAAGAAGCCGTGGAACGCGTCGGAAAGCTGCTCGGGGAGAGCGCTGTCGGCGACCTGGAAAACGCTCGGTTGCTTGCAGAGGTTGCGGAACACGCCCACGGGCTAGTCACCGCGCTCTCGGACTTGTCCGAGGGTTCGCGCACGGGCCTGGTGTGGCGCGCCCTACGTCCCACCCTTGCGCCATTGCTTCGCTTGCTTCGCGACTTGGAAGCCCGCACTCAGAGCGGCGGAGACGATCCGTGACGCGAGAAGTGGACGCGCTGCTCGCAGACGAAATTGAGCGGCGGGGCGCACTACGCACTGG
>CALMUT010000260.1 GCA_937872925.1 uncultured Myxococcales bacterium | reverse complement strand
CGCGGCGTCTCAGTGAATGACGCGCGTCGGGAACTGCACGTCCCGGGGGGCGGGCGCATCGACCGTGACCTGCTCGCCAAAGAGACCTATGTCGCCGGCGAGGCGTTGTTCGCGCACGAGCTGCCACCCGCCGTCGTCTCGCCAAACCTGCGCCAGTCGGGTCGAGCGCAGGGTGGCGTCGTTGTTGCGCACCCAGGCGACGTCCACTTGGATTGTAGCTTTGAGCTTGTCTTGCATGCTCAGGCCGGCGAGTTCGACGTCGACGATGCGTACGTCCTTGCCCCAGCGGTTGCGCCGCTCCAGGAACGTACCCCGAGCGCCCTTGGCCGTGTGGCCAAGCGCGATGTCCATACGGCCGAAGCGCGTCGCCAGATTCAGCTCGCGGGCCGCGTCCGTGACCCGCTCGGCTTGGGACGGCGGCGACATGCAGTTCGGGAGCAGGCACAGCCCACCAAGCAACAGAGCCAAGTGCAGAGCGTTGCTCCGAGGTGCGCGCGGGTCGGTCATCCCTCGGTGCGGTAACAGAAGTGCAGTGCCCGGGGAAAGAAAGTGACGGAACTTCCCCGCGCGCCCGCCGTCGTGGCATGCTTTCGGTGTGAGTCGGTCTTGCATCTGGACTGCGGTCGCGCTTTCTCTGGCGCTCTCGTGTCCCGGGGTGGCCCATGCGCAGACCCCGGCGGAGCTGACCACATCCGGGCTGTCGAAGCTCAAAGAGGGGGACCTCAAGGGCGCCGTCGCGGATTTGGATCGCGCTGCGCAGCTCGATCCGTCGGCGCCAATCCTATTCAATTTGGCCCAGGCCGAGATCAAGCTCGGGCAGCTTGCCGACGCCGAGCGCCACCTTCAGGAAGCTAAAGTTCTCGCGGAACAAAGTGGACCGAAGGCCTTGATTGGCCTGAGCGACAAGGCGTTGAGCCAACTCGCAGACCGGGTTCCGAAGCTGGAAATCGTGTCCGTGCCGGACGCAGAGCGGCTGGAGTTGAAGCTGGACGGAAAGCGCATCAAGGGCGTGGACCACCGCATCAATCCGGGGGCGCACAAGTTGGTCGCCTCGGCCGATGGCTTCGAATCCCATACCGAGGAGTTCAGTGCGGCGGAGGGCAAGACCATGAGTTTGAGCTTTTCCCTCGCCCGCAAGAAAGCCCCGAAAACCAGTCAGCCCATCGCGGAAGAATCCGAGCCAGGCTCCGAGCTGCCGGTCGGGCCCATCACGTTGGGCGCAGCGGGGCTCGTCGCGGCGGGCGCAGGCGTTTACTTCTACACGCGTGTTGCGTCGATTGATGACGACCGCACTCGGGAATATGAACAGGCCGGTTGCCCGGGTCCGAGCTGCCCCACGGAACCCGAAAGCGCGCGACTGCTTCGGGAAGACTCGGAGCAGGCGGCTCTGTTCGGAAATGTACTGGTTGGAGTTGGCGCCGCCGCAGTGGTTGGCGCCGGCGTTTGGTGGATCCTATCGGACGGCGACGCTAAGCAACCGAATGTCGGGCTTTCGATTGGGCCGACCCGAGCGCAGCTGCACGGCCGCTTCTGATTCAGAGGCAGCCGACGACTTTACCGTTTGCGTCCACGATGGGTGACGCGCAGGGCTTCTTGGTTTCCTCGGGCGCGGACCGCGGTTGTACGGCCGGTCTCGGCGCCGCTGCGGGTTTTTCCGTCGCGGTGGCCTCGGGCTTCTCCGCTGGGGCGGCCGCGGGCCTTTCTGCGGGCGCTGAAGGGGGAGCCTCCGCGGCTTCGTCTACATCAGACTCGGGCTCCTCCGAGTCCGCTGGCGGGGGCGACACAGGAACCGCGGTCACTACAGGCTGCGCCGTGACAACGGGCGGCGCCGTGGCCGTGGGCGCTACGGTGGGGACTGGCTGCGCGGCTGGAGTCGCTGCCTGTGTCTCCGCGGGGACCGGCTCGGATGGAGTCGCGACGGGACCCTGCGCGTCGCCACGCACGGCGCGAATGAGCACGAGAGCGCTCACCGCGGCGAGCAGCAGGATCGCCAGACTGGCGGCTACCCACTGTAAACGGGTCTGCAGAGAAGGCGGCTGCTGCACCGTCGGCAAGGGCACGTGTGCCCCGGGCGTCATCGCCACTCCGTGGGTCGTCGAGTGTGAATTGGACGCGGTGGTCGTGGCGTGGGCTGACGACGACGATGATGACGACGACGGGATGCTCGCCTGGGAAGCCGACCCCGTCAGTTCGTCGCTGACGGATAGCGAAACCGACGCGCTACCGGTGAATTCGCTACGATCGTTCGAGCGGGGCGGCGCGGGGGCTTCAATCACTATCTCCGGCAAACACAGGGGATCGAGCGCGGCGATGATGTCGTCCGCGGACTGATAGCGCTCACTGACTTTGCGCTGCAGACAGCGAGTGACGACCTCTTCCAGAACGGGATCGAGGGTTGCGCAGAACTGCGAAACTCTCGGGATCTCGCTGAACAGAATCATCGAGAGCATGGCAGCTGGAGACTCCGCGGCGAAAGGTCGGCGGCCCGCCACCATCTCGAAGAGCAACACACCCACTGACCAAAGATCGGCTCGGTGATCGACGCGGGCGCCTCGGGCTTGTTCCGGGCTCATATACGCCGGAGAGCCCACCGCGATGCCGGTATTGGTGAGCAACTGTTGCTCTTCCGCCAAGACCTTGCTCACGCCAAAGTCCAAGACCTTGAGCACAATCCCTTCTGGAGTCTCGTGCAGCACGACGTTGCTCGGCTTCAAGTCTCGATGAACGACGTTGCCCGCGTGGGCGGCGCGCAGGGCGTGGCAAATGTCGCGGATGATGGTCGCGGCCAGCTTCGGATCGAGGCGTCGCTGACGCTTGATCACGCTACGTAGAGTCCTGCCGTTCAGCAGCTCCATCACTAGGAACGGCTCCCCAGACTCCGCCGTGCCCACTTCGAGCATGTCCACGACGTTGCGGTTCTGGAGACGGCCTGCCGCCTCGGCTTCTCGCACCAAGCGCCTTTGCATCTCCTCGGATGCGCCCGTTGTCAGCAGCTTGATGGCAACCGGTTGCTGGTCTTTCTCCCGCACCGCAGACCAGACGGTCCCCATGCCGCCTTTGCCCACCGGGCGGACTAGGCGGTAGGCGCCACCGATGACGGCCCCTGGGTGCATCCGGCTAGCGTAACCCGAATGCCAGCGCGTGGAAACGCAGCTTGCCGCGACGCAGCCGCGACGCAGCGCAGCATAGCCCGATTGGCGCTATGCTGGGTTTGTGCGCAGGCATCCCCAGCGTCGGTTCCCGAGCTTGGTGCTCGCTCCGCTCCTGTGGGGGCCGTGGGGGCGTTTGCTGTCGGGCGCGGTTCTGTCGGGCGCGCTCCTGACTGGGGCGGCGAGCGCACCGGGCTGCGCTCCCGAGGAACTGGCGTACGGCCCGCCGGCGGCCGGGAGCGCAGGCGCGGATGCGGCAGCTGGAGACTCCGCGGCCAGCGACGCCGCGGGCTGGGCCGAAGTGTGCGGCAATGGTTTGGACGACGACCAGAACGGCAAGGCGGACTGCGAGGAAGAAGTCTGCGCCGGTCTCGCGTGCGTGGATGTAGCGCCAGCGGGTTGGACGGGCCCCGTCGCGCTATTTACCGGAACCGACGGCAACGTACCGGTGTGCCCCGATGGGCTGGACTCGGTATTCGAGGGCAAGACGGACCTGTCGTTCCGCGCGGCAACCTGCAGCGGATGTAGCTGCGGCACGCCGGCGTCTCTGAACTGCACGGCAAGCATCGCGACGTCGCAGAACACCATTGCGCCTTGCGGCCTCGGACTGGTCCCATCGACGGCGACGGAAAACTGCACGCCTATCCCGGCTGCTCAGGCGATCCAGGTAAACGGGTTCTCTGCTTCGGGCACATGCGGCGCGGGTCCCGCGCCCACGACGGTCACTAAGGATCCGGTGGCGTTCGACGAGGGCGTACGCGCGTGCGCATCGAGTCAGAACTTCGGCAGCGCAGGCTGCGAAAGCGGGAAGGTATGTGCTCCCGCTGCTTCCACAGCCCTGCCTTGTGTCATTCAAAGTGGCGATATCGAGTGCCCGGCGCAGTACCCGCGCCGTCGCGTCGTGTACGCGTCGACGGACGATTCCCGCGGTTGCGGCAACTGCCAATGTTCGTTCTCCGGAAATTGCTCCGGGGCCGTCACTGGGTACGCATCAGCGGGGTGCACCTCGGCCGTTGCCAACGTCAGTACTGGGTGTGTCCAGTCTGCCGCCGCGTCCGCCGTGAAGGTGGTCAATGTCAGTCACACCGGGGGATGCAGTTCGAGCGGAGCGCCTGCCACGGGCTGCGTTGCGCCAAAGGAAGCGTCCACGGTCTGTTGCGCTGCGAGCTCCGGGCCGGCATGCCCAGTGGGGAGAGGTCCCGCAATGGTGGAAACGGGCAGCGGTGACAGCGCGTACTGCGTGGACTCTACCGAGGTCACCAACGCGCAGTATGCAACGTTTCTCGCGGACCCCAGCCCACCAACCCAACCGGCACACTGCGCTTGGAACCTGTCATTCACACCCACCTCGGCGTGGCCCGCGGCGCCCAATGCGAGCGACGCTCCCGTGACTTACGTGGATTGGTGTGATGCTTGGGCCTTCTGCGCGTGGGCGGGTAAGCGGCTGTGCGGCGCGGTTGGCGGCGGTGCGGAGCCTTATGCGAAGCCGGGTAATTCAAAGCCTGCTCCAAACAGCCAGTGGTTCCGGGCTTGCAGCAAAGACGGTAGCCAGAACTATCCGTATGGACCGACGGCCGTCCCTGGAGTGTGCGAGACTTCGTCAGCTCTGAAGCCGGTCAAAGCGGATCCGTGTTGCCATGGCGGCGTGAGTGGTGCGTACGACTTGGTCGGCAACGCCAAGGAGTGGGTGGACTCTTGCGAACAGCCCCTTGGACAAAACGACAAATGCGTCGCTCGCGGTCGGTCGGATTGCAGTGATGGGGATACCTACGATCGCGACCGCACGCGCGCGGACACCGGGTTCCGCTGCTGCGCCCCCTGATGCGTCAAAAGACGGAAGCCGCCACGAAGTATGTTTGCCCCCCGGTGGGAGCTTCTGAGTCCGTGCCGCGCGCGTGCCCCAGCCGCAGATTCACCCCCGCGAAGTAGCCGAGTACCAGATCGACCCACAGTTCTGCGCCGACTCCGAGATGGTAGTCCTCGAAGGGGTCTTCCAAGTCGATGCGGTTGAAGGCACCGCCGTAGTCCGCAAAGATACTTGCACTCAAGGTCCGAAGGAACACGGGCAACGTACTGATTCCGCGGTCCGCGTATAGGAGCGGAAGACGATACTCTGTGTTTAGAAGGTTGAAGTGCGTTCCAATGAACTGCGCAGGTTCGTAGCCACGCAGCACGAAACCCGACTGGAGGACGCCATCGGTAAACGCGTCCAAGACCGGCAAGTCTACGAATCCGCCGGTGAAGAACAGTCCGCGTCGGGGATACGTGCCCACTGCCGCCCCGCCGGAGAGGGCCAGCGCAAGCACGTGGTGATCCGCCCAGGGCATTGGTAGGTAGCCAGTGGCTCGCCCGGAGAAACTAGTGAGCGTGTCCTCGCTGCCCAGCTCTTTGAGTGCAAAGTCGCCGGATAAGGACAAGTTGAAGCCGCGCTCGTTGCTGATGCCATACAGTGAGCGATCCGCGTTGGAGTAGCTGTAGCCCAGGGAGGCCATGCCCAGAAATCCGCGATGCGGATCCCGGGTGACGCGTGCATAGGGATCTGCGCTCGTTCCAACCGGAAGGGTCCCGTCAAAGCTCATTGCGGTATACGACAGCGAAACACTTTGAAACTCGAAGGTGCCGGGCATCCCGAAAGAGATGCCAGTGCGCGCTCCGACTTGGTGCTCGGTGAAGATCGGCGTCTCGTCGCCAAAGCGGTAGCCGCTTCGGGGCGCAACCCGGCGAAATAGCGTGGCGAAGAAGTCGAAAGGCAAACGCCGATAGACGTAGCTGGCGGTGCCGCTCACTTCACCTTCTTCGGGCTCCACTAATAGTGTCAGCGCGAAGGCGTGATGCCCAACAATGTCCGATCCGCGCGTCGCGACGCGCAGGGCGTTGCCGAAGGTGCCCGGCCCGTATTCGGCTTCGTAGGCTCGGGGTGCCAGGGTGGGAAGCGGGTTGTAGGTCTCTACGGGCCAGTGTTTGGACGGCGGTTCGGGATGCGGGTGGGGGCGCTCCGTGTCAAAGGGAATTGCCTTCAAAAAGCGCGACTGGTCGAGGGGCATGCTGAACAAGTCGAAGCCGTGGGAGGTGTAGCCGATGTAGAAAAGCGTCTTTCCGTCCGGTGTCACTTCCGGGTAGTAGGCTCCCGTCTTGACGTTCGTGACCTGAAATAGCTCCGCGCTGCGTGTATCGTAGGCGTAGATGTTGGCGATGCCGGTTCGGTCCGATGTGAACAAGACCATGGCGTCGTCCGGGGACCAGGTGGGTTGCTGGTCGAGAGCGATGTCGTGGGTGACTTGTTGGAACCGGCCGGATTTCACATCGACGATACGCACATCTCGATAGCCGCCGGCAGTCCAAGCGCTATACGCCAGCTTGCGGCCGTCGTGGGAGAAGCGCGGAGTGAACGCCTGCTCGTAGCGCGCACTTGGCACTAAGATGCGCTCCGCCTCGACGCGACCCTCGGGGCTCAATTGCGCGACGCGTAGCGTGGACGTGCCCGCCCGATTCGTGACGTAGGCGATTTGGCGTCCGTCAGAGCTGACGTCGGGATCGCGCGCTCGCCGGCCCTGGGTCAGGCGCTCGACGCTGTTACTCAGGCCCCGGGGGGATGAGGTGCCGGCCTTTTGTCGAAACAGATCGTTGAAATAATAGCGCCGCTCGGATGGAGCCGTGTTGTCGAAAACGTAGCTACACGATGGCTCGAAGCTCAGCGCGCGACCGGAGCTTCGCGTCACCAGGCGAGCGGTCTTGCCGCTGGCACGGTTCCGCGCCGCGAGTTCCACGCGGTAGAAGCCGCCGGGCGAGTGCCCGTCGTCGCGGTAGTACAGGATCTCTTCGTGAGCACCGCTCCGGGCGCACGCGGGTACGAAGCGCGGAGTGGCCGCGATGCGCCCGGATTTCGTGAGTTGGGTCCCTTCTCGCAGCCCGCGCTTTTCGGCTGCAGCGACTTGCGACGCGTACTTGCGCTTCAGATGCAGTTTGAAACCTTCGTACAGCTCGACGTAGGTGCGCCCCGTGGCCCGGCGTATGGAGCGGTTGATGCCCCAAGGCATGACGTTGGCGCCGTAGTCCGTCGCGACGGCCGCGAAGGTGTCCGGGCCGTAGATGTCGGCGATCCAGCCGATGAACTTGCCGCCATAGAGATACCAGAGGTTGCCGGTGGGCCAACGCCGGGCCGGGTTGCTGATTTGGTCCAGGCGAGCGATGCGATTCTCCAGTACATCCGCCCGCAGATACATGTCGAATTGCGTGGACCGCAGCCGTCCGCCGCCGCTGTGCTCGGACTCCAACGCAACGGCAAGGCCTTCCAAGATCCAGCGCGGCTGCACTTGGTTCGGGGCGTAGGTCTTGCCGAGGATCGAGTTCAACAGCGAAGGCACGCCGCTGATGTTGTCGACGTGCAGGATGTGAACGTATTCGTGGGTCAACAGGTTGCCGAGCCAGTCGTCGTATTCGCCCAAAGGCGACATGTCGTCCGGCGCGCTGACGAACATGCGCACCGCGTTGTACGGCAAGGCCGTCGCCGACCCATTCGCTGAGTCCGTGGTGTCCGTCAGCAGTATCTCCGTCACCTCGGTGGGCTGCCATCCGAGCTGAGGGACCAGTTGACGATGGACGGCTTCGCCGAGGTTCGCCACGCGTTGCGCGGACGATTCCAGACCCCCGTGATAGTGAATGCGGAGATGTGGCGTCTTGATCGTGTACCACTGCAGGTACGGGTCACCGGCATGCGCGGGCGCGCTCAGGCCCGTCAGCGTTGCTGCCAAGGACAACGCCGTGAGCCACGACTTCATGGGCAACTAGACTGGATGCGCAGGCTCACAGGTCGTCGTGAAACAACGGTTCACGATTCCTGACATAGCGATACACGAGCTGGCGGCCTTCTGGCGAGATCTGGGTGAACTTCGCGCCGAACCCGGGTGGGGCTTCGACGCCCGCGGTGGATGCAGGCGCCTCACGCACCCACTCCACCACCGCCAGCGCCTCGAATTCGTAGCCGCCCGGCAGCGAAACATGCACGACCAAGCTCTCGCTCATCGCTGGGATTTGGTAGGTTTCGACGAAGATCCCGCCTGCGTCGATCACGTCATTGCCGCTGAGGCCCTTGTAGAAATTGGTTGGGCTGTGGGCGCCGAGATTGGCCTCGATGCGGCGGGTATTTGGCGGCGCCTGAATGGGCACCGCCGGCCCAGGAGCCGCCTGGGGGTGCGAACCCGCGGCGGCTTGGGGGTGCGAGCCAGGGTGTGGCTGCGCCTGCGCGTGGGGATGAGAGGGATGCGCTTGCTGGCCCGCTGGCTGCGCTGGCCACGCCTGTTGCGGCTGCTGCCAGCCGGCCGCGGGCGCCGCTTGTTGAGGAACCTGCGCGGGTTGCGGTTGAGCGACGGGAGCCACGGGTTGTTGCACGGCGACTGGCTGCTGCTGCGCGACCGGTGCGACGGGTTGCTGCGGTTGGGCCCAGGGTGGCGCTTGCTGCGGCACGGGAGCTTGCGGCACGGGAGCTTGCGGCACGGGAGCTTGCGGCACGGGAGCTTGCGGCTGCGCGGCAGCCTGGGGCGGAATGACCGCGGTGGCGCCGAAGCCGGCGGGCGCAGCGGCAGCCGCAACACGCGGCGCGGCCGAGGGGAACTGACCGAAGCCCCCAGACGCAGGTTGCCCGCCAGGAGCCGCGGCGGGCTGTGCCACGGCGGGTTGCGCAGACGAACTCGCTGCTTTGGACAGGGAGTGCACCATGCCGAGAGCCCCAGCGATGGCTTCAGTCGCTTGATTCACCGCGGGGTGCTCGAGGCCTGCGTGGCCTTGTAGCAGTGAGAGCGCACGACGAACCGCTGCCAAAGCGGCGGGGGGTTTCCCGGGCGCGCCCCCCTGCGAAAACGCAAATCCGGGCGAGGGGCTCCTGGCTTCAGCCCCGCGCCCCCCCCCGCTTCTGAGTTGCTCGGGCACCCCCGGGCTCTGCAGGGCGGACAGCCCCTGGGCCAGATTCTGGCGCGCTGTTTTGGCTTGGCTGATCGGATCGCTCATCCAGCTCCTCCGTAGAGGCGACCAGTCTATATCAAGGAGCGCCGCGTATTGTTCGCTTGTTTCCCAGATAGGGGATTTGCAGCTTGCTCAAGGCGGGTCTGGCGGAAGGATCCCAAGCCTAGCGGCCAGACTGGGCCCGTCCAGCTCCTGGCCGTCGGCCAAAACAGCGCGGTCGATGCGCAGCGCGCCGTCGGCAACCGCAAGCATGACCGGGCTTTCCTTGCCCGGCCAAACGGCCGCCTCGCCCGGTAGTAGCTGCGGGACAGGGGCGGCGGCACTTGCGCGAGTGACGAAGATCTCGAGCCCTCGGATCGCGATCGGCAGCCCGGGGATCGGTGACAGCGCGCGGACGCGTCTGAGCGCGCGGTCGACGCTCCAGGTTGGGTCCAATCGCAACAAGGCGTCGTCTGGCTCCGGTGCCCAACTGACGCTGGCTTCGTCCTGAGTCACGGCCTCGACAGGCTCACCCCGCGCGAGACGAGACACGGTTTCCCGCAACGCTTGCAAGGAGACTCTGTCCAAAGCGCGGGCCAACTGCCAAGAGTTGCGTTGCCCGATCGCAATGGAGCGCTGTGCGATCACATCTCCGGCGTCGTAGCTGTCGACTAACCAGTGGACAGACACGCCCGTCGTTGTGTCGCCACTGTCGATGGCCCAGAAAAACGGGTTCGGACCGCGGTGACGCGGCAACAGCGACGGGTGCACGCCGATGCCTCCACGCCGCGCCAGCGCCAGCCAAGGCGATTCGATGTGACGGGTGAAGTACCAGCTGACGATCAGATCCGGTGCGAGCGCTGCAAGGCGCTCCTGCAACTGCGAGCGCAGCGCATCAGGGTTCAGGTCAGTGACCCGCAGCACCTGGCCGGGTGCGAGAGCAGCCTTCAGACGCCGTGCGCCTGGCGCGGCAACTGGGGAAAGCACCGCTAGCTGGACGTCGTGGCCGTCGCGGCGCAGACACAGTGCGGCCAGGGGGAGCCCGAAAAACGCGATTTTCATCCGGCTTTCAGCATAGCCGGGCGGCCGGGCCGGGCTGAAATCTCCTCAGGATCCGAGCCCGGATCTCCCGTGGACCCGGGCGCCGCCACCACTATGGAAAAAGCCGAAAAGTTGTTCGTGCGCGGCTCCCGCTGATAGGTCGAGGCACATGGATACTGGGGCAAAAGCTCGCCCGTTCCGGCCTGTGTTGCGCTCCGGGGACAAGCGATTTGACCCCACCGCCGCCCCACGGCCGATCCTCGTGTTCGAAGAACTTCACAAGGCGTACCGGCCCGACGCGCCGGTCCTGCGAGGTCTGAGCCTTGAGATCCAGCGCGGCGAGTTCGTCTTCATCACCGGGCCGTCCGGCGCGGGCAAGAGCACGCTGCTGCGCATGTTGTACGCCGCGGAAGCTGCCGACTCTGGGCGTATCCTGTTCATGGGACGCGAAGTGGGTCGTTTGACCGACGAGTCCATTCCCTTTCTGCGCCGCAACATTGGCGTCGTCTTTCAGGACTTCAAGTTGGTCCCGAACTGGTCGGTGAACGAAAACGTCTCGCTGCCCTTGGAAGTCCTCGGCGTATCGTCGCGTCTCCGAAGCCAACGTGTTGGAGACGCCCTTGAGCGCGTCGGTCTCGGCGGGCGTGGCACCGAGTTAGCCGGAACCCTTTCCGGCGGTGAGCAGCAGCGCGTGGCCATTGCACGGGCGATTGTCGGCGAGCCGGCGCTGGTGCTGGCGGACGAACCCACGGGCAACCTCGACCCGCAGCTGGCTATCGACATCTTGGGGCTGTTCGAAGATATCAACGAGAGCGGTGTGACGGTGCTGTTTGCCACCCATGATCGCACGCTGCTCGACGTGCGACCCCGTCGCGTGGTGGTGCTGGACGAAGGCAGGGCGACGGACGTCAAGGGCGGCTTGGAACACGCTGCAGATCTACAACGCGAGGTGGCTTGAAGTGACACCGGTAGAAAGAGCTTGGCGCGGAACCCGCGGGGATTGGCGCTTGCACTCCCTGAGTGTGTTTTCCGTCGCCGTTGCGTTCGTGTGTTTGGCAGCCGCACTGCTTGTCGTCGTGAACGTACACGCCATCAAGAATCGCTGGGTCGAGAGCGGTCGCGCCTCTGTGTACCTGAACCCTGAAGCCACTCCCGCGCAGATCCAGGCCATCGAAGACGCACTACGCGCCACGCCGGGCGTGACGGATGTACGCTTCGTCAGTAGCGATGATGCACGACGCGAAGTCGTCGGCGGTTCCGACAGCGAGGTACTGTCGGCGCTTCCAGCCGAAGCATTCCCAGCGTCTTTGGAAGTGCGCATTGCGGACGACGCCGACGCAACGCAGCTCGGAAAGCTGTCTTCGCAACTCTCCTCGTTGCCTGCTGTAGAAGCCGTCGAGACCTACGAGAACTGGGGCGAGCGCCTGGGCAGTCTACTTGCGGGCGGGACGACAGCATCCTTGGTGCTGGCGCTCGTCGTGTTGGCGGCGGTGGTGAGCGTGGTGTCTTCGACGATCCGCCTTTCGTTGCAGCGTCGTCGTATCGAAGTCGAAATATTGAAACTGGTGGGAGCGACGGACTCCTATGTGCGTCGACCCTTCGTGCTAGAAGGCGCCGCCCAAGGAGCGCTGGGTGCGTTCTTTGCGATCCTGATTCTGGGTGTGCTGTACGCCATCGTGCGCGATCACTTTGACGGACAACTCGCCGTGTTGCTTGGGGTCACGCCAACGTTTTTGCCGTGGACGGTCGTGCTCGGCATGGTCACCCTTGGAGGCTTGTTGGGCGCCCTCGCGGCCTTCGGCAGCTTGCGCAAGCTGCTCACGGTGTAACGTGAATTCACGACGCCGTTTCGCCCTCTTCCTCATCGCGGCTGCCGCCGTCGCGCCGCTCTCTGCCGGACAAAGCATCCCAGATCGGGCCAGCTTGCCGGCCGCCGCCGCGCCGCCGCAGGCAGCGGCGACGATGCTCGACCCGGAACGTCGCGTGGACGCGCTGCTTCGCAAGGAACGCGACGTCAAGAAGGACCTGAAAGCCCTCAAGCAAGAAGCGGAGGGTGCGCGAGCGCGCACGATTGCGCGGGGGCGCGCCTACGTGCGGCTCGCTCGGGCCGGTCTCCTGCCTGTGGGAGGTGGTTTCCAAGCCACGGTAGATCACGCGTCCAAGATTGAACGTCTGCATCGCGCGATTGCCCGGGACATTGGGCTGGAGCGCAAGTTGGCGGCTCGGCGTGTGGCGCTTTCGAAGCGGCTGGACGAGCTCCGCCAAGAGCGAGAGCCCTTGGAAGTGCAGGCACGCGCGACGGCGCACGCCCGCGGCGCCATCCTTGCCGCGCAAGATCGCGCCTTGGCGTTTCAGCGCGCGTTCGAGAGCAGTGGCTCTGCGCCGCATACGGCCATCTACGGTGGTATCGGTCCCAGCGATCCCTCCGAGGTGGGGGTTGGCATGGCCGCCATGAAAGGGCGTCTGCCCTTCCCGCTCACCGGCCGCGCAGAGATCCACTCGGCGCGTCGCCCCGGGACCGATGGGCCGGGGCTGGAGATGCGCACGCCCCGCGGCACGCCGGTGCGAGCCGTGTATGGCGGCCGCGTGGCTTTTGCAGACATCTACGCTGCCTACGGCAAGACCGTGATCGTAGAGCACGGCGATCGCCACTACACCGTCAGCTCGAATCTTGACGAGATCGGCGTCAAAACCGGCGACGAGATCACCTCCGGCGCGCGCATCGGGTCCGTCGGGGACAGCGGCGACGGACCGCTGCTGTATTTCGAGATCCGGGTGGGCACGGAAACTGTGGATCCCGCCGAATGGTTCGGAATCTGAAAAACTGACGCAACTGGCCTGTCGTCCGGCCGAAGAAGCTCCGTTGCAGTTGTTTTCCGGAGGTTTTTCAAATGACGACACGTATTTCTAGTGGTGGCCCGTCCACGCAGGTTTCGACATCTCAGACTGCGGCTCGGGTGACAGACCCGCCCGCACGACCTTTCAAACAAGTCATGAACGCCAGCGCCCGGGCTGTGCTCGGAGGCGCGGAGACGGCCCTGCGCAGCTTGCCCGGCGGGCCGGTCCTTTCCGCCGCCGTCCGCCCTGGCGGCTCGACGGCAGCGGGCGCCGGCGGTGTGCGGCCCGAGGGCTCGGCGGGCACTGCCGCCGCCGAAGGGGGCGCAGGCCAACCTGGCGTGGAGGACATGCTGGCGCACAACGCCGACATGAATATGTACTACCTGCAGTTGCAGGAGCAGATCAGCGCTGAGAGCCGCGCGTACTCCACGATGTCAAACGTGCTGAAGGCACGCCACGACACCGTGAAAAATGCCATTGGAAATATCCGGTAAGTGCGCTCCGCACGTTACTAAGATAGGCTGTAAATCATGGGCATCGACGGAATCGGCAAGCCACCGGGCGGGGGACTCCCTCCCGGTGGGCCCACGGATGTTGGTCAAGCCGGCAAGACCGGCAAGAGCTTCAGTGTCGACGGCGCCAAAGGCGTGGAAGGCGCGGAGAGCGTTGTCGGCGCGCAAGACGAGAGCCTTGCGCGACTTTCGCGTGGCGAGATCACGCTGGATCAGTATTTGGACGAAAGTGTGAACTCCGCGGTCGCGCCGCTGCAGGGCCAGCTCAATACCGAGCAACTACAGTTCGTGAAAGAGACTTTGCGTGAGCAAATGGTATCGGATCCGGTCCTGGTCGATCTTGTGAAACGCGCCACTGGCGAAACGCCAAACCCGGGCTGATCACGGCGAGAGAGCCAGGGTTTGGCTCCGCATGACGCGCCGCCGCAATCGGGGTAAGAGCGGATCCGTCCATGGCGCGTGATCGTTCTCGGCTTCGCCTGTACACGCTCCTCGACGTGCTCGCCGAGGGCGCGCGCGTGGACGAGTTTGGGCTCCTCGCGGTTCGCCTTGCTGAAGCGCAGCGCAAGGGCGCGCAGGTTCCGGAGACCTGGGTCGTCCCGGCGCTGGCTTTTCGAATGCAAGTCGATGAACGATTGCCTCCGGGTCACGATCTCTCATCGCTAATCCGTGCGATTCGCAAACCCAGCGGTATCGAGCGTGCGGCGCGCGCATTCGAGCGCTTACAAAAAGAACCGCTCCCCGACGTGCTTGCGGAATCGATCGCGATGCACCTGGCGCCGACGCAACCCGGGGAGCTTCGGGCGGTAGCCAGTCTGGGGCTCAAGGATCCGACAACCGCCACCATGGCTGGTCTGGATGCGGATGTGCTTTCCCAAGATGGTGCTGAGGCAATCCGAACCATCTGGGCGCGCAGCTATCTGGAGCTGTCTCTGCGTACGCTGCATGATGTGGGGGCTCGCGACCTAGGGGTGGCCGTGATGGTGCAGCGCCTGCCGAAGCTGACGGCGACGCTCCAGATCCTGACTTCACGGCCCGAGAGCCTGCCCAAACTGAACGACAACCCGCAAGCCAAGCTACCCACTCAGCGGCGTTGGGTCGCCGTCGCTGGGCTCGGCCCCCGGCTGCGGGTGGAGCAGGGCGCGCTACTGGCGGATCAAATCGCGGTGGACCCCGAGGGGGAGGCGACCTGCCTGGTCGCCGACAAAGACGCCGACTGGGCGCAGGTGGGGGAAAGGGGCGCCTCGACCAAGATGCGGGCCGCTGCGGTCAGTGAGTCGGGATTGCGAAAACTGTCCGGCGAGGCGCGGGAGGTGGTGGCGGATGAGCCAGCGCTGCTCACCTATGGCGTGGGGGAGAACGACGCGACCTGCCTGACGGAAATCCGAGACGTGATCGGTGGCGCATATCCCGGGGCTGGGGAGCCGAGGACGGTGTGGTCCCGCTCCGGACTCGACGCGCTCTTGCCGCGGGTGCCCACGCCGCTGACCGCGGGGCTTGTGGCGCATGCAAGCGAAGCCAGTTTGCGAGAGGCGATTGCGCAGCTGGGCGGAAAGATGTCGCGGTCGTCGCGGCTAGTAGAGAGCGTATACGGTCGTCCGTATTTCGATTTGTCCGCGCTGCTGCATGTCGTGCGAAGCGTTCCCGGACTGGATCCAACGGCGCTTTTGGACCTCGTGCGCGGAGCTTCCACGGACGACGTGCTGAGCGCTCTGGAGTTGCGCCCCAAGACGCCCTCCCTACCAGCGCTGTCCCTGGCCGCCGCGCGCCTGCTTTCTCGAGAGCGTCGTCTGCTGGATGCGCAGGCGGAGTTCGAGCGGCGGGCCGGCGACCAACGCAAGTGGCTGCTCGAGATGGATCTCGCGATCTTGCCGGACGACGCATTGAAAACCACGCTCCGGGAGTGCTTCGAGTTCTTCCGCGCCACAGCGGGGCTGCTCCTCAGCAGCTCGCTGGCGTTCTTGTCCGCGTTCGTTGCCGTGCGGGCGGTGATTGCCCGTTCCTATCCCGCGGAAGCCAGCCGACTGGCGCATCGCGTGTGTTCCGGCGCCGGACAGCTTGAGACGACGGCTTCTGCCGTCGCGCTGTTTCAAGTGGCCCAGATCCTGCGCAGCGATGAGACCGCATACACCGCTGCGCAGAACGGCGCGTCGAAGGTAACAGAATTGCCGGAGGGCCCTGCCCGCCGCGCACTGAACCAGTGGCTCCATGCCTACGGCGATCGGGGCTGGACCGAGCCGGAAATCGCCGCCTCGCGCTTTGGAGAGAACCCCGCGCACGTGTTGGACATGTTGCGGATGCATCTGGGCTCGGAGACGAACGTAGACAGTCGCATGTCGCGCGTCCGGGCTGACGCGGATCAGGCCATCGCGATGTTGGAAGCGGGGCAATCCTATCTGGAGGCGACACTATTCCGATCCTTGCTAGGCCGCGCACGGGGCTTGCTGCGTGTACGTGAACGCTCGCGGGTGTGGCTGGCGCAAACCGTGTCGATGCTGCGAACGGTGGTGCTCGACGTCGATCGCCGGCTGCGACGCTTGGACTCCGGATTGAAGGAAGGCGCGGCGTTTTTCCTGGAACCGCACGAGCTATCCCACGCAATCGGCGCGATGCGGGCCGACCTAGGTTCCGTGGTGCGCTGGCGCCGCGCCGGGTTCGCCCAGGTTTGCGAGCGCGCGGATCCCCCGGAGTTGTTCGTCGGGCGTCCGCCACCGTTTCTAACCCTGAGTCCGGATCAGCCCCTCTCGGGCGAGGGCGCCAGCTCGGCCACTGGCGAGGGCGTGGTCCGTCACTTATCCGTTTCCACTCGGCGCGGCGCGCTTACGCCCAACTCGATCGTGGTCGTGCGCTCCCTGGACGTGGGGCTCGCACCGATCTTGCCGGCGGCCGCGGGCGTGATTGCCGAATGCGGCGGAACTCTGTCCCACGGCGCCATCGTTGCCCGAGAAATGGGCGTGCCTGCCGTGGTCGGCGCCAGCGGCGCCCGCGCAATGCTTGCTGACGGCGACCGCGTGCGCATCGACGGCAATACAGGCAGTATCGAGCGCATATGAGCGTTCGGCGTGGCGGCCGCGAAATGCGTTGGGTGGTGCGTGCGGAGGATCCGCCGCGTTTGGGCGCACTGCTCGCGCTGCTCGCGGAAGACGCCCAGGCGATCGAAGACGGACGCGTGTTCGTGGACGGTCGCCGCGCGAGCGAAGATGCTGCGCTCAAGCCCGGGCAGCAGGTGGTCGTTCGCCAGGGCCGGTCCGCGCCCGCGGCGCCGATCCCGGTCGTGCAGCGACGGGCGGGGCTACTGGCCGCGAGCAAGCCAGCGGAGCTGCCGACGGAACCGGACGCTTCTGGGAGTCGCTCCCTGACTCAGATCTTGGCAGAACAGCTGAAGCTGTCGCTACACGCGGTCTCCCGGCTGGACGTTGGCGTGAGCGGTGTGGTGCTGCTCGCCGAAACCCGCGCCGCCATGCGCCATGTGGAGCGTGCGGACACGCGTGCGCAATACGCTCGTCGGTACCTCGCAATCGCCAGCGGCGCGATGCACGAAGGCGCAACATGGTCGTCCCCGGTTCGTGGCAAGCCGGCGGCCACCCGGGTCACTGCTTTGGCCACCACGAAGACCTCCAACGCCAGCCTATTGCTGCTGGAGCCTGTCACGGGTCGGACGCATCAGCTGCGTGCGCATGCGGCTGCGGCTGGGGTGCCGCTGTTTGGGGATCGGCGCTATGGGGGCCCCGCCACTCTGGTGGCGGCGGACGGGCGCGTGCGGGAGCTGGGTCGCGTGCTCTTGCACGCGTTCGAAATCGAGCTGCCCGCCTCGGACGGGGCGCCCTTCTGCGCGCGTGCCGAACTCCCGCCGGAGTTCTTGCAGTGCTGGCGGGATCTGGGCGGGCAGAGTGCCGCACTTTCTGCCTTCGGTGCCGCGGCCAGATGAGTCGCTCTCGACGCACGCACGCGGTCTGCGCTAAGCCGGCGAGGTGAGGTTTCGTCCTGGGTTCCTGCTCCCGCTCGTCGCTTTCGGCGCCGTCGCCGCGTGTGCTGGCGCCCGCTACGACAACACTCAGGGACCCGGAGTGACCATGCCGGCGCGTTTGGCGGAAGGTACCCCGCAAGACGCCGGCGCCAGCGAGCCGCCCAGCGCCGAAGGCGGAGTGGTACGGACCCCCGTGCCCGAGCCACCCAATGCGCAGCCGGACCCGGAAGCGCTGAAGGAAGCAGTGCAGTGGGAGTACGTGCTTGAGTACGACCGCGGCGCGCTCAAGGTGCTCTCCGTGAAGCGCATCGATTTTAAGAAGCCCATTCCGACGTCGCGGAATATGGGCCGCTTTGCCATCGAGCTCTGGATCGGTCGCGAACTGATCGAGCGCGTGCGATTCGACTTCCCGCTACTCGGTTCCGAAGAGCTGGCCGGCCGCCGGCGCCCCCTGAAGCAGCCGCCGACCTTTGCTGCAGGCGCCACGGTGCAGCGCAAGCTGCTGGTGCCCGACAGTCGGAGAGCCACTCGGGCGCTGATCCTGGACCGCGCGACGGGCAAGGTTGAGGAGCTGCCGTGGCCTCCGGATGCGCCGTTGCCACCGCACCAGGCCTCCAAACCCCGTCCAGAGCGCGATGCGGGACAGGGAGCGGACGGGGAAAGCGCCGCGGACGGCGGCGCATAGCGTCGGGCAGCGCCGACGATTTGGGCGGGTTTCACGAAGGTGGCGTTTTGGTGGGCCTTCGTGCCACTCTACCGCCGAAATGAACTGCGAGGCGTGCGGTCACGCGAACATTGACGGGGCGCGTTTCTGCGCAAGTTGCGGGGCACTCGTGCCCACGGACGAGTCCGCCGCGGAAGACGCGCTGATCGGCCAAATCATCGGAGGTCGCTACCGCGTGACCGGGGTGCTCGGCGAAGGTGGCATGGGCATCGTCTACATCGGCGAGCAGCAGATGGGCTCTACCGTGCGCAAGGTTGCCATCAAGACCTTGCACAGCCATCTGTCCAAGGATCCGTCCGTGCTGGCGCGATTCCATCGTGAGTGCGGAACCGTCGCACAACTGGAACACCCCAACACCATCAAGTTTTTCGACTTTGGCTCGACGGCGGACGGCACGCTGTACATCGCCATGGAGTTCGTCAAAGGCGAGCCCCTGAGCGACACCATCGAGAAGCGCGGTCCGATCAGCGCTGACCGAGTCTTGAAGATCATGAAGCAGGTCTGCGGTGCTTTGGAAGAAGCGCACGACCAAGGCATCATCCATCGCGATCTCAAACCCGAGAACGTGATCCTGACCGAGCGGGCCGGCGAGAAAGACTTCGTCAAGGTATTGGACTTCGGTATCGCTGCACGCAGCGAGTCGGCGGACGCGCAGAAGGAGCAGAAGCTCACCCAGCAGGGCATGGTGCTGGGCACTCCGCCGTATATGAGCCCCGAGCAGTTCACGGGCAAAGCGCTCGACCTGCGCAGCGACATCTATTCCCTCGGCGTGATGGCTTACGAGATGCTCACTGGAAAACTGCCCTTCGAGGCGGACACGCCATGGCAGTGGGCGACCCAGCACATGACCGCGCAGCCGCTGCCCTTTGAGGTCACTGCGCCCACGTCGGCGATCCCTGAAGCGTTGCGCGCTGCGATCCTCCGCGCCTTGGCCAAGGAGCGGGAAAGCCGCCAGGACAGCGCCAAAGAGTTCTTCGCTGAGCTCTCGGGGGGCGGCGGCATCACCGTGGATGAACCCGCCGGTTCTCAAGATCCGGCCAAGGCTGGCACTGCAGCGATGGCAGCCGCGCCGGACTTTGCAGCCATGGCAGGGTCGGCGGGTCCCGTCTCGCCGCCGGTTGCGCAGGCCCATGCGCCCGCGGCGCCCCCGGGCGTGCACCCTGCGCCGCACATCCCCGCGCCAGCACCACAACAGCGCGGTGGTGGCGGTGGTGGCAAAGGCCTCATCGTCGCCCTGGCGGCTGTCGGCGGCATCCTGTTGATCGGCATCGTGGTCGTGGTGGCCAAGCAAATGAAGCCGTCGACCGACGAAGACCAGCCGCTCACGAATCCGTTCACGAGCACCTCGGGGCAGACTACGATTGCGCCGCAGATCGACACCGCTGCGACCGCGGGAAGTGGCGCCCCGGAAGCCACCGGGACCGGCGAAACTCCCGACACGACTCCAAAGCCGAAGCCGACCCCGACCCCGACCCCGACGCCCACCCCGACGCCCAAACCCACCGCCGACAGCTGCCAGGCGTGTATCTCTGCGGCCCAGTCCGGCAACATTCCGGCTGCGGCAGCGGCGATGCGCAACTGTTCCGATCCTGCCCTGAAGTCGACGTGCCAGAAGCGAGCGCGTGGCAACGCCGCGCGGGCCGCACAAAGCGCAGCTCGCAACGGCAACTGCGCCCAAGCCAAGGCGATCCAGAATGCGGCGCGCAGCATGGGCGCGGGCTCAGGCGCTTTGGAATCCGCGCTGACCGGCACTTCCTGCAAGTAGCGTTAGCCGCCGCGGACAGGGCGGGTCCGCCTTTCGGACAGGGCGGGTCGCGCCCCATGCACCCGCTCGAGATGAGCGCACCACGGCCGCCCCACCGCCACGACCCAAAGAAACCGCTTCCCACGCGCTCGGCGTCCCCATCCGGGCCTCGGCGGGCTACAGCGGACGCCATGTGATCTCGCTGGATCCTCGGCACGGCCGGCCCCTTGGCCGATCTAATATAACTTAGTGTTTTCAGCCTGATACGAGGTTTGTAGGGCTCAGGTATGCGGGTGTGTGCTTGACCGATTCAGGCAACGGGGTCTAGCCTTGAGGTCGCTCTGAGGGGAGCTCCAGCACTTAGCCTTCGTCACATTGCGGTCGACGACAAATCGCGGGAAAGACTGTCCACCTCGAGGAAAGAATGCACATGAAGTCCAGGATGACCTGGCCCGAACTCTGCGATGCGGAGGAACTTAAGGGCAAATGGGTAGCACTCGACAACTGCCGCTACGACAACGCTACGCTCCAAGCGACCGAGGGCGATGTGGTGGATTGGGACGAGGAGCTAGTCGAGCTTTGCAGCCGCCTGCGGGAATTGGGACGCACTTCTTGCGCTATTCTTTTCTGCGAGGACGACATGATCGTCCAGGCGCGGCATTCTGGACCGCGTTCCGTGGGCTCGCGCAGCGGCGCGGCACGTTGACGGCTATTTTACCGTTGGTTTCAGCAGCGCCTTGCCGTCTTTGATCACCACGTCGAAGTCGATTTTGCGATTTCCGTGCTTCTGGCGCAGCTGCGCCTCAGTCGCCCGTAGGCTCCGAGCCAGCCCGTCCACGCTGACAGACTTCGCATCGTTGGTTTGACGCTTTGCGTCGACGAGTCGGGCGTGGATTTCGCGCACTCGCTGGTCGCTGACTGCCGCGTCCGCCGCCGCGGCACGCACTGGAGGCCGCTGAGGCGCCGGGGGTCGAGCTGGCGCGGCAGGTCGGGCGAGAGGCGGTCGCGGGGCCCGTGCCGGGGCCGGGGGAGGAAGGAGCGGTGCCCCAGGGCCCGAGGGCGGAGCGTCGCCAGGGCGCGTGGCCGCCGGAGCGCGCGTTGCCGGAGGCGGAGGACGACCGATGCCGGGGCCCGTGCCGACACCAGGCTTGGTGGCAACGGCCGGAGCACGGGTGGCCGCGGCCTGGGACGGCACTGCTGCGGGTCGATGCACGCCTCCCGGTGGAGGGCCGGGTTGCGTTGCGGGGCGGACGGGCTTGGGTGCGGTTCGCTGCGCTGGCGTTGCTGGCGACTTTGGCTCCGGGCGTTCTTGTCGCGTGGGCTGGGTGCGTCCGGTGCCCCCCAATCCGTCGAGGCCGAAATCTAGACTCAGCTTGCCGAGCTTCTTGGCGGGTTCTCTTTGCGGGCGACGGGATGAAGCAGGGGGCCGCTCTGGCGCCGCGGCGCTCGTCTTGCTGCGCTGCGGTTCGGCCTTTCCCGCGAAGACGTCGTCGAGTGCCTTCATCGCGTTGTCTAGCGCGCTTTGCGGTTGGTCCATCAGCGCAGCCATGTCGTCTTCCGCGCTGCGCTTTGCGTCTTGGGCCCGCTCGCGTTCCGCGACGGCTTCCGCGCCTTTGGCGAACATGCCCAGGCGTTTGCGCGCCGCGATGGTCAGTGGCCCAGTCATGCCGGCGCGCTTTTCGGCCTTGATCAGGTGGCGGCGGTAGGTTCCGTTCTCGATTTCTCGACAAATGCGCTGCCAGTACTGCTGGTAGGTGTTGTAGCGCATGACGATGGTCTGCAACTTGAACCGCTTCGCGGTGTTGCGGAACTTCATGCGGCGTAGGGTCCAAATGCGTCTGTCGACGTCTTTGCGGGCGATGTTGGGTTCGATCTTCTCGATGCCGAGGAAATACTGCTCGTACAGCGACCGCAACCGTTCCAGGCGTGTCTCGAGCTCGTCGAGCTCCTGATCAATGTCTGGTTCGGCCTCGTTCACACTGCTCACTTCCCAGGCAAAGGCGCGATCTTGAGATTGTCGAAACAGACGGGAACTTCCCAGTTGTTGAACCCCATATGTTCATGCCCCGCGCCTTTCATGGGTTGGGGATCGGGGTAAGTGAGGATTTCGATGTCATCCACAAACCAACGAACGGTCTTTCCATCGATCCGTTCAATTTTGAAGTGGTAGCTGCGATTGGGCTCCACCTTTCGGGCGCGAACGTCCTGATTGTCCGGATCGATGCGTACCTCGGGCCGGTCCTTGGCGTGCTCGTCGATGCGGGCCAGGACGTGAAACTGGTTCTTCCAGCCGCCAAAAATCACCACGTAGCTAGTGGCGTTCGTGTAGGAAACGCCCGTCGCGTGGCTGCGCCCGTCTCCCCACACTTCGAGCTTGATGTCGCCGTCTGCGGAAGCGCTGGTGGCGTCGAGCTCGATGCGTGCGTTGGTGGGCAAGCGGCGTTTCAACCATACGCCGTGGTTGCGCGCCCCGCGGCCGCAGAGCTTGCCGTCGGTGATGCGCCACACGTTTGAGGTGGTGCGCCAGTCGTCGCCCAGCTCCTGCCGGTCGAAGAAGTCCGCGAAGGGTGCGGTGAGCAGCGCGTCGTCCTTCGCGGGCGCGGCGGCACTCGGCGCGGGTGCCGTCGACCCACTGGCCGCGGGGTTTGCCGCCGGCGGTGGTGCCACGGGCGTGGGGGGCGGTGGTGGCGGGGCCGGTGGAACGGGCGTCGGCGCGGGGGCCGGTTTTCCCTTTTCCTTTGCCGCTTCGTCGGGTACGCATCCCGCGATTGCCAAGGCGAGCATTGAAGTTAGGGCCAGTTTGAGCACCTGGGCATGCTAACTCATCGCGCCCGAGTCGGCATCCGCCTCGGAGCGATGCGGAGATTTGAGCCTGCGCTATAAAGGCCGCGCCCCATGCACCCCATCTTGTTTAGCATCCCCCTGCCGGGCTGGACGATCCCCCTGTTCCCCGCGCTGCTTGCGCTGGCGGCGGTCGGCGTCTTGCTCGCGCTCTTTGGCTATCGCAAGCGCGCCACCGACCTGCTCGTCATCGGCGTGGCGGCGGCGGTTGGCGCTGGCTTCGCCGCCTTCAACTTCCGTGGGGAGGTGTACACCCTCACGCCGCTGCCCGTGTATTCCTACGGCGCGATGCTGTGCCTGTCCATTATCGTGGGCTGGTATCTGACCCTCGGCTTGGCCAGCAAAGATGGTTTGCCCCGAGAGGTGATGGCCAATTGCTACTTCGTCACCGCCGTCGCGGCACTGATCGGCGCGCGTCTGCTGTATGTGGTGACGAACATGGACGAGTTCTCGTCCTTCAACGACCTGTTCGCACTGCGCCGAGGTGGCTTGGTTGCCTACGGCGGATTCTTGGGGGGCTTCCTTGGTTCTTGGGGCTTTCTGTACCGGCACCGCATCCGGTTGCTGCCCTGGGCGGATGTTGCCGTGCCTAGTTTGGCCGCGGGCCTCGTGATCACGCGGCTGGGTTGCTACCTATACGGTTGCGATTTCGGCAAACCGCTCTCGGATTCGGCGCCGAGTTGGCTCAAGACCATCGGCACGTTTCCAAAGTGGGCCGACGGCACTGCGCTTGAAGGAACGGGTTCACCCGCGTGGATCCAGCATGTCAATCAGCGCGGGCTCTCTGCGGACACCAGCGCGTCGCTGCCGGTGCATCCCACGCAGCTGTACGAAGTCGGCGCAGGGCTGCTGCTGCTAGCGCTGGTATTCGCCGCGAGAAAGCACCAGCGCTTCCGTGGCCAAGTCTTCTTGGCCTTCACCGCAGGCTACGGCGCGCTGCGCTTCGCTCTGGAAGTGCTGCGGGATGATCTGGAGCGCGGCACCTTTGGGCCATACTTGGGCGAACACGTCGTGTTGCCTGGGACGGCGCTGGCATTTGGTCTCGCTTTTGCGTTTGGTCCAGCGCGTTCCATCGCAAAAGACACGCCGCGGCGCATCGCGCAGGTTGCCGCGCTGCTGCCGGCACCGGTGCTCTTCTTTCTGCTCAAGCCGGCAAGCTTCGCCCAGGGCACCGCGGTGCAGCTGTCGACGTCTCAGTGGATCGGCCTCAGCACCGGAGTGGCAGCCGCCTTGGTCTGGGGCGCTCTGTTCGAGGCTGCCAAGAAAAACCCCGAGGCTGCCATGGCGCTTGGCGAGGGGGCGACGGATTACGACGAAGACGAGGACGAAGACGAGGACGAAGACGACGCCGGGGAACGCTCCTTGCCCGAGGAACCGAAGCCGTCCAAGAAGACCCCGCGCTCCAAGGTCTCCAAGGTCTCCAAGATCTCCAAGGATGACGCCGACGCCGACGACGAAGACGCAGGCGACGACGACGCAGACGACGCAGACGACGAAGACGCAGGCGACGAAGACGCAGGCGACGAAGACGCAGACGACGAGCATTCGGACGTGCGTCCTGTCTCGCAGCGAAAGTCCGATAGCGAGATCCAGGCGGGCAAAGCCAGCGGATCGCCCAAAGCCAGCGGGTCGCCCAAAGCGAGCGGGTCGCCTAGAGCGAGCGGGTCGCCCAAGTCTGCGAAGAAGAAGAAGAAGAAGAAAACGGGCGCGAAGCGGCGCAGCTGAGCCCAGCTCGCGCTGACGCCGACGCTGTTGGCAGGCGAAAAGCCCGGGAGCTCTCCGTCAGCCGGACTTGCGGGGCACGCGCAGTCTGCTGGGCTCTTCGCCGTGCACTTCTAGCAGCACCGCCGCTTTCGTGATGTCGCACAACGCCCAAGCTGCGGCAGGCCGTCCCGGCGCGTCGTCATCCAGATTCTCCGTGAGACTTTGCAGCGTGACAAAGGGGACCTGATCGAAGACCTCGGCGTAGTTCCAGTGCGCGTGCCCGTTGAACACGCACAACACCTTCTCGCTTTGGATCAGAATGTTGCGCAGCTCCCGGCGCTCGGCGACTCGGCAAATGTGCGGCGCCTTCTCGAACCAGCGATTGCCGCGCAGGTCCATTTCGCCGGCGGGATGGTGCATCAGCACGACGACTGGATGGGGCGAGTCTCGCAATACAGCTGCGACCCAGTCTAGCTGTGCCTGGGGAAGGCGCACGCAGACGTCCTTGGTCTCGAGGGTGTTCAGCACGACGAAGCGCAAGCCGCCGATGTCTTCGAAATAGTGCAGCGCGCCGTCACGGCCCCAAAGTCCAGCCAAGTCGGCGTCGCTCAGAAAGATTTGGTCGTGGTTGCCTGCGACGTGCAGCACCGGCAACTCGCTTCCCTCAAGCAAGCTCGTGAACTCAGCGTAGCGTGCGTGATCCGCTTCCCGGGATTCGTCTTCGACGACGTCGCCTAGGTTCACGATCAGCTCGGCGCCCGCAGCGCGCGCCGCACGGACGAACTCGGCAGTCAGATCTGCCGCCCGATGTGACAGCTTTCGGAGTTTGCCGTCGAAGTAGGCGAGAGGCCCAAAATGCACGTCTGTGACCAGAGCGATGCGCACGCAGCTGTCGATCTATCACGGGGGCGGGCCCGGTCCAGCCCGCCGCATTTAAGCGCCAGTCATAAATACTCAACGATTCTAAGCTGTTATGACACAGGTCGGCGACTCTGCGCACGAGTCGGCGCTCGCTGCCCGGCAGAGAAATTGACGCCCTGGACCACCCACGCCGTCTAAAGGTAGCCTTCCGCCCGCACACCATGTGCATTTTGTCGCGTAAGCGCGAGGCGCCTATCCGCGTTGAGAAACTAGAACGAATCATTGGAGTTGCGAGTCATGCGAAGTTTGATCCTTGGTGTCGTAGGTTGCCTGGTGTTGACGACGGTTGTCGGCTGCAAGAAAAAGGATGAGGGCCAAGACGCCCAGTACCAGCAGGCTGGCTACCAGCAGCAGCCCGGCGGGTATCAGCAGCAGCCCGGTGGTTATCAACAGCAGCCCGGTGGCTATCAGCAGCAGCCTGGGGGCTATCAGCAGCAGCCCGCGCCGCAGCCCACCACTCAGCCGACGACTGCCCCGATGCCCGGAACACAGCCTTCCGGTGGTGGCGCTGCCACGCCGATGGACCCGTCTCTGGGCGCGGCCGCGACGCAGATCCTGAACCAAATGGCGACCGCAGAGGCCATGCCTGGTGCCAAGCCCGTTGGCTCGGCCCTGGTGGGTAACTTCCAGCAAGGCCAGACCCTCGAAACTCAGATCCAGCTCAACGCCGGCAAGTGCTACACGGTGGTCGCGTCAGGCCTCCCGCCGATCTCGGAAGTGAACGTCAAGTTCGTTGCCGTCACGCCGATCCCCGGATCCGCGATGGTGTTGGCGCAAGACCAAGGCACCGGTCCCCAAGCGGTGCTCGGCAAGAAGCCGAACTGTTACAAGAACCCCGCGCCCTTCGGCCTGCCCGTCAAGATGGTGGTCGAGGTTGCGGGCGGCGCTGGCATCGCCGCAGCGCAGCTCTACGAGAAGTAAAGCATCGCGCTTTACACACAAGTGCGCGGCCCGTGGACTCACACGGCGCCGCGCACACGCGTGCGGTCCGCAAAGTCCACCTCACACCTTGCAATGGCACTCCACGCAGCCGTGTTCGGCACAGCTGCCGCAGCACTCCTTGAGTCGCCGACGTAGTGCCTCGCGTGCACGAAACACTCGCACGCCCGCTGCGTTCGCCGTGATGCCCAGCTCGTTGGCAAACTCCTTGACCGCGAGCCCGTCGACTTCGACCCGCGTGAGCGCTAGCGCGTATTCCGGCTTCAGCGTGCTCGCTAGTTCAAAAATACACTCGCACACGCTTTCACGTAGCTCACCTCCGCCCTCCGTTGTGGTCGCGAGTTCGCGCTCGAAGGCGCCCAGCGCACGCCGCGCGGCGCCGCTGCGGCGGTGATGGTCCGTGACCGCATTGCGCAGCATGCGGTAGAACCAAGCCACCGCCGACTCCGAATCCCTGAGCTCCCCACCCCGCTCCAAAGTGCGCACGAACGCGTGATGCAAGACGTCTTCGGCCAGGGCGCGGTCGCCCAGGCGCCGTTCGAGGAACGCCAAGAAGCGGCGGTGCTCCGCGACGAGCTTGCGAACGGTGTCCTGCGCCGCGTCGGAAGAGGAGGCGTTTGCCGGCGTCTCGGCCATGGCGTCCATCTTAACCGAGCTCGCGGTGGCCACCGTCACGCCCACTGGGCCCCTTCGGCGGTTTCGGAGGGCGTGGTCACGCAGCCGTCGGGGCAGCGGCAGCGCACCCCGCAGGGGCAGCCCGGTCCGCAAGGGCACACGCTGGGTCCGGGGCGAAATCGTCGCCATGCCAGGGGGGGCGTGCAGGTTCGATTCGAGCTTTCATCACACATCGTCCGTCTCCTTTTGGGGTCCGTACTGAGCTGACGCACGCCCCGCCCCGGCATTACAGCGCCGGGGCGGGATTTCGGTGCCCTCAGCAGCCGCACCCGCTTGGGCAGCGGCACGCCGGTCCGCACTGGCACAGGGGACCGCAGCAGCAGCCGCGCTCCCGTGCCGGCTCCTGGGGGCGAGGGACGCATTCGCAGCCGGTTTTGTCGCAGGGGCAACAGGCAGCGTTGGTTTCAGTATTGGACATGGTCGCGTTCTCCTTTGGGCTCCGAGAAGTTGGGCCCATCTATCCCGCTGACGCCGAGCCCCGCTGCCCATTACACCCAGCTCCCGCATAGCGAGCCAAACGACCATTTGATAGCGTGTGGTGCATGCGCCGTTGTGCCGTGCTCTTGCGTGTCGTTGGTGTCGTTGCGCTGTCCGCTTGCGCGGGAGCTGGACCTGGCTCCGGGTCCACGACGCCGGCGCCTGAGCCAACAATCACGCCGACGCCGGGCCCCGTGCCGACCGCGCCCGTCGCAAACGGGAATTGCCAGGGGCCCGCGCCCAGTCCCGGTCACGAGTGCGTCCAAGACTGCGGCCCACCGGTCGCCCAGGAAGGTGACCCCGCACCCGGCTTCTCTTGGCTCAGCCAGGAAGACGCCAAGAGTCGGAAACAATACGGCTGCCCGATTTGCCTGCCCGGCGGCGCCCAGATCGCAACGCCAGATGGCGCGCGCAAGGTGAGCGCGCTGCGCACGGGCATGCAGGTTTGGACCCTCGACGACCGAGGTCGCCGAGTGGTTGGCGTGATCGAGCACGTCGGCTCTGTCCTCGCACCGAAACATCACCAGCTGGTACGTTTCTATCTGACCGATGGACGGCGCGTCGCGGCGTCCGCGGGACACCCTCTGACCGACGGTCGAGTTTTTGGCGATCTCCGAAGCGGCGATCGGGTGGACGGCGCCGAAGTGCTTCGTGTCGAACGCATCGAACTGGACGCTGCGCGCACCTACGACATTTTGCCGAGCGGCGGGACCGGCGCGTATTGGGCGGACGCCGTGCTGGTGAAGAGCTCGCTCTCGAACCAACCACGGCATGCGAAATGAAAGGTCTTGGTTTTCGCCATCGCGTGCTGGCCACCCCACTTTCAGACTGCGAAAGCGTCGCATTTGCGCACCTTCAACATCGTCACGTCCGGCAAGTGCACTGATCGACAACGGGCCGCTTTGCGCAGGTGATCCGTGGCGCGGCGAGTGTGGAACCGGTACCCTTGAAGTATGAACACTCGCGTGTTGACCGCCTTTGCACTCGCGGCCATCGCTTGTGGTTCCGGCGGTAGCAGCGGCGGCGGTGGCGGCGGTGGGGTCGGAGCAAGCGGCGGCAACGATGGAGGTGGCGGCGTGCCTGGCGATGCGGCGCTGCCGGACGCCAGTCAGGACGCTGCCGACGCCGAAGCAGGGAGCGGTGTGCAGCTGTATGAGCAGGTCTGCAAACTCAACGACAACCGGCTGCTCCTGCCGGGGCGAACGCTGAACGAGCTCGCCTTCGCACACCCCTTCGTCCGCATCGTTTCGGGTGACAACGCGCCGTGCTGCTACCAAGGGCGTTCACCCACGTTCATTGCGGGCGGCGCCGTGGGGCTGGACAGCTGCGCGCCCGTTGGTGGCGTCAGCATCGCGGGCAATCGCGAGGTGACCTGGCACGTGCCGAAAGCCATACCGGTCGAAACCTTCGAAGCAACGTGCTCCTCCAGCTACTATGTGGGGACGCAGCCGCGGACGTTCGCCGAACACGCATTTCCTGGCAAGTCCGTCGCCGAGCTGTCGGCGGTGCACGCGCTCGTGCACCAAAACACGCCAGCGTTCGTGTACACCAGCAACAGCGGCGACACCGAGTTCTATGACCAACGCCCGGGGCAGATGTTCTTGCGGGACGGATCCGTGGCCGTGATGTGTGGCGCGCCTGAGGACAAGGTCACCTTCGTAGTACCGACCGTTGTCACGTCGCCCGCAAGCGTGGATGTGCCCTGCGATGCCGGGATCGCCGAGCAAAAGTACCCGGGCGCGACCCTGTTTCAGCTGGCTGCGGTGCGCGCTGTCCGCTACGGGCTCGACGTTTGGGCATCGGTCGGCACGGCCTCGGGCGTGGGCGACCTGTATCAGGCCGACATCGCCGATCGACGTGTGACCCTCGACGATGGCTCGTGGACGAAGAAGACACCATTCGTCAGCGTCGAGTGTCAGGCCGCCGCCAGTGCAGCAGCCATTGCCGGGCCCGTCACGTTCGTGACCTGGTAGTTTCGGGACGGGCTGCGCGTTCGGGTGGACTTCGAATCAGGACCCGCGCGGCGGACAGGGGACGCACTCCCGCCCAGCTGCAGCTCGAGTGGTGTTGCGAAGGTATGTCGAGCGGCTCTGGCAGACGCCTCGGAAAACCCACCTACCAAGTTTGGTTGGTCTGAGAACAGCCGAACGGGCATGAGACGGTCGAGCAAGCCAGTCTGCGGAGGCACATCGGTCGGGTACGCGCTTCAACTCACACGGCGCCGCGCACACGCGTCCGGTACAAGATCACGAGGAACAGCGGGCCGCCCACCAGGGCGGTGACGGCGCCCACGGGAGGCTCTGTGCCGAGGTAGTGAAACGCCACCCGCGCAGCCAGATCGCAAAATACCAGCGTGGACGCGCCCAGCAACATGGCTGCGGGGATCAGGCTGCGGTGATCGGGGCCGAGCATGCGGCGGGCGGCATGCGGCACGATCAGTCCCACGAAGCCGATCAGGCCCGTCAAGCTCACGATGGCGCCGGTGACCGCTGATGCGGCGAAGAAGACTCGCCGCTCCAAGTTTCGGACGTTGATGCCAAGGTGCTGCGCGGGTTCGCGGCCCAGGGACAAGATATTGAGGCGGCCCGCGTCGAGCACGATCATCGTGATGCCCAGGGCCACCCAGATGGCACACGCGATCAGCTGCGCGGTGGACGGCACATCCAAAAAGCCCATCAGCCAAAACAGCAACTCTTGGGCTTTGGATGCGCTGACCAGGGTCTTGATGAATGTGATCAGACTCGCGAAGGTGGCGTTGACGATCACTCCAGCGAGCACGATCGTCGTGCCGCTCACTTCGCCGCCGGCGCGTGCGATGGCGTAGACCAGCAAGGTCGCAAACAGCCCGCCCACCATGGCGGCGGCAGGCACGACTGCGGCGCCCAGTAGCGTGAAGGCGCTCGCGCCGGCAACGATGGCCAACGTGGCGCCCGCGGCGGCGCCCCCGGAGACGCCCAGAACGTAGGGGTCGGCCAGGGGGTTGCGTAGCAACGCCTGGAAAGCAACGCCCACGACCGCCAGCGCGCCCCCCGCCAACGCCGCCAATAGGACCCGCGGCGCCCGCGCGCTCCACAGGATCACTCCGTCCAGGCTGTTCGGGTCGTCGATGGCGCGGCCCACATCGATGGCGTGGGCGCCGAAACTGACCGCAGAAACGACGGATAGCAGCAGCAAGAGCAGTAGCGCGCCGGCGATGACCGAAAGCCGTCGCACGGGCGCTAGCTCGCCTGGGTTTGCCCGCGCGTGCTGTTGCGCGCGTGCAGGATGCGCAGACCGTCGAGGGTCAAATGCTCGTCAACGGACTGCACCGAACGCGTATGTCGCGAAATCAACGCCGCGAGCCCCCCGGTGGCAATGACGTCGCAGGGGAACCCCAGCTCGGCGGTGATCTTGTCGACCAGGCCGTCGACCAGGGAGGCGTAGCCGTTGACGACGCCGGATTGGATCGCGTGGGTCGTGTTCTGGCCCACCACGCGGGGTGCTTCGGCGATCTCGATACGCGTTAGCTTGGCGGCGTTGCCGAGCAGAGCGTCCAGGCTCACCTGAATGCCGGGCACGATCACGCCTCCAAGGTACTCGGCTTTTGGCGAGACGCAGTCAAAGGTGGTGGCCGTGCCGAAGTCCACCACGATCACTCCTGCGTGCACGCGATCGTACGCCGCCACGGCGTTGACGATGCGGTCCGCGCCGACGTCCTTCGGATTGTCGTAGACGACAGTGATGCCGGTATCCAGGCCCGGGCTGACGATCAATGGACCGTGACCGAAGACGTGTTGGATGGCGAGGGCCATGACGTCAGTCAGCGGTGGGACTACGCTTGCCAGGATTGCGGACTCAACGCGTTTGGTGTCGAGCCCATGCAACGTGAGCATCTGGTGCAGCAGCACGCCGTGCTCGTCGGCGGTGCGGCCGCGTACGGTGGAGAACCGAAAGGTGCGCACGAGCTGACGGTCGTCGTAGATCCCAAAAACGACGTTCGTATTGCCTATGTCGACGACGAGAAGCACGGGCGGCACTCTACTCCATTGCGTGGCCCATCGCGCCGTCACCGCGCGGCCATTCCGTGGCCCGGTCCTCTCAGCGGCGGGGCTGGGCTTTGTGGATGCGGGCCCCCTCGGGTGGCGCCCGCCCCTTCCCCTCCCCCCGCCCCCCCCCCGCGTCGGCCCCCCCCACCGGGGGGGAGGGGCCCAGGGTGACAAACAGCTGGCTGGAGCCCGTATCTCGGCCCGAAAGCGCCATGCCCACGGAGAGGGCATCGAAAGCGACCGGGGACGTCTCACAGCGCAGTGCGTCCCGCGCAGCGCCGCCGAATCCATCCGCACCCGGGTCGCCAAACTGCACCACGAAACCGGGCACGACGCGGTGGAAGAGGATGCCGTCGTAGAAGCCTGCCTCGACCAGGCTCGCGATGCGCGTGACCGTCACGGGCGCGATGTCTGCATCGAGGGTCAAGTTCAGCGGCCCCACGTCCGTGTCCAAGCGGATCTGGATCGCGCCGGAACGCAGGGCGTCAAGCTCTGCGGGCGCGACGCCGGGGCTCGCAGTCTGGCAGCGCTTGTTGCGATCTCCGAGTAACTGCAGCGCTTTCTCTGCTGCGGCTCGCAGCGTCGGCGCGGAGCTCTTGCAGTCTTTCTCGATCTCCGGCTTGAGGCGCATCAGCTGTAAAGCGCCTGCGGCGGCGATCAGGCTTTGACGGATCTCCGTTGCGTCGGGAGCACGCTGCTTGGTGAAGGCGCGCTGCAACGCTTCGACCACGTCGGCGTGGGGCGCCACATCGCGCGGCGCTTCGTCAGAGCCTTCCGCTGCGCGCGCCGGCAATGCCGACGCCCGCGCGGGGTAGGCGCTGAGGATTTGGGCGGCCGTTGCCACGGTGCCGTCTTGGTCCGCCTCGAGGGCCGCGGCCAATACGGTATGGGCACGACGGACTTCGGGATGGCCGCTGAGTAGCTGCAGTGCGGCCTGGCGCACGCGCGGCTGCTTTGAGTTTGACAGGGCAAACCACGCCTGTTCGCGCGCTCCTTGGAGCTTGCCGCGCTCGAGGACTTTCAGCACCGCAAGGTCCCGGATGGGCGCGTCTTCGCCAGGCTGACACTGCACCAGCTTTTCGTAGCGGTGGTTTTGCCCGGCGCGGGCCGCGGCGGCAGTACAGCGCAAGATCTCCACCCGCCGCCGGTGTTTCGCCTTCTCGCCGGGAAGCGGCAGCGCTTCGAGGCGTGACAAGACTTCGGTGGCTTCTTTTGGCGGCGAGTTCATCGCTTCCAGTGCGGTGATCAAGATCCCCCAGTGCTCGCTCATCAGCGCGGCTTCAGTCAGGCGCTCCGGCGTGCTGAGCGCGTCTAATACTCGCACCAAGGCTTCGCTGTCGGCTGCGCGCTTGCCTAGATCCCGAGCAGCGTCCGCGCGCTCGCTCGATGGCAGATCTGAGCGCAGCGCGAGCTTTTCCAGATCCGCCGTCGCAGCGTCCCCCGCGCGCCCTAAGCTGCGCACGGCGAAGGAGCGCGCGTCGCCGCGCTTGTCGAGAGCGCCCCGGGCCACGTCGCGCAGACGATTCTCCACGGGTTCTGGCAGCGGGCCCAAACGCGAAAACGCGAACAGGGCATGGGTCAGTGGGGCATCGGGATCGCTAGCCGCGTTGAGCAGCGCAACGATGGAAGCGTCGTCGAGCCGCTTGTGTTTCGACGCAAGGCGTCCCAGAGCCAGTGCGGCCGCCTCGGCGCGGGGCTTGGGGCCAGTGAGCCAAGTGCGCAACGTGGCTTCGGCTTCTTGGCTGCCACAGCGCCCAAGGGCATCGGCCAGGGCTGTGACCGGATCGAATAGCGGCGGCTGCGGGGCGTCGCGCATTGGGTCCGCCGCCAGGGATGCGGCCCGCTGCACCAAAGCGCGTACCGTGGCAATTTCCCGTCCTTTGCAGCCATAACCCAAGCCGTAGGCCGCCCAACTCAGCACCGCTCCGTCTTCGTCAGCCAGCATCTTTGCCAGAAGATCGAGGGCCTTGTCGTCGGCGATCCGCGCGAGCGCGCGTGCCACTTTGCGGCGCTGCACCACGTCGCGGCTGCTCAGCAAGTCGGGGGAAAGCGCCGAGGTCTGACGCATATGCTCTGCGCGTAGAATCGTCGTCGGTGCCCGGCTTGCGGAGGCTCCGGGTATGGCGCTGGCCGAAGCGCTGGCGCTGGCCTGGGTGCCGCCCGTCGTTTTGCCCCGGCAACTGTCGCAGCCTGTCAGCAGAGTCACGAGACTCAGTGCATACAGCGTCCCTACCCTCACCGCTGCGCCTGTAGCCCAAGGGTTGCCGTTCGGTCCAGGGCGAAGCTCAAATGTTCCCGCACAGATCGCAAACCACGCCGCAGGGGGCCTTTGGGTGGAGAAGGTGCGCCCACGCCGACAACGCTGGCGCCAAAGTGACGAAAGCAGCGTAGCGCCCGAGGCAGATGCCAGTCACACGTCACGATTGCAGCGTGCCGTACCCCAAGACGTTCGAAGCCCGCGACAACGTAGCGCGCGTTCTCGAAGGTGCTCAGGCTACACAGCTCCGTGACCACGGCTTCAGGCTCGACTCCGAGCGCTTCGACGATGCGCGCTAGCGCTATCGCCTCGGCGTGGCCAGACCAGCGCCGCCCACCGCTTGTGATCAGAAAGCGCGCATCCGAATCCAGGAAGTGCGCCGCTGCGGCGTGCGCGCGGCGCAGTCCTGCGGCGCAAGGTTGGCCAGAAGCCTCGATGCGGCAGCCAAGCAGCACGACGGCATCGACAGAGGCGGAGGTCAGAAAAGCCACGGCGGAAGTCCAAGCCGGCCCGCGCGGCCGGCTGCGTGCATGGATACATCGCCCTCGGCCCCGAGGGAAATTCCCAATGGCGGCGCCGGCGGGCATTTCGCGATAGCGTCTCCAGTCCGTGAAACGCGCCCCGCTCCTCCTGTGTGTCGTGATGCTTGCCGCGCTCCTGTTGGTGCGGGCGGAGCCCGCACGCGTCGCGGGGCCCGCCAAGTTGGAGCGCGACAGACGCGCGCGGCTGTTACACGCGGACGTTGAAGAGACGTCGTGTTCCGTACGCGCGCTCGCGCTGCCCACAGGTGCGCCACCCGCGCTGAGCTGCAGAGAGGCACGACGTATCATTGCGGAAGTGCAGGGCAAACTTGCCGCACCGGCGCAGACGCCCAAAGCAGAAGCGTTCGCCGAGTCCCTGACCGGGTGGCTCGACCCCCATGGGCTGTGGTCAGCCGCGCCAGATTCTCCGGTTCGCGCGCGGATCCGGCAGGAGGCGGCCGCCCTGCTCGCGGAGATCGAAGCCCCTTCGCGCAACGGAGAAACCTGCGTTGCCGCTGCGCGTCTGGGTGCAGCGGTGCGGACGTGGGTCGACGTGCTGCGCACTCATTTCCGTGACGCGCCCGCGCCAAGGGACGGGGCCAGCGCGCGCAGCGTCTTCTTGCTTGCTTCAGAAGCTATATACGAAGACGATCCGGTGCGGCGCCCCGCCAAACAGTTGGCTGCAGATCTGGGCGCACGGCATAAAGCCTTCGCGTGGCAGCATGTCGCTTCGTCCGCAGCTTCGGCGGCGCCCGGGCGCTTCTTCCCGGAGATGTCCCTGCGCCAGTGGCAAGCCGTTGTGCTTTCGGCTGCCGTGCGCGCCTATGTGCCCCTGGTGGACCCCCACGGGCAGTGGGCGCCCCTGGATGAAGAATGGTCGCTGTATGCGGGGGATTTTAGCTTGGATCTGGGTCCACGGTTGTGGGGCCGCATGTTGCGCAGCGCCTTGGGCGTGCGCGTCGTGGATGAACCGACGCCGCCCTTGGAAGTTGGGGATCTTGTGCTTGCGGTGGGCGGTGTGCCGACGGTGGGCATGAGCGTGGAGCAGGTGGAGCAGCTGTCCCGCCTCGAGCCGGTGGGCGGCGAGAGCGTGCGCGAGGTCGTCGTGTGGCGCGCCCAAGACACTGCACTCAAGACGCTGACGGTGCCCATCGGCGTTCCCACGCCGGCAACGGACGAGGGGCCGAGCTTTGAGGCCGAGCGAGTGCCCTATGCGGGTGGGTCGATTGCCGTAGTCACCATCGCGGACGTGCCCGATGGCCTGGGTGTGGAGTTGGCGAATTGGCTGAAAGCCGCACGGGAAGATCCCGAGCCGTTGCTCGGAGTGCTGCTGGATCTGCGCGGCAACGGTGGTGGGTCTATTGACGGAGCTTCGTCGGCGGTGGGTGTCTTCTTGCCCGGGGCGGTTAGCTTTCCACTGCGACGCCGCGGCGGTGCGGTCGAAGTGCAGCGCGCATGGACGCCAGCCCCGGACGCGCGCTGGACGGGACCGGTGGCGGCACTGGTGGACGGTTACACCGCTAGTGCAGCGGAAATGATCGCCGGCGCGCTTTCGGTCTATCGGCGCGGTCCCGTGCTGGGCGCGCGTACCTTTGGCAAGGGTTGCATCCAGGAATACTTCGACGACCAGTCCGGCAAAGGCGTGCTGCGCCTGACGACGATGGTGTTCGCGTTGCCCGACGGGCGCCCGCTGCAAGGCACCGGACTGCTGCCGGACCACGCGCTGCCGGTGCCCAGCCCCCGCTACGGTGAGGCGGGGTTAGCGGCATCGCTGCCGGGCTGGGAGGGCCCCGACATGCGCACCTCGGACCGACCCGGTCCGGCATCGGCCAGTGCCGCGGGGCGCTTCGGGGCCTGCGCGGATGGCGTGGTTTGTCGAGCATTGAGCCGGTTGGGCAAGCCAAACCGCCCGATTCGCGCTGCCAGAGCCACGAACGGCGGCGCGCCGCGGCGCGCTTCGGCCCCCAGGCCCGTCCAGAAATAGTCTCGCCAGCCAGCGGATCCTGGCTCTGGCCAAGTGCAAGTTGCCCGGGGCTGGCGAGTGGTCTACACGACCCGTCAGTAGCTTGATTGCTCGGCGAGCCCCGCCGGGCGGGCGCACAGACCGCGCCCGAGGTTGTCGTGGTTCCCCCGTCGTCCCGCTCGAAAACAGATACCGACGAGTCCAAGAGCAAAGCGTCTCGTCGCACGAAGACCCGGACGCGCCGCCCCAAAGATGGCGACGCGGCGGCCTCGCGCAACGAGGCGACTACTGCGGCGCGTTCTTCAACCTCCTCGGCAAAGCCGAAACCGCCCCGAGCCACGCCGCCGCCGCCGGACGAGCACGAACCCGAGCTCCACGACGTGGAGCTCGATGAGGCGCGCATCGATCCAGACGCCGCGAAGGTGGTCCGCCGTCTCGTTCGACACGGGCACGAGGCGTACTTGGTTGGCGGCTGCGTGCGCGATCTTCTCGTCGGCCAATCGCCAAAGGACTTCGATGTTGCGACTAGTGCTCGGCCGGACGACGTGCGTCGCCTGTTTCGGAACTCGCGCATCATCGGGCGCCGTTTTCGCTTGGTGCACGTGCTGTTCTCCGGCGGCAAGGTGATCGAAACCGCGACCTTCCGACGACCGCCCCAGGAACAGGACAGTCGGGACGGCGAGGATCTGCTGATTCGAAACGACAACGTTTTCGGCGAAGCCCACGAGGACGCCGAGCGACGCGACTTCACCATCAACGGGCTCTTCTATGACATCGAAGAGTGCCAGGTGCTCGATTGGGTCAAGGGCATGCCCGATATCCGGCGCCGCGTCGTGCACACCATCGGCGATCCGGTGGTTCGATTCCAAGAAGACCCGATTCGGATCTTGCGCGCTATCAAGTTCAGCGCGCGGCTCGACTTCGGCATCTCACCGGACGTGTATGACGCCATCGTGCAGTGTCGCGGGACGCTCTCTATGGCCGCGCGACCCCGGTTGTTCGAGGAAGTGTTGCGCCTCATGCGCGGGGGCGCTTGCCACCGCAGTATTTGGCTGGCGTGGGAGACCGGCGTGCTGGACGTGGTGCTGCCCGAGCTTTCTGCCTATTTGTCCGATGAAGACGCAAGTGCGCGGGAGACCTGGGGGCTCCTGTCGCGAGTGGATGCGCGCACCCGCGAAGTCGGGCGCCCCCTCGATGACGTGGTGCTGTTCACCAGCTTGTTGCTCGGCCCCATCCGCGAAGCCTGCTTTGGCGAACGCGACCGCGTGTCCGCCGCTTACGAGTTCTTGGAGCCCGTGGTGGATCGCCTCAACGTGCCCAGGCGCATTGCCGACGCCATACGCCGCGTGATTGCCATCTTGCCGCGGCTTCAGGCGGGCAAGACGGGCCGCTTCTCCAAGACGCCGCTCTACCCCCTTGCGCTGGAAGTGCTGGCGCTGGCCGATCAGAACGCCGGCCACGATGCGCCCATGGGCGCGCGCGCGGAGTTGCCGCCCAAGCCTCGCCGACGCCGGCGCCGACGTCGTCCCACGTCTGAGGACGGCTGATGGCGAAGCAAACCGACCCAGCCGCCGCCAGCGCGACGCCCGAGCACGGTTGATGGCGAAGCAGACGGACCCAGTCGCTGCGGCGCGTAAGACGTTGCTCGAAGGCGTTGGAAAGGAAGTCGCCGCGTCATTTCCCGGCATCACGCGTCTGGGCGGCCAGATCGTCGCGGCCCTGTACCTCGCTGACGTGCCCTGCAGCATGGACGAGTTGGCCGACGAGCTCGGGCGCTCCAAGAGCAACATTTTCACGAACCTGCGGGCCCTGGAGGCGGCAGAAATCGTTTCCCGCAGCCGCGAACCGGGTGCGCGTCACGATCGCTTCGCGCTTCGCGGCGCCTATCCGGATGTGATCATCGGCGCGTACATCACGCGTCTGCGTCGAGTCGTGGTCGACAAGCGCAGCTTGGTGAGCCGAAGCCTGGCCTTGCTCGGCGACGCAAAAGGCCCGGAAGCCGACCGCATCCGTGCTCGCCTCGCAGATTTAGGTCGCAAGTACTCGTTGTTTGGAGAATTCTTCGACATGCTGCTCCCCGGTGGCGAAGGCCCCATGGACCTCGAGTCCCTGCTGAACAAAGTCCCCAAGCAGCTGATCGCGACCCTGGCCGGCCTGGCCCGCGCGGCGGTGGATTTCAGCGCCAAACGCAAATCCGGTTGAGCCAAATTGGCCCCTGCCGCGGGTCTAGGCTTTAGTTCGTCAATTCTACGCGCAGCAGCTTCTTGCCCAGGAACAGGTAGTCGCCCTGGTTGAGCTCGCGGTCGGCCTTGATACGCACGTAGGTGCCGTTGCGGCTGTCGTGGTCTGTGAGCGTGAACTTGCCGTCGTTTTCTTCGACCGAGCAGTGTTTGGCGGACATATACACGTCGCCGGGGAAATTCAGATCCCCGTCTTCGCGACCGATGCGCAGCACGCTTTCACGCGCGCAAACCGTCATGCCCAGTGCTCCCGCTTCGAGCACCTGGTGCACCCGAAACGCGCTCGGGTACTTGGGCGACGAATAGAACATGGTGCCTTCTGGGTCGGCCCCGTCGCTGGCTTTCGGCGTGGGATCCACGCGGAATAGCTGTTCGCCGGCGATGAACGAGTCGCCGGGCGAGATCTCGACGCTGCCGCGGATGCGGATATAGACGCCGTTTAGCGAGCCTTCGTCGCGCACGACGAGCTTGTCGCTGCGATAGAGGAAATTGGCGTGCTTCGGCGAAATGAATGCGTCGTCGCTGAAGCCGTCCAGATCTCCGTCTCGGCCGATGATGTGCTGCTCTGCGTTGAGGTGAAAGCTCACCCCCTCCATGTCCTGGGCGCGGATCAGGACCAGGCGTGCTTTCGCCGGGTCCTGCAGGTCGCTGAAGAACTTGGTCTGCAGGTGCAGGATGTACTCCGGAACTGGCGTGCCACAGCGCCCACAAAACTTGTGTCCACTCGGGACGGGCGTCATGCATGACTCGCAAACGTAGTTCCTGGCTTGGTCCATCAACTCCTCCTCGGTGAGCCCGGGTGGGGGGCTCGGGGCGCGACCCTCCGCGGGGACCGTGCCCCGGGAGACTCGATCAATTTGCGGCGCTTGGGAACGGGCGATTTCAACCGGAGCCGCAGTAACGGGGCGTTTTCCGGCGTCGGGGTCGTAAGCAATCGTGACTTCTTCGGGATCTTGTAGCGGTTCGGCAGGCGGAACGCTCAATTTCTGTGCGCTGGAGAGCGACGCAGAAAGGGATCCAGAAAGCGCTAGAGGGCGATCACAGCGCGGGCATGCGGCCATGCCCATCGGGCAGTACCCATCGCACCCTCCGCAGACGATCCCCAGTTCCAGCGCCGCCTCGACCATGTAGAGGCAAGAACCTACACCGAGAACTGCGAAATGGCGACGATTCTGGGGCTACTGGATGAACGTCAATCGGCTCTCGACATCGAAGAAGCCCTTGGCGCTGACCAGGCGAAACACGACCGTCTCGGTACAGGTGTTCACGTCGACTTGGCCGAAATCCCGAGAATCGTAGGGCAGTAGCCGGTTGTCGCTGAGCAGGAAGACCTTGCCAGGCTCGACCTTCGTCTTCACGGACCGGGGCATCAATCCGTGTCCGCCCACACCTCCGCGCATGTGCAGGTGTCCGCCGAGGACCTCCATGGAACACCCCTGTTCGATCTCGGAGCGTGTGGTCGGGTGCAACACCGTAAACTTCGGCGCATTGCAGGCCTCCTCGGTCGCCGCCGCGCGATCGTTGACCTGCACCGTTTGACCCTCGACAGCCACGTTGTCCCCGACCTCGGCGATGATCCGCCCGATCACCACGCGTTCGGGCGCGTCGGGCTCAGGGCAGACAACCAGGTCGCCGAACTTTGGCTTCGTCAGCCGCCACAGAATGATCGTGTCTCCCCCACGCAGACTGGGTGCAATCGACGCTTCCAGATACGGGTCGTTCAGCGGGACCGTCCACCATCGGATCGCCACGGCGCGGGCCACACCAACGATGGCGCCGACGATGATGGCCGTCCAGAGCAGGAAGCGCAGCACTTTTCGCATGAATGAGCTTTCGCTCTCAGCTTAGCGTAGCTGGCCCCGATGGGCATTTTCGCTGCACTTCAGGGCGCAGGGCAGCCACCGGCTGGCGGCACTTCGGCGGGGCTGGCGCCTTCGGCGATCAACTTGGCGGGGGCGAATACCGAGCGCCCGCGGGCGAGGCGTGTGAACTCTGCTCGACCGAGAGTGTGCTCGCTGCCGTCCATGGCGGCGCGGGAGATGACGCCGACGACTTCGCTGCCATTGGAGCTCATGGCGGGGCCGCCGGAATCCCCGGGGCAAATCGATGCGGTCAGGCGGAACCGGCTGTCCAAGATATCGGCGACCGTGCCGCCCACACGCTGCCGACGGCGAATGGCGTCGGCGCTCAGTGCGCAGCGTCCAAAGCCGACGGGCTCGATGGCTTCGCCAGTGCGCGGTCCGTCGTCTAGGCGCGGCGTCACCGTAGCGACGCCGATCAGCTTGCGTTCGAGCACCAGGACCGCAATGTCGCCAATGCCCGCAGCGTGTCCGCAGGGCGGTGCGACGATGGCTTTCACTCCGACTTCGCCCCAGGGCAGATCGTCACCTCCGAGTTCGACTCGCACGCTGCTGGCAGCGACGTCGTGCTCCACGAACTCACCGAAGCTGTTGCGCTCGCTGACGCAGTGGTGCGCGGTCAGCACTTGGTCCTCGCTGATCAGCGTACCGGAGCAGGTCACTTTGCCCGCAACGATGCGCACGACGTAGTCGTCTTCCCGCGCGAGGGCGAAGGGGATCATGGGCGGCGTTCGGCTCCCGTTGGCCAACGACGCCGGCGACGTGGGCGGCTCGCTCTTTGAACTCACGCGAAACGGTTTGAGACCGGAGCAGGCCGTCGACAAAGTCGCCGCCACCGCGACGGCGGCGGGAATGAGAGACGAGCGCGCCGACCGGCGGCGGTTCATTGACTCGAATGCTCCAAGGCGACTTCTCGTACGGCGATGCGGTAGGCGATCAGGGCGCGATTGGGTTCCAGCAGGTGGTCTTGTACGCCGAGGCGGACCATCTCCGACAGCACCCGCAGGCGGCGTTCGCCCCGGGCCACGATGGACCGCGAGCAGCCTTGCTCAGCACAGGCGCGCAGGGCCTTCTTTTGGGCATCGAGGGCGACCGTGGCGTTGCCCAGTTCGGTCAGCGCGCGGGCATGGGCGTCGGCGACGACGGCGCGTTCCTTCACTGGCTCCGGGGCGCGTTCCAGGGACGCGGCGGCGAGGCCCGGCGCACCCTGAGACAGGTATTCATCGGTCAGCTGCACCAGCGCCGTGTGGTCATTGGGCGCGTGGCTGACGCGGGCTTCCAAGGCGTCGAGCTCGGCCCCAGAGCGTACGCCGGTCAGGGCGGGGCCGGCCGGCGTGGTGCCCGTCGCAGCGAGCCAGGTGCCTGCCGCTGCGAGCATCGCCGCCGCTGTCCAACTTAAATCCCGCATTCCGACCAATCCCGAACAGACATCCGCATTATCGGGAAGTTCCCGCCTAAATCCTTCGACCCATAAAAACTCACCAGATTGGGTGATCTTACGCTTTTTTTGCGGGGATGCTCCCCGGGGCGGCCGCGGAGACGCTGGCCAGGTCGTCTTTGTGCACGACGACTAGGTCGCGGGAGGCGGGGCCGAAGCGCATTTCCAGCTCGGGGCCGCGCTTGCCGGCCGCACTCGCCACGTCCAAAGCGCCCAGCCGGGTCAGGCCGCGACCCACCTCCAGGCCGTCGGGATCCACCAGCCGCACCGAGTCCCCAGGGTTGAACTGGCCGCGAAGCCCCAGCACCCCGACGGGCAGCAGGCTGCTCGTACCTGAACGGATGGCGACGGCCGCGCCGGCGTCGAGCAACAGGGTTCCCTTGGGCCGCAGCGTGAACAAGATCCAATGTTTGCGCGCTCGGAGCACTTCGCCGATGCGCGGGAAAAACGTACCCTCGTCTTCGCCGGCGACGATCCTCGAGAGCACGTCGGGGCGTAGGCCGTTGGCCACGACCACGGCTGCACCGGCGTGACGCGCTTTTTCCGCGGCGCTCAGCTTGCTCGGCATGCCGCCGCTGCCGACGCGCTCGCCATTTTTCGCCGGGCCCGCGCCCACGTCTTGAGCCGCGCGCATCTCGGGGATCCGGGCGCCGCCGGGGTCGAGCACGCCGTCCACGTCAGTCAGCAAGATCAGCAGATCTGCTCCGACCAAGGGAGCCACCATGGCGGCCAGCTGATCGTTGTCGCCGAAGCGGATCTCGTCAGTGGCCACCGTGTCGTTCTCGTTGATGATCGGCACGGCGCCGGTCTCAAGCAGTGCTGCAATGGCTTCGCGAGCGTTGTTCAAGCGCTCGCGGTCGGCCAGGTCCGCATGGGTCAGCAAGATCTGTGCGGTGGTCAGCTGATGGACGCGAAAGGCTTCGTCCCAGCGGCGCATGAGCTCCACCTGGCCCGCGCTGGCCGCCGCCTGCAGTCGCGCCATTTCCGTCGGGCGACTGGTGTAGCCGAGACGCTGTAGGCCCAGGGCGATCGCTCCCGAACTCACGATCAGAACGCGGCGCCTTTCGTCCTGGATCCCAGCGACCTGGGCCGCAATGGTCTGGGTCAGGGCTGCGTCCTGCGCCAAGGATCGCGATCCGATCTTGACGATCAGCCGGCGGGCTTGGGTCAGCGCAAGGCGGGAGTCAGCCATGGTCAGCTCGCAGGGTGTGCCGGCTCAGAAAAGGCGCGTCAAGGGGCGCACTCATGCGTCCGTCGCGGCCGCGAGCTGCGTGGGCAGCAGTTCGAGCATGGGCGCGTCGGCGCCAAGAGCGGCTTCGACCAAGGTGGGCACCAAGTCCGCGTCCTTGCCTTCGGCGAATAGCGTGCATGGACCTTGGTCGGAAAGCTGACTCGGGTCGGGACGCGTGGCGACGCCGGCATCGCCGAGCCGCGCCGCAAATGCGGAAGCGTTGCGGGCGACGGTAACGGCGGTGCCGGAGGTGTGGTTCAAGATCTCCGAGGGCGCGCCGGCATACAGCCTGCCGCCCAAGAGCACCGCTGCGGTGTCCGCGCGCTCAAGGGCGGCGCGGGCGTTGCCGGCAAAGGGCAGGCTCACCGAACTGAGGATCACTTGCTTGTCCGTGCTGGCGTGCAACAGCCGCGCGTCGAATTCCGTGGCTTCCCCGTCGGAGAGGCCCGCAAAGGGGTCGTGCAGATAGAGCGTCCCGGGATTGGACAGCAGCGCCTGGGCGAGCTGCGCGAAACGGATCTCCAGCAGGGTCAGGGTTTCGATGCGGCGCGTGCCGAGATGCGGCAGTCCAAGATGCTGCAAGGTGCTGGTGGCGAGTGCCCTGACCTGCCGTGGCGCGCCGCCGAGCAAGTGCCCGCCCGCTTCGAGATACGCGCTGACGGTCCAAGTTCGGGGTAGAGCCAAGTCTGGGATGAGCAGCCCCACGCGGCCTGCTTGCACTTCCGCGCGCGCCGGCTGGCCGAGGATGAGCGCGCTGCCCGCGGCAAGGGTTGCTTGCCCGCTCAGGAGCTGAGACAGCGGTGTGAAATCCCCAACCAGTGCCAAGCTGCGCTCGCCGGCCGCGAGCTCCCAGCCCGAGGTCAGGACTTGCCCGCCCGGGTCGTCAATGCGCAGTTGGTTCAGGGACAGCAGCGTCACGGCGTCACGGGTACCAGCTCGATGCGCGCGAGTGCCTTGTCCGGAGAATAGATCATCAGCGGCGCCAGGGTGCGTGCGGTCTCGAGCAACGCCTTGGGCAGCGTGCTCTTTGCCAGCGCCGCTTCGTTCACGCCTTCCAAGCCAAGCAGTCGGCCAATCAACGAGGTGTCCGGCGGCGGCAATTCCACGATCGGCGCGTAGTCCGGCAGACCCGCTTCTTTGCGTGCATAGGCCAGGGCCTGACGCAGGCCGCCGATCTCGTCGACGAGCCCCTTGTCCTTGGCTTGCTCGCCGGTCCACACGCGCCCCTGACCCACGGCGTCGACCTTCGACTTCGGCATGTTGCGGCCCTGGGCCACGCGCGACAAGAAGACGTCGTAGAACTGACCCACTTTGCGCTGGAGCTCCTTCTTCTCTTCGGCAGTGAAGGGGCGGAACAGCGACTCGGCGTCGGCGCGGGGCGCGGTCTTGTAGGTTTCGACCGTGACGCCGATCTTCTTGAACAGCTGCTCCACATCCGCCTTGCCGTAGAAGATGCCAATACTGCCCGTGATGCTCAGGCCGTTGGCAAACACGCGACTGGCCGGCGACGCGATGTAGTAACCGCCGCTGGCTGCGGCCGCTCCCATGCTCACCACGACGGGTTTGACTTTGGTCGTGAGCTGCACCTGGCGCCAAATCACGTCCGAGGCCATGGCGGAGCCCCCGCCCGTCTCGATGCGCAATACGACGGCGCCGACGCGTGGGTCTTCGCGCACTTCTTTCAAGGTGTCCGCGATGGTGTACGAGCCGACGAGCTTCATGCCCAAAAGGGGAATCGTCTGGCTGCGACCGTCCACCATGTCGCCGTCCACGTAGACGACGGCGACGCGTTTGCCATCGGTGAAGCGCTCCGGCGCGCGCTTGGCGCGGTTGTCATCGACCAATATCGTGTCGCGGCCCACGAGCTTGCTGACGGCTTCTTCGAGCTCGTCGTCGAAGGCGTAGCCGTCCACCAGGCCCGCGGTTTTTGCCTCGCTGGAGATGAACGGCCCGGTGGCAATGCGCTTGCGCAGCTCGGCGTAGCCGATCTTGCGTCCGGTGCCGACGCCTTCCACGAACTGGCGCTCGTGCTGCTGCAGCAGGTCGATGGCATCGGCGCGGGCCGTCTCCGACGCGCCTTCGCGGCTGAGGCGCTCTGGCGCGCTCTTATGCGCGCCGATGCGTACGAAGTCCGCCCGCACGCCCAGCTTGTCGAGCATGCCCTTGAAGTACATGCGCTGGGTTTTGAGCCCCGCAAAGCGCAGCCCGCCGGCAGGGTTGATCAAGATCCTATTGGCCGCGGAACACAGATACAGCTCCGCGCCGCCGGCGTCCTCCAAATGGCACAACACGCGTTTGCCGTTCTGGCGCAGGTGGTGGACCGCGTCGCGCAGCTCTTGGATGTGCGCCAAAGAGCCCGCCGGCGAAGTGCGCAGCTCCAGCACGACGGCGTCCACAGACGGCTCTTCCGCAATGCCCCACAGCCGCCGCAACATCGCGACCTGTGCCCGGGCGCCACCGCCGTCTTCCACGCGAATGCGCAGGGCGTAGCGTGGCAGCTCGGGCCCCGTGGGTTCGCGCCAGCCCCGGGCAGGCGCGATATCCATGTACACGCCAAAGGATTCTTTTTGCCCCAACCCGTCGCCGGTCACTGCGCCGCCGCCCAGGGACGCGGATCCGCCGGCGCCGTTGAAATGAAGATCGAGCCCGGCGGTGGCCAGCCAAGCTCGGCGGTCCTTGTCGTCGAAGCGGCTGTAGGAAAACTCGCCACGGAGTCTGCCAATCGGACCAATGTCGATGCCGAGGGTGGCGCGTGGGATCCAAAAAGTGTCGCGGCTGCGGTCCACGAACTTGCCCTCCAGCCCGACTTCCAGGGCGCGCGTGCCCAGGGGCCGCACCGCCATCGCCAAATCGTAGCTGCGATCCAGGCCAAAGATGCCGTTGGTGGGCCCGTTGACGTCGTGGGCCACGAAGGACAGCCCAAGCACGTCGAGGGGACGCGTGGAGTACGCGAGAGAAAAGGACGACAGCTGATCGACAAAAGGCGCATCGGAATACGAGCGCTGCACCGACAGCCCGACCGCGCTTGTCTCCGAACCCAGTGCCAAGCCCCAGGTCAGCCACTGGTAGTTGGCCGGGCCGAAGCTGTTAGCAGCGGCGTTTGCCGGGGGATCGACCAAGTCGAGGCGAATGCCTGTGGACAGTGGAATGAACGGGATTGGGAATGCGAAGCCGAGGGCGTGGCCCTGCCAGGGCACCGTGTTGGTGTCGTCCAGATAGATGCTGGTCCAGCGGAACTCGGCGCCCGGCATGAATGCGAGGTTTGCCGGGTTTTGCGATAGCGCCGAGCTGTCGTCGGTGCCGGCAACGCTGCGGCCGAAGGTGGGCAACCGTGTGGGGCGTGCCACGACTTCTTGCGCACTTGCAGTTTGGGCGGCGCACAGGACGCCGACGGCCAATGCCACGTGGTGGAGCGTAGGTTTCATCAAAGCATTCCTCGAGCGCGCGCGATGGTCTCTATCTCGCCCTGTCGGGCTTTTAGCTCGGTGTGGTCTTTCACGGGTAAGAATCGTGACTCCGGGCCGCTACGCGGGACGACTAGGAAGCGGCTGTCCAGAAAGCTGGTGATTTCTCCAAGCAGTCGCTCAAACTGGATCACGGTCTCGCCTTCCACCTGCTTTTCCACGACAAAGTAGGTCCAGTCCGCGTCGAGCTCGAGCACCGCGCGGGCGTCCAGCACGAAGGTGTTGGTGTTGAAGACGCGCACGCGGGTCGGGTCGAAGCTCTGGGGCAGGCGGAACTCTTCGAGCACGACCCGGCGCCCATCCAGGCGCACCGGGATCCCTCCGCGATCCGTGCCCACCTTCTGCACGACTTCGCAGCTGACCGGCGCGCCATGCTCCATGTGCATGCCGATCAGCGTCGGATCCACGCTTGCGCCCAGATTGTCCAAGTTGGCGACCACCAAGTAGCGCCCACCGCTGTCGACGAATCGCGCCAGGAGTCCGCTGCGGCGCAAGGCGTCGGGCAAGTCACCGTGCCCGAAGGCTTGCACGCTGGGCTTGCCACTCGCATCGACGAACAGCGTGCCGTCTGGTCGCAACCGCAATGACACGAACTGTGGGAACGTGGCAATCGTGTCGCCAGAAAGGCGATCGCCCAGTGCGGCCACGATGCCGTCTTCGGTGGCCGAACTCGTCATCAGCCAGAAGGGCAGTCGCGCGTTCGATTGCTTCGACATGCTCTGCACTTCGCCCAAGCGCAGATCCAAAAACGTGCGCTCACCCAAAGCGGGAACCAGCGCCTTGACCACGCCGCCCATGCGCGTCGCCATGCCGCCCGCGAGCACCACCAGCGCGACCTCGCCGCGTTCCAATGCGCCCCGCCCCGCTTCCGCCAGCTGCGCCGCCCGCGGCGTGTCCGCAGCCGGACACGGCAACAAATCGTCGTCCGTCGGCGGCTCGACCACGCCGCTCACGCGGTTGTCGATGGGCGCGCCCGTGAGTCGCGTCGCCAGGGCCTCGAAGCGCGTGCGATCGAAGTGGAATCGGCTCAGCAAGGCTGCGGTTTCAGGTGGCAGATCGTCGAGCATGGCGCTGAGGGTGCTCATGGCGCTCACCGTAGCAAAGTCCACGTCGGATCCGCCCCGGTGCGACGCTGCTGCCGCAGATCTGGCATGGTTGGCACACAGCCCCCCCGTGGACCCTGGGTTTTTTCGGCAATTCCCCGGTCCCAGCTGCGGCATCCGGATTGCTAGAGTGGCGGGCATGTTCAAGCACGTCGTGCGGGGTTCGTTCTTTGCGGGTCTTTCCCTGGCCAGCATGCTGGCCTGCGGTGGGTCATCTACGAGTGGCTCCGGGCCTGATGGCGGCGCCGGTAGCGGCGGGTCTGCCGGCGGGGGCAGCGGAGGCACCGCAGCGACGGGCGCAGTTGGAGGCGGCGGCAGCGGCGGGGGCGTCAGCGGCAGTGGCGGCGCGGGCACCGGTGGTGGCAGTGGTGGCAATGCCTTCGCTGCCTGCGACGGACCGGGACAGTGTTTCTTGTTCCCAACGAACTGTTGCGGCTACTGCGGCGAGCCCAAGCTCGAAGGTTTCATCGGCGTCAACCACAACAAATCCAAAGAGGCCAACAATTTCTACTGCGCGGATCCCGTTGCGTGCCCGGACTGCGTGGAGTTCCCTCAGCCAAACTTGATCGCGCTCTGCGAGGCAGGTCAGTGCACGCCCAAAGACATTCGCACGAGTGAGCTGTCCGCGTGCAAGACCAAGGACGACTGTCGCTTGCGCTGGGGTTCGGGATGCTGTGAGACCTGCGCCGGGTCTTCCTGGGACCTGATCGCCTACAACAAGAACGTAGCCTTCGAGCAACTCGTCTGCGACCCCGCCGGAGATTGCCCGCCCTGTCTGCCGCAGCCGTTCCCACCCGGAAGTTCCGCAGAATGCGTGGCCGGGCATTGCCAGGCAGCGATCCCCATCGACTGAAACCGCGCCAGGGCCCGAACTTTTCGCTACGCTGCGCGGGTGCACCGCCGCGCTGTTGCCGTGTCTTGCGTTGCGTTCGCAACCTGCCTGACGTTGCCCGCAGCGGCTCAAGAAGATCCGTGGTTCGCCGAGGACAAAGCGCTGCACTTTTCCGTGTCGGCAGCCATCGCCGGGGGAGGGTACGCGCTGGCCGTGCCCGTGACGGAAGAGCGCTGGCAGCGTGCTCTCTTCGGCGGTTCCCTCGCCATCGCAGCAGGTGCCGGCAAGGAGGCCTACGACGCCACGGGCGCCGGCACTCCGAGCTACAAAGACTTCACTTGGGACGTGATCGGCGCCGCCACCGGCGTGGGGCTAGCGCTCTTGATCGACTGGGCGTTTACTTCGCAGCCGGAGCGCCCGCCCTTGCCAGCGCAGCGTGAGACCGCCCTCCAGCGGTCGCCGCCAGCGCACTTGCCAGCTTCAAGCGCGCCGCACGAGGCGGCCTGGTCACCAACTGCCGACACGGCGCGCGATGCGGCTGAGCGTGCTGCGCGTCTCTGGTTGGTCGCGGAATGAACGCGCGTCGCGCAGCAGCGCCTTGCCGGCGATGGGTTTGCCGTGGCCCGGCAGCAAATGACGCACGTCCAACTCGCGCAGGCGCGTTTCTGTATCGTTGGAAGCGCCGCGGTCCGTCACTTCCGGGTTGAACCAAGCCCGCCCCGCGTGGGTGAGCACGGCATCCCCGGAGATCAGCGTGGCCGAAGCCCGATGGTACAGGCACGTGGAGTCATCGGTGTGTCCGGGCGTGTGGAGCACTTCCCAGCCCGGTGCGTTTTCGATGGTGTCTCCGTCCCTCAAGAAACCTTCCACTTCAAACGAGATCTGCATGCGTGGACTGCGCCCGTAGCCTTGCTTCGAAGCTTCTCCCGCGAACTCCCGCACGGCTTGCCAGTCAAAGCGCTGGTCGCCGAACACTGGCAAGATCTTCGCCACTTCCCGCAGCCCCGGTGCGCGAGGCAACTCGCCGGCCAGGTACGCTTCGCAGCGTGCGGGCAACCACACCTTCCCACGCACGGCCCCCAGCAACGTGGGGATCCCGCCCACGTGATCCGAGTGCCCATGGCTCGACACCACCGTCACGGACTCTGCCTCGAGCTCCCGCAATGCTTCCAGGGCGCCCGTTGCGGTGACTGGCAAGCCCGGGTCCACGACCAGCGCCGCGCCGCCGTCCAGCTCCACCACATAGCAGTTGAAGATCCAGCGCGAGCTCACGTGGATCGGAAGATCAAAAAGCCGTGGCATGGGAGGTCCGCGATCGAGGCGCGCGCCGGAGTATCCGTCGTTCCGCCGGCGGCTTCCAGTCGTTCCGCCGGCTCGTTCCAGTCGCCGCCGCAAGTCACCCCGGATCTTGACGCGCTCCACGCCGGCGCGTAACTGCGAACGCAGGTTTTCCCGTGCCATCACCCGACTTCGAAAAAGACGCGATCCTCGCCGCGCAACCGGCGCTGTGCTCGCAAACGCGCGCCGTGAAGTTCCAAGACGTCGACGCCGCCGGCACCATCTACTTCGCCCGCACCTTCGAGTACTTCAGCGACGCCTATCTCGCGCTGCTGCTCCAGGCCGGCCTCGATGTGCCGGGCATGTTGGCCCGTCGCGAAATGGCCGCGCCGCTGGTGCACGCCGAGGCGGACTACCTCTCGCCTCTTTTTTTCGGCGATCAAGTCGTCGTCGAAGTTGTGTTCGCGCAGTTGGGCACGTCGAGCACGCGCTTTGCGTATCGCGTGCTGAAAGGTGACGGCACACCCGCCGCCATCGGGCAGACGCACCACGTGTGGATCGACAGCAAGTCCTTCAAGTCCTGCGCCATGCCGCCCGCGCTGCGCTCGTACCTCGAGTCCAAGCCCGGCGTCCGCGTCCCGTGACGCCCGCGCGGACCCTTGGGTTCCGGGTCTGCAGGATCGGACTGTGCGCCATCGCTGCCTCAGCGTGCGCGCCGTCCGGTCTCGGCGTGGTGCCGCGCTATCCCTACGTCGAAGACAGCGGCCTGGCACTTGCGCACGAACAACTGAATCTGCGTATCCGCCGCGACGACAGTGTGCAGGTCGAAGCTTTGTTCCAGTTTGAAAGCCGCGGCCGCGCGAAAAACCGCATCGCAACATTTCCCATTGGCGGCCCTCGGGGCGCGTGTCGCAACTTCCACGCCGAAGTGCTCGGCAGCGCGTCCCGCTCGGTGCGTGTCGCCCGCGGCGAAGCGGGCAGCTTGCCCGTGGGCAAGGCCGCGGAAACCTGGGACCTGTGGCTACGGGCTGCGGACTTCGAGGCGCCGAGAAGCTGGCTTGCGGTGCGCTACGTGCAGCCCGGCACCGGCGACTTCGGTTACGTGCTCAAAAGCGGCGCGTATTGGCACGGACCGATCCGCACGCTGCGTGTCGCGCTGCACGACCCCCACGCGCGCGCCGCCGCGATGATCGTCGAAGGAAAACGCGTCGCCAATCTTGGCCGCCCACACACCGTGATCGAACTCAGAGACATCGAGCCCGAAAGCGGAGTACAAATCGAGATGCGATGAGAGCTCCGATCACTGCGCTGGCACTGAGTCTGGGAGTGCTGTGCGCGCCAACCGCTGCGCACGCAGACGCCGGGCCCAAGGTGCGTGATTCGTTGTGGCTCCCCATGGGCGTGAACCTTGGCTACGCCGTCAATCCCGATCCGCTGTCCAACGGCTTCCTGCTCGGCCCAGAAGTCAGCTTGGTCTACATCAGCAAGGACTTCATGTGGGCGGGGGTCTACGGGGACGTGCTGCGCGATTCTGGATCCAAGTCCACACGCATGAGCGTTGGCGCCGAGGCGGGCGCTGCCATTTTCGGTCTGGACCTGGGCTACGTGCGCCAGCTCAGCGATCCTGCCACCGACGGTTTCCGTGCGCGCTTCCTACTATCTCTGGCCGCAGTGCACCTCTACGGCGGAGTGGGCCACCTCTTCGCGGAGCCTGAAGGGCAGACCTACGGTGAGGCCGGCGTGTTGCTCAAGTTCCCGCTCATGCTCGTCGAAGCCGAACCGGACGACCACCACTACCGTCGCTAGTTGGGTTTTAGGGTCGGGTCGCGTGCAGGCACTGGGGCACTCCTCCCATGCGTGCACCCGCGCTGCGTTGGTCACGGGGTTGCAATGCCCTCCCCGCGATCGCGATCGCGATCGCGCAGTGCAGACGCGATCGCGATCGCAGAATGCCCCGCGAAATCCCGGAAATAGGCCGGCGTTTTCGTCGGCACGGCGACTGCAAAAGCGCTTGGGCAACCCAGACAGGAGCCCACAGCATGAGCAAGCCACATCCCGCCACCACCGAAACCTCCGTGATGACTTCCCTGACGGAGCTGACCCGCATTGAGTCGGGCCGATTGCGCGCCGAGGCCGCGCAGGAAGCGGAGCAGCGCGATCGCAAGCGGGCGGCGGAGCAGGCGGCCCAGGCGGAGCATGCCGCAAAGCAGCGCGCCCAGCTCGCCGCACAACAGGAAGCCGAAGCGGCGCGGGCCCTTGAAGAACGCATGGAGGCGGCGCGCCGCGCGGGCCGCGCCCAGGCGGAAGTTGAAGTGGCGCGCATTCAGGCAGAAGCGCAAGCGCGGCTCCAAATCGACAACGCTGTGCGCGCGCACGAGCTAGAAGCCCTGCGTGTTCGTCGCGCTACCCGGCGCCGCACCCGGGAGTATGTGCTGTCGGCGGCGCTTGCCCTGGTCGCCTGCGTCGGTGGCGCTGGCGCCTACCAAGCGCACCAGGCGTCCGTTGCTCACGCGCAGACCGTCGAAGAACTTTCGGGTCGCAACGCCGCGCTGCTGCAAGAGCGTGAGGAAGCGAAGAGCGTTCAACTTGGGGCGCTGGACCGACGGCACGCGGCACTGGCGGCGCGCTTCTCCGAGAAGCACTTGGAAGGCGCGCGCGCCACTGCGCAAGCTGCGCGGGATGGGGTCAGCGAGACGACGCCCACTCACTCGCAGCTCAGCACCTTTGGCGCGGCCCTCGACGGACTCGAGGAGCGCGGCAACGCCCTGGGCGAGCTCCGACAGCTCGACGCGCGTCACGGAGATCTGGTTGCATGGGCAGAGACCGCGCGCCGATCTCAAACCACCCAAGACGCCGCGCGGGCAGCCGCACGCGCCAAGGCACCGGGCGCCACTCAGGCAGATCGCCAAGCGTACGCTCGCGCCCTGGATCAACTCCGGGACGCGCTCTCGCACAAGCGCGGCCAGAGCTCCGGCCCCGTCGCAGCCACCGGCACCAGCACCAGCACCGGCGTCGCAAGCGGCCGCTGCCAAGTGGGAGATCCCGGCTGCGGCTTCGACGGCACGCCGCTGTTTTGAGTCCTTGGTCCGGCATTGGCCGCGTGGCACTCTGCGGACGCATGTCGGGTGACAGCGCGAGCACCGTCGAGCACCGTGGGCCGTCTCCGCCGAAAACCGGCGCGACGCGGCCCGCGTTTGTCTGCGCCTTCCCGCGCCCCCACGCTCTGGCCGTACCCGATTCCGGATCTGTCGTCGGTCGCGACTGGCTTGCTGCGGCGAACCTCGCGGATGAAAAGGTTTCGTCCAAGCACCTCTCGATCGATCGCGCCGGTGGTGTGTTGTCTGTGGCCGACGCGGGCTCGCGCAACGGCACTTGGGTCAACGGTGCACGCCTGTCCGCGTCGGATCGCGTTACCCTCGAGTCCGGCGCGATCCTTCGCATGGGCGGCACGCTCTTCGTATACCGCGGGGAGTTTCTTGGAGCGTTTACCCCCGAGCTCCCGCTGGGCGAGCTGATCGGTCCCTACGGCCTGCGCAAGGTCGCAAACTGCCTTCGTGGGATCGCCGGAGACAGGCCGCGCAACGTGCTGATCGAAGGCGAAACGGGCACGGGCAAAGAGCTGCTGGCGCGTGCCATCGCCGAAAGCTGCCATCGCGCAAAGCCCCTCGCCTTCGTCAACGTCGCCGGGGTTGCCGCCGGCGTCTTCGAGTCGCAGTTCTTCGGACACGCCGCCGGAGCGTTTTCCGGTGCCCAGGGCGCGTCGCCGGGTGTGGTCGTCGCTCACGACGGTGGGACGCTGGTCCTGGACGAAATCGGCGAGCTGCCCCTGGAGCTACAGCCCAAGTTGTTGCGACTGCTCGAAAACCGCGAAGTGCTGCCGGTGGGTGCCTCGCGGCCGTTGAGCGTCGACGTGCTGGTGCTCGCGGCCACGCATCGCAATCTCGAAGCGATGGTCGAGGCGGGAACGTTCCGCCGCGATCTATACGCGCGCTTGGCCCTGGCGCGCGTCGAGCTGCCGTCGCTGCGAGAACGCCCCGAAGATATCTTCAGCATCGCGCAGGCGCTGAGCTCGCGTGCCGATGCACCCCTTGATGCAAACGCCGTCGAAGTGGAAGCCGTGGAGCGCTTGCTGCTTGCACCCTGGCCCGGCAACGTGCGCGAGCTTGAGGCCGCGCTCGCCGCGGCACGCCGCGCTGACCCAGAACCAGGCCTGCGCGTGTGGGGCCTCGACGAAGCCCTCGGCAAGCAGGCCGCCCCGGTGACCACCGCGCTCACCGAAGAAGTCGTGAACGCTGCTATCGCGGCCGCCGACGGCAACCTCACCGCAGCCGCAAAGCGACTGGGCGTTTCCCGGGGCAAGCTGCTGCGCATGCGCGAGCGCGCGAAGAAAGACTGAGCGCCGCGACGCCTGCTCAGGCAGAGAGACCGCTGCGGACGCGTTACAGCGACTTGGCGCAACGGAAACCGACGCTCCAGCTGCGGGCGTTCGGGGCGCTGGGCAGGCGACGCGCGGAGCGTACGTCCTGGCTTTCGACCGTGTCCCAGCCCCCACCGCGGATCACACGTCGCGAGTCGCCGCAGTCGGCGTCGTCGTAGCGGCAGTAGTGGCTACTGGTCCACTCCCAGACGTTGCCCGCCAAATCAAAGATGCCGCTTTCTGACGCGCCTTCCGGGTGGGTTCCCACGGGCGCGGTGGTCGGCGCGCCGTCGCTCTGCTCGTGCATGCGTGGCCACGGATCGCGTCCGATCTGTTTGAGTCGCTCCGTCAACAGCTCGCTGCACTCAGCGCCGCAGGCGTTCAGGTGCGTATTCGTGGGTGCGCTCTCACCCCAGGGGAAAGTGCGCGCTTCCGGACCTCGCGCTGCGAGCTCCCACTCCGTTTCTGTCGGCAAGCGCTTGCCCTGGGATTCGCAAAAGGCGACGGCTCGTGGCAGGTCCACACAGTTCACGGGGTGATCCAGTGCGTCCGCTGCGTTGCAGAACTGACTCCAGAAGGTGATGGCGTTTGGGGTCAAGCCTTCGCCCTGCACGGTGCGCGGCAGCGGCGCGCAGTCCTTGCACTTCGCGTATTCGCGGCCGCTGACTTCCGTCTTGTCGAGACAGAAGGCGTCGAGGGTGACCCGCTGCTGCGGCGCTTCGTCGCTTGGCGTTTCGCCGTCCGGTGCCGAGCCGAGCCGGAACGTGCTGCTCGGGATCTTCACCATTCCAGCGGGGCAATCCGCCGCGCCGCTGCTGCGCATGAACCCCACTGCCGCCAGCGTGCCCGCGACGGCCGCGGCCGGCAGTCCGTACATCACCACGCTGCGCAGCCGACGCGCCTTTCCACGCGGTGCCCGTCGAATCGCGCTCGACACCGCGCTGTCCGTCGAAGCGTCCGTGTCCGTCGAAGCGCCGTCGCGGGCAGCGCCGTCGCGGGCAGCGCCGTCGCGGGAGTCCGCCCTTCGCCGTCGCGGCGCCGCGCCTTTGACCGCGATGGGCGGCTGACTCGCCGTTTTTCCAACGGAAACCGGCACGCTGTCAGCATCGACTGTCCCAGTATTTACTGGCGGGGTCGCGTCCAGCGTCGATTCAAAGCCCGACGCCGCGGACGCGACTGCCACGCCCGAACGCCCCGCCACCGCGTCCCCCGGCGCCGTCGACTCCGCCGCCGCGCGCTGGAACGCCTCGACCATCTCCGCCGCCGTCGAAAAGCGCGCGCTCGGATCCAAGTTGAGCACCTTCGACAGCCAATCCTCCACCGCCCGGGGCAAGTTCGGTCGCAGCTCCCGCGCCGGCGTGTAGGTGCCATTCAGAATCGCCGCACCCACGCCCACGAAAGAGCTGCCCTGAAACGGACGCTGCCCCGTCAAACACTCATAGACGATCACGCCCAGTGACCACAGGTCCGTTCGCAGATCGATGGGTTTGCCTTCAATCTGTTCGGGGCTCATATACGGCGGGGAACCAATCACGGCGCCGGTCTCGGTCAGGGTCTGGCTGCCGCCGGGTACCTGGGTGTCGGACAGCATTTTGGCGATGCCAAAGTCCAGCACCTTGACGAACAGCGGATAACCCCGGCTCTCTTCCAGCACGAAGATGTTGTGGGGCTTGATGTCCCGGTGCACCACGCCGCGCTCGTGCGCGCTGGCCAGCGCGCTGCCGACCTGCTGTACCAATACCAGCGCCGAAGCAAGACTCAGCCGACCGCCACTTTCGAGCAGCTCCGCCAGCGAGAAGCCGCTGAGCAGCTCCATCACGATATACGGGACCGCGGCGTCGACGCTGCCGAAGTCCATCACGTGCACCACGTGAGGGTGCTGGATGCGCGCCGTGGTCTTCGCTTCCCGTTCGAAGCGCGCGATCAGCGCGTCGTCCTGACCGCGTTCGGGGCGGATCAGCTTGACGGCAACGTCGGTCTCCAGCGTTTCGTGCCGCGCGGCCCACACCACACCCATGCCGCCGTGCCCCAACTGCCGCAGCAGGCGGAGTTTGTCCGCGATGACGACGCCGGGGCGGAGCTCGAGGGCCACGGCTTCAGTCTACAACCAGCGCGGCGCCAGCCCGGGAAAAGCGCGAGGGTGCTCGGCTCCGGTCCGGGCAGAGCGGCTGCGTGCTAGCCCCCGCGCTTAGTCCCACTGCCGCAGCGTCGGCAGCAGCGCCTTGAGTCGTTTCTCGAAGACGATGCCCAAACCAAAAAGCGTTACGCCAAAAGCCAGGGCGAGGGCGGACCACGGCACCAGCGTGGAGAGCTTCGCGAAGTACTGGATCGAAAGCACGACCAACAGCCCAAGGGCGCTCCCGATGCTGAGCAGCGCGCGGCGCCGCAGCACTCCCAGCGTGAGCAAGCCGCCGCCGCCTAGCAGGCTGAGCGCGGCGTAGAACAGGTCGGTCTTTAGCAGCGCGACAGAAGCAAGCAGCACGGGCAAAAAGAAGGTCACCAGTGCGGCGATCTCTAGCTCAATGCTGCGTCGCGCCAGGGAAGCCCGCACCAAAAGCACGACAGCGCCGAACAGCGTGATCACGTACGCCGCGCGCGTTCGCGACCATTCCACGGCAGCGCCCGGATCGAAGGCGACGGTGAAGAGCTCGTCTGCACCGTGGCCTAGGGTCGCCCAGGCCGTCAGCAACATGGGTGCCAGGGCGATGTTCGCTGCGCCGACCCACAGCCAGTGGCGTGCAGCCGGGGTTCGTTCCGAGCGCCACAGCGCGATGCTTCCGATGGCGATGCAGCCCCAGGTTGCGTAAGGCGAAGCGTACGCGAGCATGGCCTGCAGGGAAGGCGTGATGCCAAGCAGCAGCGCGCCGCAGGTTGGCGCCAAGCGTCCAGAAGCGGCGAGAAGCGCGGCGATGACCAGATACGGCCCAATCAATCCCAAGAAGTACACGGCTTCGCCCGGCCCTGCCTCGGCGAAGTGAACAACCGCGGCGGCGGCCGCCACCACACCGACGACCGCTAGAAAGATTCCGCTGACGCGCGGGGCGAGTTGGCTGGCGGGCGCTGCCTCTTTGCTGGCGCGTACGGTCAGCAGTCGGTGCAGCGCCGCGTAGCCGAAGGCCGCGGCAAAGAGGGCCCAAACCGACCAATGGGCGGCAAGCTGCAACACGGGCGCGCACAGCACGATGCCCAGGGCGGTCCGGCGCAGCACGGCAGGGTGGGGCGAGTATCGAGCGGCGAGATACGCGGCGACGGCACCCGCGTAGGGCAGAGCCAGGAGCGCCGGGTGCTCTGCGGAAAGCGCGACGGACAGCACACAGGCAGTCGCGACCCCGACGGCTGCTCCCACCGTGAACGGCAACGCGAGCACGCGACCCGCCATGAGCGCCGCGAACCATGCGTAGGCGGCGCTGACTCCCAAGGCGTATCCGAGCGCGGCGACTTCCAGGGGCGACGTCACCACCAAGCCGAGACTCAGAGAGGCGATGGACAGCGCAGTCACGCCGGAAACCCCGACGACCAGCGAGCGGCGTATGGCGGCAACTCCGCAATGCAGCACGCCGACCGCAGCGGCTGCCAGCGCCCACGCGGCGTAGGACTCCGCCTGGCCCAGCATCGACAGCATGTAATAGGCGTCGGCCCAGGTCAGCTGCAGCGCGAGCAAAGCCAGCGCGCCACCGGATCGCGCAAACCCGAGGCGCCCGAGCAGCAGGCCCATCGCAGCGGTCGCGAACGTAAATCCGAGCAATGCCGTCAGGCGCCAAGCGGCACCTGCGTCTTCCCATTGTCGCAGCGTCAAGGCGAGCACGCCGGCAAACACAAACGCGCCCGCGAGTCCGAGCACGATGTTGAGCATGGAGGGCAGAGAGCGCGCGTGTTCGCTCGCACCTTGTGCCAGGGCGTCCTGCAACTCCTGCAAATCGGGCCGCCGCGCCGGCGACGGGTGCAGAGCGGCCAAGACCGTACGCGTCGCCGCCCCAAGATCTCCGAGAGCGCTGGCGTCGACGCGACCCAAAGGCGCTTGACCCGTGACGGCGAATACCGCGAGTGCAGCAAGAGAGAATACGTCGGACGCCGGGGTTGCTGCTTCGCCGCGCACGACTTCTGGAGCCGCGAATGCGACGTCACCCAGGGGCGCGCCTCCGCGCAAGCGACTGACGAGAAGCTGCGTAGGCGTCGGTCCTCCCCGCACCACGATCACTGCGACGCCGTTTTCGACCATGCGCAATGTGTCCGGGCGCAAGTCTCCGTGCACTGCGCCCTGGGCATGCAGCCGTGCCACACCGCGTGCCGCAAGACGCAGGGCATCGAGGGCGCGCTGCGGTTCTGCGGATGACAGCGGCGGTTGCCGGCTCAGATCGGCTTCGACCTGCAGCGCGCCGTCTTGCAGCCGCGCGTCGATCCAGGCGCAACCCGGGGTTGCGCTTTCAATCGCGCTGTCTTCGTTCTCCGCGAGAACATCCGCAGCCGCGACGTGACGCTCTGCGTCGTCCACGATCCCTTGCTTGGCAGACGGCACGACGCTGCTGCCGTGCACGGGCCGTACCGGGCGCTTCTCGCGGGGATTTGCATCCAGGATTGAATCGTTGCCCTGGCAACTGCGTCGCGGACTGTGGCCCAATCGCAACACGCCCGCGAAAGCGCGCAGGAGCGCCGCGAAGCGCAAACGCGCATCCAGAGACGGGACGACCATGCGAGTGCGAATGGCCTCGTCCGGCTGTCAGAGTCAGCGAAAGAGGCAGTGCCGGGGTCAGGGGCAGTGTCGGTGTCGGTGTCCGGGTGGTGCAAGACAACAGATCGCTTACACATTTGAGTGATCTAGTTGACGGGGCGCTTTCACCGACTGCGCACCCGGCGCCGCAACGAAGCGACGCCGGGGGAGTAGCAGGACTCAATGCGTCAGCTTCCAGAGCGCCCCCAAGAGCTGATCGAGCTGGGCCAGCGCAGGAGCAACAGCCTGCGCGGACAAGTAGCCCCAGCCGACGCCCGCGCGCAGCCCGGCGACCACTTCCCTTGCGCTGCCCGACGCGGTGAAGTACCGGCTTCGCCGATTGCCAGGATCGGAGCCCGAGCCTTCACCGAGGTTGAGGACGAAGCTGTTCGTGGCGTCGCGCAGCTGCGCGGCGAGCTTCCGGTCATGGCGCTGCACCCGCGCCACCAACGGGGCCACGTTGCGCTGCGCAGATAGAGCGAGTTCGAGGGTGCGGAATGTCATGTGATTTCTCCTTTGTTTGCCAGTCGGCGGGTTCACCGAACCCGCCCGACGACTGGCAAACCGGAACCACCCACACACCCGCCCTCGAGCTCCCCGCCTGCGGGCGCAGTGACAGCCCCCGGCTGGCACGAGCACCGCCACCGATGTATTGATCCGCTCCTCCGTTCCCGTTCCGTTCCACTGCCTCTCTCACCTGCCACCGCCACCGCGACCGTCACTGACACTGCCACTGCGACTGCCACCGCCACCGCGACCGTCACTGACACTGCCACTGCGACTGCCACTGCCACTGCCTCTGCCTCTGTCACCGCCACCTGCCACGGCCACCTGCCACGACCGCTGGTCCGAACCCAGCCTCACCGCGTGAGATGAGTGACCCAGTGCCGACAAGTGCCTCGACCCCAAAAATCAACACAAACCCAACCCAAGGCGGAGACACCGCGGCACGGGCACGACTCACGACGCCTGCGGGTTGCGTCGCTCACTCCCGGGATCGGAAGATGATGCGCGCGCGTTGCACGCTGGGTCGGTGGCCTTTGATGCGTTCGAGTTGGTCGCTGCGCGCGGGCACGGACTTGTCGCGCAGCATCGCTAGGAACTCGTTTGCCATGCCCCGCACGGGGGGCGGCTGCGCCGGATCCGCCGTCAGGCGCTGCATGGTGCTTCGGCAGCTGCCGCCGAGCACGCTGAGGGTCCAAAAGGCGTCGTCGACGGCTTGAGTCTGCGCTTTGTGGGCGGCGTTGCCCACGACGTCGCAGGCGCCGACGGGTTTCTTGCGGGCGACGAGCATCGCAGTCAGTTCGCGATCGAAGACAGAGCGGCTCAGTAGGCCCAAGGCGAAGCGATCGTCGCCACGACGCGCCAGCGCTTCGATCACCTCGCCCTGCTCCGTGATCAAGATGGCGCCGCGCTTGGGCCAACTCGCGCTATTGAAGCGGCGCGTGTTCATGGTGATGCCCAGGGCGAGGCGCACTGCGGCGCGATCCGCGGCTCCTGGCAGCTCGAGCATGAGCGCTTGGTGCGCGGCGATCCAGGGCGCGGTGCCGTCGTCTTTCGGGTCGACGATCAACGCGTCCAGCGCGCGCTGCGCCGTGGCGTCCCCAAGACCGGCCAATGCGGCCAAGTGCCGGGCGCGTTTGTCCGGCGAGAAGCGGCGGTCTTGTCGGTCGCCGGCGACGTCGGGTTCTTTCGATCGCCCGCGTAGCCAGGTGAGCAGGCGGCCTTTGACGATGGTGTCCGCGGGCGTCGGTGTACTGGTTCGAACTTTGGCCAGCCAAGTCAGCAGGGCTTCGTAGCGCTGCCGGTGCATCCAAACCGGCGCTTCACTGGCAAGGGCGCCGGGGAAGAGCACGGGCATCCACTTGCTGTAACAGGCCACCGCACGCTGGGTGCGCAGGTCCGTGGCAAGCTCTGCGCGCAGCTCGTCGGCCAGCTCCGTATTGCCCATGGCCACCCGCGCGGCCACCAACTCACACGCTCCAGAAAAGCCCCCGCGCGAAGCGGCATCGGGCGTGACCAACCTGGACGCGGCATCTTCAATCACGGCACGTGCGCCGGCGGTGGGTGTCACGACGAAAGGCAATAAGTCTGTGAATAGCTGCGAGTTTGCTTGCAGCAACTTTGGATCGCGAGTGGCGCGACGGATCATCTCCAGGGCGTAGGCTTGTGCGCGCGCGGGCTCGAGCCGCGGCAGGGTGTCGAGGGTGTCGCGCCACAGGTTGTAGCCGTCGCGTTCTTCGCTGCGCAAAAACGCGAGCACTGCGGGCCCGGACGCCTGGTCGCCGAGATCTGCCAGGGCGCGCGCCGCGTAGTGTTTGTTTCGGCGTAGTTGGTGCTGACGCCACGGCTCGAGGTGTTCGGGGATCGGGCGTGTCAGCTCGCGACGCAGCGCTGGCACTGCCGCCTGAAGATCGAAAGTGCCGGCGGCGCGCATATTGGCCTGGCGCCAGGAGTCTGGATGGTTGTGGCGGTAAAAGCGCGCGCCGGGCGGTGCCGAGACGACCCGTAAGATCCCAGGGGTGCCCCGCGGGATGCCGATGCAGCGGTAGTCGTTGCGGCTTTCGACCACGACGACCCGAGTCGGTGGCGTTTCATTCGGCGCCGAGCGCCGTGAGGGCAAGCTGTCGGCTTCAGCGACATCGTTCACTTCCATGGGCAGCAGACGCAGCGGCCGCACGCGCTTCGTGGTGAGGGGCAACCACTGCTCGCGCGGAGTTCTCGGCGCGGCTGCGCGCAGCTCGGTGTCGTCTTTGCACACCACGTAGCGCGGCGGGAACAGCGCGGACGCAGCGCGCGGGGATAGGCTCAGCAGCAGCGCTGCGCACAGCCCAGCGGCTGCCGACGGGATCTTGCGGGTATTCGCCGTCGCGTGCCCCCGTGTCATCGCGCCGCTCTCGATTCTGCAACGACAAGCGCGCTCGGTGCGGTCTCACGCGCGTCGCAGAACAGCGGCGCCGATGCGGTGCGCGTGCTGAAGAGCGCGCTGGCCCAATGCGCGCCGCGCTGCCCGGGAAGCTCCACTCGGTAGCTCGCTTCGATCCACAGTTCGCCATCGAGGTAGTGCACATCGTGAATGTGCAACTCCGGCTGCTTCGCGCCGGCGACGAAACGCAGTGGCGGCAACGCCACGGGCTCAACGCGACGTTTGCGCAACACGTAGGCTGCACGACCGGCGGCGAGCCACAGCGTGCCCGCGCCGTCGCCGGTGATGGCCATGATCCCATCGGCGATGTCCAAGGGCAAATCGCGCCAACGTTGCCCATCGTAGTGCGCCAAATAGCTGAGACGTTTGTCGGGCTCTTTGTAGGGCTCGTACGCGCTTACGTACACGTTGTCTTCGGCGGGGGCGTAGACGTCTAGGTTGATAATGCCGTCCAGCACGTCTGTCTCGGGCAGGGCGCTCAGTGTCCAGGACGTGGCGTCGGGCTGGCCGTGGGCGACGATGATCTTCGTATGCAGCAGATTCGCAGCGCGCGCGTCGTCGCAACGACCGGCCACCACGAGTCCGCCCTTCGGCGTCGGCGTCCAGGTCAGCGGCACCCAGCGCAAACCCGTGCCGCAAGCGCTGTCGATCGGCAACTCGGGTAGCCGCCGCGCCCTCGGCGGGATGGTCACGGGCTGGGTCGTCGGCCGCCAACCTGAATCGAAGAGGTATCCGTTGCTCTCGCGTTCAAAGAGCGGGCCGCGCTTGTCTTTGCTGTAGCGGGTGGTCGTGCGCACCAGCCAGGGTGCGTGGGCGCTTCCGCCCAGGTCGATGGCGCCGCGCACATAACCGCGTGCGTCTGTGGGCAGGCCTTCTAGCAATTCGGGACGCCGGAAGGCTTCGCCGCCACGCAGCTCGACCAAGGACTGTGCTGCGGCGATGGCTTCGCCGGGCAGCCAGCCGCCGAACTCGCGACCGTGATCTCCGAATACGACAAAGCGTCGCTTGCCGGCGGCAGCCACGGACAGGGTTGGACAGGGACCTTCTGCGAAGACGGACAGCGCTCCCGTGTTGGGCTTCGGCTGCGGCGCCTTTGGAGCGGCCGCTTGCGTGCCGCAACCGCTCGCGAGCGCAGCCAGCGTTGCCACGACGGTCGCAGCGCTTCGAGTTGCCAATCGCCCAGCCACGCGCTGAGCATGCGACGCTTCAGGCTGCGCCGTCTAGGGCGGCGCTGCCCAGGTCGGCGCTGACGGCTCCGCCCTGGGGCGCAGGCGAATTGGCTCGAGTGCTGGTTTGCGTGCGCGTCTGATACACGCGACTCAGGAAACGTTCGACGCCTTCGATCACGCGCACGCTGCGCGGCGAATAGAAGATATCGAAGGCGTGCTGGGCGCCGGGCAGCTCTGCGTAGGCCACCGCGGCGACGGAGCGCTCGCGCAGCAGCCGCACGAGCTCCCGGGCATATTGCACCGGCGCCAGGGTGTCCCGGTCACCGTGGATCACGAAAAACGGCGGAGCGTCGGCGCTCACGTGGTCCAGGGGAGAAGCTTCGTGAAATTTCTCCGGCGCGTCGGCGAGCTTCGCCTTCATCACCAAGGGCTCGATCAGCATCGAGAAGAACTCCGGTGGGTACAGCTTGAGCCGGTCGACAAAACAATACACTCCGTAAAACGGCACCGCGGCTTGCACCGACGTGTCTGCGGCTTCGAAGCCCGGTTGGTACGCTGGGTCGTTTTGCGTCAGCGCCATCAACGCCGTCAGATGCCCACCCGCCGAGCCGCCTGTCACCACGACGAAGTCCGGGTCGACGCCGTATTCATCTGCATGTTCGCGGATCCACGAAAGTGCGCGTTTGATATCGACGAGATGATCCGGAAACGTCGCCCGCGGGCTCAGGCGGTAGTCGACGTTGAAGCCAACCCAACCCTGACTCGCCAAGTGATACAAAAGTGGTAAGCCCTGGTCACGGCGACTTCCCAGCACCCAGCCGCCGCCGTGGATCTGCAGCACGGCTGGGCGCCGTTTGCCGGGGGCAGCGGGTTCATACACGTCGAGCAACAGACGCTTCTTGCCCACGCGAGAGTACTCAATGCCGCGCGTGCGCCGCACACCGCGACGACTCATGAGCAGCGGTGTCACCAACTTCGACCACGGCACCCGTGGCCATTCGTCGAAGGGCTCGAAATCTGAGAGCGACCCGCGCACGACCTTCTCCGCGCGCCGTGCGCTGATCCACATGGCTACCAGCGCCGCCCAGGAGATCGCCGTAAGACTGAGTGCCACCCACCCCGGCCAATGCCGGAGTGCACCGAGCCACACAAACAATGCCGTGGTCAGTAGCTGCCACAGGAATTGGTGTGCCACCATTTCGCCCACGATCCACGACGACAGAAACGCCGGAATCAACAGCACCCGCCCGCCTTTCACAGGCCGCAATGCGTTGAGGGTGAAGCCTGCACCAGCTAGCGCAACAGCTAGAAACAGCCACGCCACATAGGGCGTCCAGGCGTCAAAGGAAGCGGGCACGTGCGTGCCGCAATGATGCGATCGTCTGACGCATTGTAAAGGGTGGCTTTCGCGAAGAATCTGCGGGTGGCGAACATTTCAAGGCTCCGTGCCCTACGCTCGTGGCTTGTGGCGTCTGGTATAGTGCTGAAGTGATGAGTACAAAGCGGCAGACGGTATTGGCATTTGGCGTGGCGATTTTGGTCGCCGCATGTGGCAGCGAATCTGACGATGGCGGCTCGGGCGGCGGCGCCGGCTCGGGCGGTGGCGCCGGCGCAACCGGTGGTTCGGGCGGCGCGGCTGGCAGCGGCGGGGCTTCCGGTGGCAGCGCCGGATCCACCGGGGGTAACGCCGGCGCAGGCGGCGCGAGTCCCTGTGTGGCGCTGTGTGCAAACACCGCAAATGGCAACTGTCCGAACGACCCCGCTGCGGCTCAGTGCGGCTCGGAATGCGAGACCGCACGCGGTGGGCTCACCAAGTGTCAGTCCGAGTACGACGCATTCCTGTCCTGCGCGGCCGCGCAGAGTGCCGACAACCTGGAATGTGATTCCAGTGGGATCACTTCCGTGAAGTCCGGCGTCTGCGCCACGGAAATCGCCGCGTTCCAGGCCTGCAACCAGTAGCGTCTGCAACGTCCCTCACGCGAGGCCTGCGCCTAGCCGCCGTGCGCCAACCCGCGGGTTTCGCAGGTGCATTCCGCGCGTTCCCCAAGGTGAACTGCTTCGGGGTGCGGCGTGCCCGGCGGCTGCGCGTGTGATAGAGCGCTTGCCATGACAACCGCGCAGCACGGGTGGCTCGGTATGCTGGGAGCTTTGGTTTGCGCGGTGGTTGCGGCGGGCGCGTGCACCACTTCGGGATCCGGTGGCGGCCCCGTCGATGGCGGCCTCGGCGGCGCAGGGGGTGGCGCCGCGAGCGGGGGTGGCGGCGGCGTGCTGACGGGTGGCACGGGTGGTCAGGTTGATGCGGCAGCGTGCAAGGTGGATGGTCAGATTTGTGCGGCCTTCGGCGAGTGCTGCTCGGGTACGTGCACTCAGGGGCGCTGTGGCGGCGTCGCCTGTGTTGCAGACAATGGCGCGTGCACGGTGTTCGGGGACTGTTGCAACGGTAGCTGCGTTCAAGGTGCATGCGGCAGCGGTGGCGCGGGCGGAGCGGATGCTGGCCCCCCTTATCCCACGGGTCCGATTGGTATCAACGTGGGAGACGTGATCGAAAACACGACCTTCGATGGAGTGGACAACAGCCAGCCAGCGCAGTCGAAACTGATCAGCCTTGGCGAGTACTACAATCCCAGTGATGCGGTGCAAAAGCCGAGGCTGCTTGTGCTGTCACTGATGACGATGTGGGCCGCGCCCGCGTCCGCCCAGACGCAACAGGCGGACTACGCGCATTGGCAGGGCAGTCGCGTGGAGTTTCTCAGCGTCTTTTCGGATGGGCCGAACTCAGGAGTGGCAGCGACGGAGCTCGATCTGAAAAACTGGGACGCAAACTTCGCTGTTCCCCATGCGCTCGCGCTCGATCCGAACTTCAGCAAGCTCAGCGCGCTGTTCGCGGTTGGTGGACAAGGGGTGCCCTTCAACGTCTACATCGACACCCGCACGATGAAGATCTTGCACCAGCAAGCGGGCGCCCAGGTCTTTGACGCATCAAACGCGTTGCTGAACGGGCTGCTTGGGTTGTGAAGAAAGCCAGACACTCTGCTGTCGTGGGGCGGGCTTCGCGACAGAGCACGCATGCGCCCGGCATTGCTCCGCCCGAAGGCGCGCTTTGAGACACCCGCACGCATAGGCTAGGATCTGCCTCATGGAATGGCACACGCCAGGGCGCACGGGCATCGCTTTCACCGGCATCTTTGCTCTCTCCGTTCTCGCACTGCGCTGCGGGGGCGACGACGCAGCGAGCGGTTCCGGCGGTTCCGCAGGCTCCACGGGCGGTGGCGTTTCTACCGGGGCCGCCGCAGGGCAGGGCGGGGCGGCCGCCGCTGGCTCCGGAGCGACCGCCGGCAACAGCGGAAGCGCGGGCTCAGCTGCAAGCGGTGGAACGGGCGGCGCGAGCGGCGCGAGCGGCGCGGGCGGCGGCGGCGCGGGTAGCGGTGGCGCGGGCGCCGGTGGCACGAGTAGCGGTGGCACGGGTGGCGGCGCGGGCACTCCCAAGCCCCAGGGCGTGGGCGGAGCGTGGTCCCTCGTCTTTCAGGATGAGTTCGACGGCAGCAGCCTCGACTTCACCAAGTGGCGCCCAAGCTGGTTTGGCGCGACGAACACCACAGTCACCAAACCCGTCAACGACCTTGAAGTCAGTTGCTACGACCCAACCCAAGTCAAGGTCGGCGGGGGCGAACTGTCGCTGACGGCCATCGCGACCACGCAGGCCGGCTGCGTCAAGAAGGACGGCGGCGCCGCGAGCTACAAGTCAGGCCTCATCATGTCCGATGGCCGCTACAACTTCACTTACGGTTTCGTCGAGGCACGCATGTGGCTACCGCCGGGCACGGGCAGCGCGCAGAACTGGGCGGCATTCTGGGTGAACGGCAAGACTTGGCCTCAAGACGGCGAGATCGACATCATGGAGACGCTGGGCGGCGGTGCGGCGACGCGCTGGACGTACCACTACGACTCCGATACGGGCGGCGGCAGCACCCACAGTCAGATCACCGCGTCGCCGCAGAACCTGATCAGCGCATCAGGCTGGCACGTGTTTGGCGCCAACTGGCAGCCGGACAAGATCACGTTCTACTACGACGGCAAAGACGTCGGCTCTGTGTCCTCGGGGGATCTCCAGGGCGGCGCGAAGACGGCCAGTTCGCCCCACTACATCATCATCAATCTCGGACTGAACGGGAACTACCCGGTCAAAGTGCCATCCACGCTCAAAGTCGACTACGTGCGGCATTGGCAGTAGCGCAAGACCCAGCGACCGCTTAGCACTTCCGCTCCCAGATCCAGACGTCGCTGACGCAGCGAGCGCGCACCTCCTCGTCCGTGACGCCGCATTTTCCGTAGCTGCAGTCCTGCGCTTTTGCGCCAGCGCAGGAGGTGCCCGCATTTGGAATTGTATCCGGACAACCTGGAGGCGTGTTGACGCAGGACCACTTAGAAATCTGAATATTGCAGCCACATAGGGCACCCGCTGCCGGGCAGATTTTGGCGACGGAACAGGAGGTATTGCCCACAATGGCCGGCGGGCACGTCGTATCCGCCGCGCAGGGCTGATTGATTTGTGCAAATGCGCCCGCGCCGCATTTCCAGACCGTGCGCTGACAGGGCCGGGGCCCAGTGCCATAAGTGCACACCAACCCCTCACTGGTGCAGCTGAGTCCATTCGCTGGAGCCGCGGGACACGTGCCACTCACTGGCGCGCCGCCCGCGCCGCCTGCGGAAGCGCCACCGGCAGCCGTAGCGCCCGACCCACTGCCCGCGCCGGCGCTGCCGCCAGAGCCCGATGAGAAATCTTCCCCGCCGCACGCAGGTGAAGCGATGCAAAACGCTAAACAACAACCGATCAGGTGTGCGCTGCGCACCATGTAGGACAGCGTAGCATGTGCGACCGCCCTGGAGCATGGGTAGCGGGCAGCGTATAGTTGAAACGCGGATCGGGCTTCTGCGAAGCGCGAGCTTACTTAAAGGAGGCAACTCATGCGGCGGGCGATTGGGATCTCGACGGTCACGTTGGCAATAGGCTTGGCTGGGACTGCGGGGTGCTCCAGCGAAGACAGCGCCTTCAGTTCCGCGAAAAAGGACGCGGGCATCGAAGCCTCCGCCGGGCAGGGCGGCAGCGCCGGGCAGGGCGGTAGCGCTGGCCAAGGCGGACAAGATGCGGGCGCGGACGCCGGGGGCTCCGCAGGATTGGACTCCGGTCCCGACGTCATTTGCACCGACAATGACAATGACGGCGCCACGGACTGCGCCGGGGACTGCGACGACAACGATCCCACGTCCTATCCGGGCAACGCAGAAATCTGCGGCGATCTTGCCGACAACGACTGCGACAAGACCGTCGACAATGGTTGCTCGGCGTTGGGCACTTACGTCTCCGCACAGACAGGCGACGACAACAACGCGGGGACCAAAGACAAACCCGTCAAGACGATTGCGAAAGGCGTGCAGAATGCCCAGACCATCGTCGCAGCTCAGACGACGCCAGGTCCCATTGATGTCTTTGTGGCCGAAGGGCACTACCCGGAGAAAGTCACGCTGATCGAGGGCATCAGCCTGGTGGGCGGATTTTCCTGCACGACCCAGCCCTGCAGTTGGCTGCGTGATCCCAAGACGTACGACGCGGCGATCACCAACACGGACATGCAGGGCGTGGCGGCGGACGGGAGCATCACCCGGGCTACGCGGCTCGACGGTTTTCGCGTCATCGGTTTGGACGGAGATTTTGGAAACAACTTCCCTGGCACCACGGCGGTGACCGTGCTCGGTGGCTCGCCCACGCTGGTGAACAACACCATCCAAGCTGGCAAGTCCCAAGGTGGCTCCTGGCCGGGCGGACGCTCCATCGGCATCGCGGTGATCGCGCCCTCTAGCAGCCTGCAGGGGCCGTTGATCGAAAACAATGACATCACTTCGGGAGAATCCCCCAATGCCGAGTCTGCCGGCATCTTCACGAGCAGCCCGCCAAACAGCAACGCCAAGGTGTACGTAGAGATCACCAACAACCGTGTGCGCAGCGGCAAAGCCAACTACACGAGTGGACTGTCCATTCACAGCACGGGACCAGGCACGCGCATTACCGGCAACGATATCGTTGCGGGTGAAAGCACGAATAGCGGCTCTTGGGGCATTTCCATCAGCAGAATCGCCAGCATCGACTCCAACCGCATCAACCTCGATCCGACGTCGCGTCCCAAATGCGCGCTCGCCAAGTACTGGTGCGGCGGCATCAACAGCGAGAGCTCCACCACGATCATAACGAACAACGTCGTCTTCGGCGCGAATCACGCCTCGTCTGCAGCGCTCTACATTACGGAGTTCGAGCAACCGGCTGGCACCGTCATCGCCAATTCCAACTACCTAGATGGCGCTGGAAACGGCAACGGAATGAGTGCGGCCGTGGCGATGCAACACGGCCAGTGCTGCGGACAGGTCGCAACGGTCGGGCGCCTCATCAACAACATCTTTGCAGCCGGGACCGGGGGCGCACGCTTCGGCGTGTACGAAGTGAAAGTGACCAGCCCCAGCGTACGCGCCGCCCATCCGGAAACCCTGCAGAACAATCTGTTCTTCTTGCCATCGCCGACTGCGCAGGATGCGCTCTATCACTATTGGAACGGTTCGACCACTTCGCTCAAGAAGACGGACGCCGAGGTGAACGCCCTGGCCGCGCAACTGGGACCGGTCTCAGGCAATCTCAGTGCCGATCCATTGGTCGACGCGACGTACCACCTGCAGGCCGGCTCTCCGGCCATCGACAAGGGCATTGCGGCCGATGCTCCGGCCTTGGACTTCGAAGGTGAGGCGCGCCCCAAAGGAACCGCACACGACATCGGACCCGACGAAGCGCAGTAGGCATCCGCTCACTCCGGCGGCCATTCCGCTCTTGCTTCACGCCCTGGCGTCATGCGGCGACTGACGCTAGAAACCTGACCATGCTTCGACGCCTAGTCTGGCTCCTGCCCTGCGCCGCATTCGCTCTTGGCTGCGGCTCGAGTGACGACGAGAACGCAAACACCTGCACCGGGGCGACGCCCTTGTGCGGCAGCGGCGGAGCGTCCGGCGCCGGTAGCGGCGGAGCGGCGGGCGGTGGAAGCGGCGGCGCCGCGGGCGGTGCGACGGGGGGCAGCGCGGGGCTCGGTTCCGAAGACTTGCGGGTGGATGCCGCCTGGCTCGGCTCCCAGCTCGGCGGCGGAGTGGTCCAGGTGCTGGACTTGCGGGATGCTTCCACATACCAGGCCGGTCATGTCCCAGGATCACTGCACGTGGACGTCAGCGCGCTCCGTGCCACCGTCGCCGGGGTTTCAGGTCAGGTCGCGGACAACGCACAACTATCGAGCGCCTTCGGTACGGCTGGCCTCGACCCCGCGAAAGAAGTGGTCGTCGTCGGAGCGCAAACGGATACCACGCCGGCGCGCGGATTCTGGACGCTGCATTGGGCGCAACATGCTTCGGTGCGGCTGTTGGATGGGGGGTACGGCGCCTGGGTCGCCGGGGGCGGCGCCACGGAGAGTGGCGGGGGCCCGGGGGGCGCGCGGCGCGGCCGCCGCCCCGGGCACGGGCGCCCGGGCCGGCGCGGCGCGGGCTGGGGGGGGGCCCCCCCCCCCGGTGCCCCCCC
>CALMUT010000259.1 GCA_937872925.1 uncultured Myxococcales bacterium | reverse complement strand
TCGGCGCCTGCCGCGCCACCGGGGCCAGCGTCCGTGCCCGCAGACCCCCCGGGGCCCGAAGCGCCATCCGAACCGCTGGCGCCCGATGTCCCGCCGGAGCCACTTGAGCCCGAGAACCCACCCGAACCGCCTCCAGTGCCAGCCGCTCCGCCCGTCGTCGCTTCGGGGATCTCGTCCCGATCGACGTCAGTGATGAGCGTGCAGCCAGCGCCAAAAGCGATGGTGATAGCGCTGTAAAAGGCAAGCTTGTTCCAAGTCGGGCTCGTACGCATCGTCTACCTCTATGGGCCGGGATCTACGGGCCCATTGTTCTCGCTGACCGCGCGAAAGGCAAGGCCGACCGGCCCGCAGGCCCCGTCCGCGGCCCGACGGGCTGCCACCAGCCGTTGTTGCCCGCGGCTGCGGGCCGGAATAGAGCCCGATCCGCGGCTGCATTGGCCGGATTTGTCCGCGGATTGCCGCCGCGCGCGTGCACTGACACAAGACTGGGGCCCGGGTGAAAAGGATCAACGTTCATTTGGTGGACGGGACATATGAGCTGTTCCGTTCGTATTTTGGCGCGCCGAGTTCGAAAAACGCGGCCGGCGTGGAAGTCGGGGCGTCCAGAGGGTTCGTCAATTCCCTCGCCGCGCTGCTGCGCCGGGAAGACGTGACGCATATTGCATGCGCCTTTGATCAGGTCGTGGAGTCGTTTCGAAACGATCTGTTCGCGGGGTACAAGACAGGCGAAGGGATCGACCCGGAGTTAATGGCGCAATTCCCCATGGCAGAGGACGCAGCCAGAGCGCTGGGCGTGACGGTCTGGCCGATGCGAGAGTTCGAAGCCGACGATGCATTGGCCAGTGGCGCGGCCCTCTTTCGTGACGCACCGGACGTCGAGCGCATCTTCATTTGCACGCCGGACAAGGACCTCGCGCAGTGTGTGCGTGAAGATCGCGTTGTGTGCTGGGACCGAGCGCGTGATCGAATTGCGGATGCGGATGGAGTTCGCGAGCGTTTCGGAGTGTCGCCGGCATCTATTCCGGATTACCTGGCGCTTGTCGGTGATGCCGCGGATGGGATCCCGGGCATCCCGAAGTGGGGTGCGAAGTCCGCCGCGACGCTGCTGTCGCGCTACCATCACTTGGAAGCCATTCCGACGGATGTCGGCGCTTGGGATGTGCAGGTTCGAGGCGCGAAGACTCTTTCCGCCAACCTGGAAGCGCAGCGCGCCGACGCCATGTTGTTTCGCACATTGGCCACTTTGCGCGAGGACGTAGGCTTGACGGAGAAGCTATCGGATCTGGAGTGGCGCGGCGCCAAGCGTGAGTTGCTGCAAGCGTTTGCCGCTAGCGTCGGCGATACGAAGATCATGCAGCGCGTGAGCCGATTCTGCGATTAATACGGCGTTTTCGCGTCGACGCCGGCGCGGGACGCCCCCCTTTGGCGAGGGATGCCGCCGCTTTGCCGACTGAGAACGCCGCGGGTTTTGAGCTTCGGCCCGGCTCGGACTACCCTTGGGATTAATGACCCGAAGCGCACTGTGCCTCCTTTCGACTTTGCTGACCGCCGCGCCAGTTGCGGCACAGAACTACCCGCCGCCAAGCCAGCCCGTCTACGGCCAGCCTGGTTACGGTCAACAGGGCTACGGCCAAGGCCCGCAGCAAGGGCAGGGGTCCGGCATGTCTTCCGGTGGATTGGCCCCGCCCACAGGCAGCGCTGCAAACAACAACGCCGGGTCGGCCCACACCGAGCAGCAGCTCGAAAAGGCCGAGCGCGAAGACTCCGGCCGGGGGCTCGAATTCTTCTACATCAACGCCGAGGTGGGGGGTCAGCACTTGGGCTTGCAGACCTTCAAAGCGAACGACCTGGTCGATGCTGGCGTGGTGAAGACATCACAGACTGGCCTCATGGTGGGCGCCGGTCTTGGACTGCGATTGGTGTTCATCACCCTCGGTCCGCGCTTTCGCATCGGGATGTTCGATCAGTGGCAGCTCTGGACGTTGAACGGAGAGCTCGGGCTTCGGATCCCCTTGGGAGATGTCGAGCCGTACTTCACCTTCGGCGGTGGCTACGCATCCGTTGGTGCCTTCGACTCCGGCAACCTCGGTGGATCCCTCAACAGTGATGACGTCGACATCACTGGGTACAATATTCGTGGCGGGTTTGGCATCGACCTGTATCTCAGTCCTGCATTCTCCATTGGCGCCAATCTGACCGGCGAGATGTTGGTCCTGACGCGTCCAGGCGTGGATCCAAGCAAACTCCAGGGCAGTGCATCGGGGGGCTCGGCTCAGGCTGCCGCGGAGGTGTATGCCGCGGACGGGTCGAGCATTGGTGCTGCGGTCACGCTGAGCGGAGTTGCCGGACTCCATTTCTGAGACAGTGTTGTGCGACCCCTGCTGGGCATCGTACTCGCGCTCCTGCCGCTAGCGGCGGCGATCTACCTGTGGCGTCGGGCCAGCGCGGTGGCGCGCGTGCCTCGTCGCAACGTCGTCTTCATCTGCTTGGGCGGGATCGCCGTCGCCCTAGGCGCGCTCTGGCTCGAGAGGTTCGTCCTGGGCTGGACTGGGTTGAGCGTGCGCTCGTCAGTGGCTGGGACGTCCGGCGCGCTGCTCGCGACCTTCCTGCTGGTTGCGCCTCTCGAGGAGGGGCTCAAGGTGCTCGTTGTCTGGCCGCTGTACGCGGCCCGCCATCTCGAAACTCGACGCCTCGGCGTGATCTACGCGGGCTGCGCGGGTGCCGGCTTTGCATCCGCAGAAGCGCTGATCGACGTGTGGCTGGCGCCGCCGGAAGAGTCTTTGTATTGGCTCCGCGTGGCCGTGGCCCTGCCCGCCCACGCTTTTTTTGCTGCCATGTGGGGCTACGCCTTGGGCGGGGATCGGCGCCGGCGCGGCGGGTGGTTTTCGCTCGCTTGGATCCTGGCTGTGCTGGGTCATGGCCTGTTCGACCACATCGTCTTCGGTCGCGGACCGGGATTGCTGGTCGCGGCGGTCCCCATGCTGCTTTCGATGGCGGGGCTTTCCTGGCTTGCCCTGCGCGAGACTTTGCCTGTTTCGAGCAAACGCAAGCCCGGCCGATCGGTGATTCCCGAGCCCCCGTCCCTGCGTGTGATGCGTGCCGCGCTGTCTACTGCAGACAAGCCGGTCATGCTGCATTGGATCGCAATTGGCGCGCTCGTCACCCTCGGAGTGGTCATCGTCTCCTTGGTGGGCGCGGTGTTCCTTGGCCACTCCGTCGGGATCGACTTCGCGCTCGCCGACGAGTCTGACGTGCGCTCGAGTGGTCCCTTGATCCTGCTGGGCAGCGCAGTGCTCTCCGCCTTTCCGATCGCGGGGTTCTTAGTGGCCAAGGCCAGCGCCGCCACGAGTGTCCTGGAGCCCGCGCTGGGGGCCGCGCTCGCAATTGCGGGAACCGTCGCGCTTTTGAGCGTGACCTCTCCCGTCACCGTATTGGTGGCTCTTGCTGGTGCCCCGGTCGCGTTTGCCCTGGCATGCGGCGGCGCATGGTTTGGCCTGGCGCGCTAGAGCACCGATGCCCTAGCGCGAAAGCCGATCCACAACGCGTTTCCAGGTCTTGCCCAACAGCGCGCCAGTCAGCTGCGGGGACAGCCGCTGACTCATGTCCAAGAGATGTGCTTCTCGCGTGATCACACAGCGTGGCGCGTCTTTGCGAATCGCCGTCACGATGTGTTCGGCAGCGCGCTCTGGTGGCATCATCTTGCGGAATAGCTCGACCACTCGCTCGCGCGCCCCCTCTATCTCGGTTCCTTCGGGGTAGCGGCTTCGCGCCGCGATGTTCGTGGCGATGCCGCCGGGATGCACGCTGGTGACGCCCACGCTGCTGTCTGCCAGTTCTACTCGCAATGACTCGCTCAGTCCGCGCACGGCAAACTTGCTTGCACAGTATGACGAGTTGAGCGGCATGCCGACCACGCCGAAGATGCTGGAGATGTTGACGATATGCGCCTCGTCCGCTTTCAGCAGCTGGGGAAGAAACAATTTGCAGCCATAGACAACACCCCAGAAGTTGATGCCGAATAGCCATTCGAAGTCCTCGAGTGACTGCTCTTGAAACGTGCCAGCCAACCCAACACCGGCATTGTTGACCAGGATTTCCACCCGTTCGTGAGCGCCGATGGTCTCGCGAGCCAGGCGTTGCATGTCCTCGAGCTTGGATACGTCGACAAGATGCGTCGTTGCCCTCCCGCGCCCTTGCAGAGTCTTTCGTGTCTCTTCCAATCCCTCGGGATCCAGATCAGCCAAAGCGAGGTGACAGCCGCGGCGCGACAGCTCCCGACTGGTAGCCCGACCGATCCCGCTACCCGCACCCGTGACGACCGCCACGCGATCTTCCAGACGTTTCATGGATCCCTTGTACCGCGCCTGCGACCGTGATCCCGTCGTCTTTTTCTCCCTCGGTCGCCCGCCGGGCAAGTCACAACTCGCCGCCCTAGTCCTGGCGTTTCAGCGCCTTCCATGCCGGATCCTCGCGCAACGGGTCGGCGGGGATCACAACCGGGTGTTCGCTCCCTTCGACCCTTTTGAAGGCCGAGCGAAGTTCGAAGGCGACGAAACGGCCGAGCAGTCGCGGTCCCTCGCTGACCCAGAGCACGTGTTCGCTGAAATCGAATACGACGCCGTGGGCGGCCAACAGACCGTCGATGGCGCGCCGGTCACCCAAGGGGAGCGCTGAGCCATCCGCGGCTTTGCGATCACGTAGTAGAGCGACGGCATCCGCCGCGCTCTTCGGCTGCGAATGCAACAGCACGTCCCCCCGCTTGCGGCGGGCGACGCTAGACGTCTCCTGCACCACGCGCTGGTTCTTCGGGTCCGCCTTCGCAGGACCCTCCAAATGATTCGTCACGCAAGCGTACTCTTTCAACTGCCGCACGTGCTGCGTGTCGTCCACCAGTCGCTCTACGACGAAGGCGTCGCCCGCTTGATCTGCCACTGCGACCATGTGGCTGACCATGGCCTGCCCTTGTGACAAGAGCTGAACCGCCTGTCGTGCCGACTTGGCGTGCGAGAGCACCCGGCGCAGGCTGTGCACCACGGGTTCTCCGCGGGTCTTCGTTGGGCCAGCGCGCGCGCCGTGCGCCACCACGGCGACTCCGAGTTCGTTGACTCCGCTAACGACCCCCACCAAGCCGGGCCAAGAGACGGAGACGAAGGGGACCGCGCCTTCTTCGTGTACAAAGAACACGACCTTGTAATCGTCGAATACCGAGTGCACGTCGAAATCGAAGTTGCGGGCCAACAGTAGGCCACCTCCCCGCGCCCGGGCGTCTATGAAAAACGTCGTGCAACCAACGATAGGCGAGTGTTCGAAAGACAGGGCGATGTCGTAGACGGAGTTCAAATACACCAGTCGCTGATACGTCGGAAAGATCCCTTCGAAGGGGTCTTCGTCGAAACCCTGTGCCTGGCCTGCTAACTCGCGCCGTCTCGCATCGGCGTAGCCAAGGGGGAGGTGACGATAGCGAAATCCGGCGAAGTCGAGCAGCAGAGAACGCACGACCCCAGAAGGCAGCCGCTGCTCGAAGTCGGCATACATGGCTCGCTCGACCTGGACCATGTCGTCACGCAGCAAGGAAGCGTGGTCGAACCCGATCTGCGCAGGGCTTCCGCGAAGTTCGGCGACGCGAAGTTTGCCGACGCTGGTCACACGACTGCGCCCGACGCTGCGCTCACCGCCCCGGACGCTGACGGGACTTCGCTGCAGTTCGACTTTTGGCGGCGTCATTCGCGCGGCGCTCCGCATTGCGGCGCGCGCGATGACGAGGGCGAGGGCGACGGCGGCGAGCGCGAGCCCAATGTTGCGGGCCTTTCGCGGCAGCTTCATCTTGGCAGCTCAAGCAAGGTACGAACGACTCGGAAAACGATCTTCGCCGGATCGCGGCGCACGTGAAAGTGCGATACCCGCGCGGCTCCCTGGGGGTAGATCACGCGCACCGGCTCCTGCACGATAACCAGGCCCGCATGGCACGCGCGCATGAGCACTTCGGATTCGAAGGCATAGCCATCGTCCCGAGCGTTCAGCTGCAGCGTCGCCTCCACCGGGTAGCGGCGCAATCCGCATTGGGTGTCCAGCAGTCGCTGCCGAGTGAAGAGCGACAGCACCGAATTTGAAAATGCGTTGGAGAGTTGGTTGGCGCGCGGCGCTCCATCGCGGATCAAGTCTCGGACACCCAAGATCAGGCTGGTATCGGGGACCGAAAGCCGCGCGATGCGTACGGCCTCCTCTGCGGGGTGCTGGCCGTCTGCGTCAACACTTACGAGCGTGACTACTCCCGCGCGTGACGCCGCATGCAAGCCCGCGCGCAGCGCCGCTCCTTTGCCTCGGTTGCTGCGCAGCCGAATCAACTCGACGTTGGCATGCCGCGCTGCCGTGCACGTTCCGTCGGTAGATCCATCGTCGACAACCCAAATGCGGGCGCTGTCGTTCACTGCTTGAGCCGCCTGCGTCAGGTCTGCGATCACCCGACCCACGCTGGCCTCGGCGTTGAAAGCCGGTACGACGAAGCAAAGCTCCATGCCGGGCCACATTGCCACGGAGCGTCCGATGACGATCGCCAAAAGGCATCCCACCGTTGATTGGGTCGGCCCTTTCGATGGGTCGCGCCTCATGCGCCCGGAGCGCGTGGGGGCCGCGCGCTGGAAATCAGCGAGATCTGCGCCCCTTGGGTGGGCAAGGCCACAGCCCCACCCCAGCAGGCTGCATGCTAGCTTAGCCAGCCGTGACCGTGGACGAAACAGCTCTTGCGGCGCGCGTGAAGGTTCAGCTTCGGAAACGACTCGCACACCTGCGTGGCGCGCTCCCGAAAGCGGCAGCACGCGCGCGGAGCGATCGCATTGTAGATTCTGTGCTCGACTTGCCGGCTTGGCGTAGCGCCAAAAGCGTCGCTCTGTTTTGTCCCATGGCCGACAAGAACGAGGTGGACGTGTCTGCGCTCGACCCAGCAGCGCGCGCGGATGGAAAGCGTGTGGCTTATCCCTTCATGCGGCGGTCCGCCGGGGGCTTTTCCACTGGATTCGCTTGGGCCGATTCCGTCACGGAACTCGAAAACCGCGGCCGCGGCTTTCCCGAGCCCGGTCCGGACGCGCCCGCGGCGGCAAGTACCGATCTGGATTTGATCTTGGTCGCCGCTCTGGGCGTCGCTCCCAGTGGACACCGCTTGGGATTCGGGCGGGGGTGGTACGACGCAACGCTGGGAGAGTTCCGCGACCACGCCGTCCTGGTAGTGGTGGCGTTCGAGTTTCAGTTGCTGGTGGAACTACCTGTCGAAGCGCACGACATTGCTTGCCACTACGTCGTGACAGACGAGCGCGTCATCGCTGCGGCGAACCCTTGACCCGCGCTCCCTGGGCGGCAGTTTCCAAGCACTCTTTACATGTGCCGTAGAGTTCGTGTTTGTGCTCGAGTACTTTGAAGCCATAGCGTGCGGCGATCTTGTCTTGCAGCTCCTCGATGGCGGGTGCCTCGAACTCCGTGATCTTCCCGCAGGTCAAGCAGATGAGATGATCGTGGTGGGACTCGGAGTCGGCTAGCTCGAAACGCGTGTAGCCGTCGCCGAAGCGATGTTCGACGACGATGCCGCTATCGGCCAGCATCTTCAGAGTCCGATACACCGTCGCGTAGCCAATGCGCGCGTCCTTCGCACGCACGAGTTCGAGCAACTCGTCCACGGTCAGGTGTTCGCTCTGATCGAAGAAGCTTTCGATAATGGTGCGACGCTGTTCCGTCGAACGCAGGCCCTTGCGGGTCATGTACGCTTCGAGTTCGCCGCGCAGACGCTCGTGGTCCGGCGGACGAGCTTTCTGTGCGTTCTTGCCTGCGCTACCCTCAGTCACGAATTCCTTCATCACCTCCGCGTCAGCAGCGGTCAAGCCAGGCCGCCGCGGTCTGCCAGATCCCGTGGCCGAAGGGCTGCAACCGACGCGCCGGCCAAGGCCAGCAACGGGGCAAGGGCCGGGGGAATCACCGCAAACGCGACACCCAGGGCCGCGAGCGCGGCGGGGATCAACGCGATACCAAGCCCGGTGCGCGCGTGTCGCCTGGCCTCGTGCGCGAGGCGAAGGGCAATGGCGGCGTCCCGGACGTCTTCAGATGCGAGCTGCACACTCCACTCCGCGCTCGTCCCTCCGGCGCTGGCAATCGCAACGGATACGCTGGCCGCGGACAGTGCGACATCGTCGCCCGGGCTGGTTCCGATGACGGCAACGACTGCACCACCGTCGGAGAGTCGCGCAACCTCGTCCCCGCGCTCAGCGGGCAATACCTCGGGGCGAATGTGTTCGACGTCCAGGGCTCTACCGATTGCTTCGCACGTTTCGCGTGCGTCGCCAGATAGAAGTACAGGCTCGATGCCCACATCCAATAGGTGCTGCACCGCTGCGCGGGCACCCGGCCTCAAGCCATCTTGCAGGCCGACAACCCCGACGAGGCGACCCGCGAGTGCCACCAGCATGACGCTGCGCCCCAGGGCTTCAAGCTCGCTGATTTGTGGTTCCGCCATGGCCACGCTAATGCGTTCGCGCAGCATCAGCGCGCGACTACCCACCACAAGAGGCTTGCCGTTAGAGGCGATGGCTGTGACGCCCAGACCTGGAACCGGGGAAGGGCTGCGTACGCCATCCGGGCGGATCCCGCGCGCACGGGTTGCTCGTTGGATCGCCGTGGCAACGGGGTGCGAAGATCCGGCCTCTGCCCCGGCCATCAACGCCAACACGCGTTCTGCGTCGACGTCCCCCAACAGTTCGATATTGGTGACCTCTGGCTCGCCCAAGAGCAATGTGCCCCGGGCACAAAATGCGGCCACACTGACGCGCCCGGCTTCGTCGAAGGCTTGTGCGGTTCGGAACACGATGCCGCGACGCAAGGAAGCAAGCACCGAGGAGAGCACGCCGACAGCGCCGACCTGTGCCAACACAGCTCCCGCAATACATGCTTGTGCAGAGATCGCGAAGAACAGCACGGCAGCGCTGCTCTGCGCTTCGGCATACGCGGCCAATGCGGCAAGCCCGGCGGCCACGGGCGCACCACGCTCCACGATCAGCTTGCCGGTGCGTGCCAGCGGTGACACGAGATCTGCCCTGCGGCGTGGATCCGAGGTCAATCGTAGGAATGCCCGGTCGAAACCGGCCCAAGCGACGATCGCGCGCACGCGTCCCTCGATGACCCGCGCGCTGGCCACTAGCGGGTCGCCCTCGCCACGGGTGACCGTCGTGCGTGCGCCCCACCAGGGGGCAATGGTTGCCGTGCCGGCCGTGATCGTTGCATCGACGGGTACGATTTCACCGGGCTCGACTACGATTTCCTCTCCGGGACGCAGGTCCAGTGCGCGCGCCTCCACAACGTCGTCACCGATCACACGGTGGGCGGTGCCGTCTAGCAGGGCCACCAGCGTCGTGCGTTCTAAGTCCAGCGGTCGCCGCATGCGCTGGGCGAGCAAGAGCGAGGCGCTTGCCACCGCGACCACAACGCCACACAGCGTGAGCGCGGCGCCGGCGCTCTCACGCTCGCCGAATCGGGTGAATACGGCCGCGATCAAAGCGGCGAGGGGTGCCGCAAGCAGCGCCGCCGGATGCGGCTCACTCGCGTCGCGGGGCGCTGTCACTACGTGAGCCCCGAGCGCTACCGCGCTGACTGCGGCCACGATCAGTCGGCTGGTCAGCGCAGTGCCGGAATCCCCCGTCAGAAGGAGTGCGACCGTTAACAGGCCGCCGACTGCGGCCAAAGAAACGAGAAGGGTTCCAGCTTCCCCCGCTGGAACGATCCCCGCCGGCGCAATGGGGTCTTCGATGGGCGGCGCCGCCTCCTGGGCCGGCGGGTACTCCGCTCGTGCGACCCGGTCCAAGGCCACTGCCGTTGGCAGTCTCGCTGCTTGCGGCGCGGGTGACGCGGTCGAAGCCGAAAGCGGGGTCCGTGTCCGCGGACGTGGCGTTGGCAAGGGCGTCGCGCGCGCCGGATTGTAGCTGCCGCGGCACTCTGCGCTGCAGAAGTAGCGGAATCTGTCCCCGAAGATCGCCACGCGCGCCGCCCGCAGCGGGTCCGTTGGCTTTCCGCAGTTGGCGCAAGGCAGGAGCCGCGGCGCTTCCGTCGTCCCAGGCGTTGCTACGATGTCGCTACCCGCTTTCAGCAATGGCCCACTCCAATGCAGCTTTCGCGGTATGCAGGCGAGCCTCTGCCTGGTCCCATACGAAGCTCCGCGGACCCTCCAACACGGCGTCGTCGATCTCCTCCCCACGGTGCGCGGGGAGACAGTGAAGCACCACGACTTCCTCGGACGCGGCGCTCAGCAATTCCTGGGTGAGGCGATATCCCTGAAAGGCCTCGTTGCGTGCCCGCGATTCGGCTTCCTGCCCCATGCTCGTGAATACGTCGGTGCTGACCACATCCGCGCCGGCAGTCGCTAGGGCGGGATCCTGCAGCACGTCGACCTTGCCACCCGCGGCGACGGCCGCCTCCACCAATGCCGGGTCCGGGAGAAAGCCGCGTGGGCAAGCCAAGCGCAGCCGTAGCTTGAGCAGGCCCGCGGCCTCGATCCAGGACGCTGCCATGTTGTTGCCGTCGCCCACCCAGGCAAAGGTGAGTTCGTTCAGATCGCCTCGGATCCTGCGCACGGTCATCAAGTCGGCGAGCAACTGCATTGGGTGGCTGGTGTCCGTCAGGGCGTTTAGCACTGGGACGCTGCTAAACTCCGCCATCTCTCGAAGGCGCTCGTCGCCGCTGGTGCGGAAGGTGATGCCGTGCACCATGCGGCAAAGCACCCGTGCGGTGTCTCGGATGGGCTCGCCGCGGCCCATCTGACTGCCTTGACTCGTGATGACGAGGGGATGCCCGCCAAGTTCCGCGACGGCGACTTCGAGGGAGATGCGCGTGCGGGTGGACGCCTTTTCGAATACCAGCGCGATGGACTTGCCTCGTAGCGTGTCCGTGGCGGTCTTTCCGCGCTGCGCCCGATGGCGATCGGCGCGATCCAAGACCTGGACCAATCCGGCGCTTCCCAAGTCCGAGAGGTTCAGCAAATGAGGCATCAGAGCTCTCCCAATACTTGGTCGAGCACCGCAATCCCTTCCGCGAGCTCGTCTTGGGTGATGGTCAAAGCAGGGCTGAGCCGCACCCCCTGGCCACCTGCGAGGGTGACCAGAACGCCCGCGTCGCGCATCGCGCCCACAAAAGCTCGTGCGTCGACGTCTGCCCTCAGCACGATGGCCCAGAGCAACCCGCTGCCCCGTGCCAGTTCGACGTGCTTTGCGTGTTTGTCCGCCAGCTGGCCGAGTTGTTGTTTCAGGAACTCGCCCGATTCTCGGGCCCGCAGCATCAGGTTTTCGGACTCGATCAACGACAGCACGCAGAGCGCAGCGTGGGAAGCCAGAGGATTACCTCCAAAGGTCGTGCCGTGGCTTCCGGGTGGCAGTGCGTCTTTTAGATGCTCACCGCACAACATGACACCAATAGGCACGCCCCCCGCCAGGCCCTTAGCCAAGGACACCGCATCCGGAACCACATCGTCGTGTTGACATGCCAGGAAGCGCCCGGTGCGTCCCACGCCGGTCTGGATTTCGTCAGCGAGGAGCAGCGCTCCATGCTGCTCCGTCAGCGTGCGCAGGCCGCGCAGAAAACCTGAGGGTGCCGGCACGACGCCGCCCTCGCCCTGCACGGGCTCCACCACTATACCGGCGACGTCGGGGCCCAGTTCCCGTTCGACCGCGTCCAAGTCGCCGTAGGGCACGTGGGTCACGCCGGGCAATGGTCCGAATCCGTCGCGGTACTTTTTTTGTCCCGTCAGCGAGAGTGCGCCGAGCGAGCGTCCGTGAAAGGAACTGTCGAACGCGATCATGCGGTAGCGCTCGGTTTGGCCAGCGGCGAAGAAATGGCGCCGACACATCTTGAGCATGGCCTCCATGGCCTCGGTGCCGGAGTTGCAAAAGAAGGCTCGAGACATGCCCGAAAGGGTGCAGAGCTTCTCCGCGAGCAAGATGTTCGGAGCGTTATAGTAGTAATTGGACAGGTGGATCACCCGACCCGCTTGGTCCGCAAGCGCCTGGACCAGCGCCGGGTGCGCATGCCCCAAGGTGCTGACCGCGATGCCGGCGTAGAGATCCAAGTAGCGCTTTCCGGATTGGTCCCACAGCTGGGCACCCTTTCCGTGGCTCATCACCAGATCAGGCTGGCGATAGTTCGGGTACAGGTAGCGTTTGGCTTTTTCGAGCAACTCCGCATCGCTGGGCATGCCCGAGCACTAGCGCAGCGCCCCTTCGGCGCCAATCGTCACGCCTTTCAGGCGTTTCGGGCCGAGATCAGCTGCGTGGCGAACTGCTCAAAGCCCGCACTGCGGGGGCGATCGGCGAGGTAGCGAGGCAGCATGCTGGGGCGGCCCCGGAGATTGGCCACGGCGGCGCTGTGCTTGAACGCGGCGAAACATGCGGCGTCGTTCTCGCTGTCACCGATAAACGCATAGCGGGCACGGGCTACCGTGGGGTCTTCTTTCGCAACGCTGCGGAGGAAGAGCAGCGCGCCTGATGCCTTGTCGTGGCGGTCGAAGGTCACATGCAGATGCACGCTTGAGCGCTGGGTCTTGGCCCCGCGAGCCCTGGCGAAGTCCATGGCGCTGCGCACCACGCTGTCATCCACCTGACGGTGTTCTCCAATGTCGAACGTGAAGTCGGAACAGCGTGCTCCGTTGTCGTCGGCGGCCTGCAATTCGGGGAACTCGCGACTCATTCCCTCCGCCAGGGTTTGCAGGCGCAGAGTGCGCTCAGCACGAACCGCGTCGCCCAATGGGTCCATTCTGCGAACTCTGCCGTCTACCCGAGCGAAGGAAATATTGCCGTTTTCGGTGATCGCCCCCAATACCGGCCACTGGCGGCAGAGCAGTTCTCCCCAAAGCGCAGGGCGTCCGGTAACCGCTACCAATTCAAGCTGAGCTTCGCGCAAGCGAAACAGGGTACGATAGGCGTTCTCAGTCAGTCGACCGTGGTCCAAGAGCGTATCGTCTAAGTCGAAGAGTACTCCGCGCAACGCCTTTGCGTCGGCAGGGGATAGCGTGTTCACGGGGCGCACTCGCCCATGCTGCGCGAAGACGCCGGGCGCGTAAAGTTGGCCGAAGCCGCCGCCACGCTCGCCGCTAGCGCGTGGCCCCGTGCTTAGCGCGCCGTTGCGCGCTAAGGTCGGATCCGTGCAGCTCACGACGCGAACCAGTCACAGTCGCCAGCTTTGGCTGGTGCAGCTATGCGGGCTGGTACTGGCGCTGGCGTGGACGAGGGCGGGCTGGGCCGGTGGTGAGTCCCCATCCGCGCTGACCCGGGAGAGCTTCGAATCCACTGGCGAAGTGCTGGTCGATCTCGATGACGATGTTGACGAAGTCACTTACAAGGACATCTTCTCTCGTTTGGCCGTGGAAGTGCGGCCGACCGCGTTGTTCGAAACCACCCGGAGCTTTGTCCTACGCGCAGCGCCGTCGCGTATGGACGAGCTGCGCCGCACCCTGGAAAGGGACGATCGCGTCGAGATCGTAGAGCCGAACCACCGCGTGCGTGTCCTGTTCGAGCCGAATGATCCGATGCTAGGGGAGCAGTGGCATTTGAAGCGCGTCAATACGGGGCGGGCTTGGGATTTCGCCACCGGGCGGGGCGTTACCGTGGCTGTCGTGGACACAGGGATCGCCTGCGAGAGTTTCGGCCCGTTCACAAAGGCCAGCGACCTAGCAGAGACCAAATGCGTTAGCGGCTACGACTTTATCTCCAGGACGAAAGAAGTCGCTGACGACCATGGGCATGGCACTCACGTCGCCGGCACCATCGCGCAATCCACAGACAATGGGGTGGGCACTGCGGGCGTTGCATTCGGCGCGCGTTTGATGCCGGTGAAAGTACTCGACGCGATGGGTTGGGGCAGCTTTGCCACCGTCGCGGATGGAATCCGTTTCGCTGCGGACAACGGCGCCAACGTTATCAACTTGAGCCTGGGCGGGCCGTTCCAGTCGCGAGCCGTCGAAAAGGCCGTGCGCTACGCGCGGCAACGCGCCGTGGTGGTGATTGCGGCCGCAGGAAACAGCGGCGGGAGCGTGGATTATCCCGGCGCCAGCCCCCATGTCCTAGGAGTGAGCGCGACGGACCCTGAGAACAAGCTGGCGCGCTTCTCTTCCCGAGGCGCGGGTGTGGACATCGCTGCGCCCGGGGTGGGAGTGGTGCAGCAGTCCATTTGCGAAGGCGGCAAAAACCACTGTGAACTGTTCCCGAGTTGGAGTGGCACCAGCATGGCGTCCCCGCACGTTGCCGGGACTGCCGCTCTGCTGGCCAGCATGGGGGTCACGCGTCCGGACAAGGTGGAAAAGCTGCTGCTTGCGACCGCGATGAAGGTAGATGATAGCAAGGAGGGCCGCGCGCAGTTTGGCCATGGGATCGTCGACGCCGGCGCTGCGGTGACCCGTGCTGCGTTGCGCAAGGTTGTGGCGCGCACCCTTTCGCTGTCTCTGATGATCTTTTTGGTCTTTCGCTGGGCCCGGCGTCGCGGTCGTGAGTCGCTTTCCCCCTGGCGACCTGGCTTCCTGATTTCGGCTCTGCTGACGGGACCCGGGTTGCTGTTTTTTGCGCCGCTGCTGCTGCCGCGGACGATTTGGTTTGTGGATCTGCTTGCCCGGCCTTTCGCCGACTGGGACCTGCTCTGGAGCGTTCAGCTACACTCCGCATTGCCCTTGGCCAATGTACTCATCCCCTTAGGCGTCAGTTTGTTGCTGCTGAACGTGCGAGGAATGCGGGGGGCGCTCGCGGGCTTGTGTGTGGGCACGGCAAGCTACCTATGCGCGGAGGTGCTGCTCCAGGACTTGGCGTTCCCTTTGGGGGCTTTCGCGCTGACGGTCTGGTGCGTCATCAACGCGCTCTTATGCGCCACATTGGCTCGAGTGATCCTGCAAAAGTCTGCCGCAGGGGCCGCCTAGGGCGTCGCCCTAGCTACAGCAGGGATTGCCGCTGCATGGCGGCGTGATGTCGCATACGCCGTCGCCCTGGCAGCACGTGCCTGCACTGGTGCGGCACTCGGACGGGCAGCCCGCGCTGCCGCCGGTTGCTGTCGATCCACCCGTGCCAAGTCCACCTGTGCCAAGTCCACCGGTGCCAAGTCCACCCGTGCCCGAGTCGCCCACGCCCGCAGAGCCCCCAGTTCCGGTGCTGCTTGGGTCGGTGCAATTGCCGGCGTGGCAGATCCGATCGCCTTTGCAGTCGTTGTCGTTTTTGCAGCCCGCCTCCTCGGACGAGCAGCCCGCAAAGACGAGCAGAGTCAGCACTAGCGATCCGAGCAAGCGCTTTGGCGCTTGCCGTGCCCGCCCCGTCACTCAAGATCTCCACTGATCAGTTTCGCTTCAGCGTGCTCATGGGCGTCAAATGTTTCGAGCGCTGCGCCAATGCGTTCCACGAGCGCGTCTAGCGGTGCGTCCGCTGCTGCCTGCACCAGTGATTCGAATTCGTTGCGAAGCGTCGCGTGTTGCGCTCGTAGTTCCTCAGCGGCGTCGAGCAGATCTGGTTTTGCTTGCACCAAGTCTGCGAGGTAGCCGCCTTCTTCTTCGCTCGCAAAGTGCCCAAACAAGAGTGCGCGCAACGCGACTAGCTCGTGCTCAAGCACGCTGCGCAGTCGCACAGCGGGTAACACTCCGGGTGGGGCGGAGATGATGACGTGCAATCTGTCGGCGCTGCGTCGCAAAGACGCCGAGGGGGCATGTTCTTGCCGGCTTGAGTTCACCCCGCAAGGCTAGATCGCAGGGGAGATTCCACAAGGGGCGTCGATCATGCTCAGCCGGGCGGTGCGGCGCTTTCGGGAGCCTCGCCGGCGCCCGACGCGGCGTTTGTTGGGATATTCAGGGTAGCTTTTGCCTTCGCGACCACGTCCTTGGGCAAGCGCTGTTCCAGCTGGCACGCGGGACCGAATCCCGCCGCACACGCCCGGACCACGAGGCTTGCCGCGCGCGGGATGTCCCGTTTGACTCCCTTGCCTTGGCCAAAGGCGACCCCTGCAATCAGGCACGACTGGACCTCACCCAGCTTGCAGAGTTTCTCCGCCTGCTCCGCACCTTCGGCTACGCGCGCTTTGCCGCCCTGTCCGAGGACGAGGGCACGCGCAAACATGCTGCAGCCTTGCAGGGAACCTTGCGCCCGACACGAGCGCTCGAGGATCTTGAGCCCGTTTTCCGCGTCGCGGTCCACGCCTTGGCCCTCTAGCATTTGAGCGCCGTAGTACGCGCAACCGTTTGCGTCGCCGCCCTCGCAGCCTCGCTTGAATAGTCCGGCTGCTTCTTGCACGTCCGGCTTGCCGCTAAGCCCCTGCACCACGAGCCCACCGAGCAATGTGCAGCCGGGAGGGAATCCTGCGTCGCACGCCGCGCGTGCGCGCTTCAGCGCCTTCTCAGGGTCGCGCTTGATTGTGGTGCCTCCGGACAGCTCAAAGATGGCCAACGTGGTGCAGCCATGCGGGCTGCCAGCATCGCACGCCTCTTGGACGAGTTTGGTTCCGCGGGACACGTCGCGTTCAATGCCGGGACCGCCCACGACCAGGGCACGTCCGTACGCTGCGCAGCCGTCCGGGAGCCCGTGTGAGCATGCGCGTTCAAAATACGTGATCGCTTTGCCGGCGTCGGGCTTGCCACTGCCAGCTCCCGCGTAAATCTCGCCGAGAAGTGCGCAACCGGCGGGGGGCGCGCGATCGCAGGCGCGCTCGAGCACGCGGATCGCACGGGGGATGTCGCGTTCCGCGCCGATACCGGACAAGTGCGCCATGCCAACGTAGGCGCAAGCATCCTCAAGCTCCCCGTCACAGAACTTTCGAAACTGTTTCACGGCGGCTTCCGGGTTTCGTTCGAAGCCTCCCTGTCCGTGGTACTGAAGGACCGCCAGCCCGAGACAACCGCGGTTTTCCTTGCCGTCGCAGGATGTTTTGAAAAAGCCGCGTGCCTTGGCAGGGTCCCGCTCCGTGCCAATGCCGTTCAGGCTGGCCAAACCCAGCAACGCGCAGCCGCGTTGTTCTCCGGCGTCGCAGGCGCGCTTGGCGAGCTCAACGCCGCGCTTCGGGTCGGCGCCCTTGCCCCCGCGTCCGAACAACAACAGGTGTCCCAGTCCGGCGCATCCCAGCGGGCTGTCGGCGTCGCACGCCTTGATGAAGTTCTTCTCCGCCGCTTCGGGATCGCGAGCGGTGCCACGGCCGTTGTACTGCGCTCGCCCCAAGCGCGCACAGCCCTCAGCACTGTTGGCCAGGCAGGCGCGGTTCAGGATCTGCACGGCGCGCAGCGCTTCTGCGTCGGAGCCGTCCGCCAGCGCCTTGCCCAGTTCTAGACAGGCGGTCGCGTCGGAAGGGGTCGCGCTGCATAACGTCGCACAGGCAAGGCGCTGCCCTTGTTTGCACGCATCTAGCTGCGCAGCCGTGTCGCTCGCGCCAGCGCTCTTCGCCCACATCCACACCACGATGCCAAGTGCGGCGGCCACGGTCAGCCCGATGCCCGTCCAGATCACCGGCAAGTTGGATTCTTCGTCGCTCATTTTTGTCGGGACCCTAACGAAAGCCGGTCCCAAAAGGGAGACTGCCCGCAGGCGCGGGCCAAAAAGCGGCAAATCCCCGGCAACGACCCCCTGCGCGCTCGAAAACGGGGCACTGCCCGATACTGGTGCAGCGATCCCCGGCGGAATACCGCGAATTTCAGGGTCTTCTGCTTGGCCGCGTCTTTGCACAGGACTGCCGGCGGAGGACCGATGAAGAACGACGCTTCTAAGCTGGCGCTCACGCAGATTTCAGACCTGGTATTCAGCCGAGATTTTGGCGAAGCACGACGACGCGCACGGGAGTTGTGGGCGCGCCTTTTCGCGTCTGCGGACGCGGATCCGGTACTGCGCGGTTGGGCGCGTTTCTACGACTTCAAGTGCAGCTATGAGCTGTGTGACTATCGCGCTGCCTACGATTTAGTGCGACTGCCTCCAGGCGTGCACTTCACGATGACCGCGACGAACGTAGCGTGGATGTACTCCGTTGCCGCCGAACTCGCGATGCATCTGGGGCTGCCACAGGAAGTGGTGCGCTGGGCAGAGCGCTGCTTGGAGCTACGCACGGGGGCGGAACATACTGCGGCTCGGATTCAGTGTCTGCGGACGGCGTGTTTGCTTCTTGCGGAGCTCTCCCGGGATGACCTGAATCTGCGGTTTTCCCGGGAGCTGCTGGATTGGCATGAGCAGCTTGAGGAGCCTCCGCTGCTTTTGCACGGCTGCCAGTACCTTCTGGCGGCGGGCGGCGCTCTGAACGGTCGCGATCACAGTCGGCTCATCGCGACCTTGCCAAAACTCACGGCGCTCTCTGCTGACGCCTTTTCGTCTCGAGCACTCGAGTGTATCGCGGCGATCCAGGGGGCACCTTGGTTCGAGTCGACGATGCCAGAGGCGATGCGGCGAAAGCGCGCCGACTTGGCGCGTCTCTGGGCCGCCTGCGGGGACGCGCCAGAGCTGACCCGCCGGATCGCAGGCGGCCTGGACCCGAACCTGCGGGATACCAGCGGTCGAAGCGTGCTGCACCACGCAGCGCTGCTCGGTCAAGCCCCGGCGGTCCGCGTGCTTTTGGAGAACGGAGCTGAGGTGGACGCTCAGAACATCCAGCGGCGCACCGCCCTTGCGCTTGCCGCGGATCAGGGGCACGCGCAAGTGGTCGCTCTGCTGCTCGACGCGGGCGCCGATCCAAACATTGCCGGAATCGCAGATCAAACTCCGCTGCACCTTGCCGCATGGCAGGGACACGTGGATTGCGTCCGTTTGCTGCTCTCGCGTGGTGCCGCGACGGAGCTCAGAGACCGCACCGGCAATACCGCGCTCACGCTGACCGCCACCGAAGATCAGCCACTGGTTGTGGAAGTGCTGGTTGCGGCGGGCAGTCCGCTGGATGGCTGCACGCCATTGGGCCACTCGCCACTGATGAAAGCAGCGATGGAGGGGCAAACCCGCGTCGTCGAGACCCTGCTCGCCTTGGGCGCTGATACTGGGCTACGCGACCGTCACGGGTTGAGCGCACGGGACTGGGCAGAACGCGAAGGACATGCCCACGTGCAGCGCTTGCTCAACGAAGCGAGCCCCCGGTCCCGCCGCAACGGTTACGCAACGCTTCGCCTGGCTTGACTCGTGTTCGCGTTCAACGCACCGAGCAGCCCAACGCGATGTAGGCGGAGTACTTGCCGTTGGGCACCGTGAGGGTCACGCCTTGGGCGTCGTGCAGAACGTCGGCCTCGGAGCGCGCCGGGCCGGATGTGAATTGGCAGGAGGTGCGCATCTTGATCACCGCTGCTCCCATGGAGCACTTTAGATCTAGCTGGCCTCGCGTCGTGCTACCGGTGGTCGTCGCCTCCGGCGCGGCGTACTCACACTTCCACGCGCCTCGCGGCAGCGGGATCTTGCCGCCGGTTGCAGTGAGCTTGACGGAATCGAGCGCCGCTCCGTTTTCGGACACGCTTACGCTGTATTCCACTTTCTGAGGGGAGCTTGCCGCCGTGTCCAGGGTGCACGTCATGGCCAGGAGAAGCGCAGCGAAGGCCGCTAGGGAGTTCGTCTTCGGTTTCATCGGCGTTAGGATACCACGCTGCCGGGCCCTAGTTTGCTTTGCCGGCACGAGCGCTTCTCCCTAAGCCGCGAGCTGCGTCAGAGCCGGACGCCAAGGACTTTCGAGACAGGATCCAGCACGCGCTGACGGCTAGCCATCCGGAAGAAGAAGATCAAGATCGCGTGCCCCATGATCGGTGTCATCAGAAGCGCCGGCGAAGTCCCGTGGAACATGCTGTAGATGAAGCCCACCCAAACGATGAACAGCAGCACGAACGCGGGCAGTGGCTGACGCATGACCAGCCGCAGCGTGGACCCGCCATCGCGGGCGCTGAGCTCCCCATGCACCACGACGAGGGCGCGCTCGTGCTGCACGAATCCTTTGGCCACCCCAGACGTCGGAATACGCACGGTCAGCAGCAGCTGCGCGTCTTCGATCTTTCCGCGAAACGGAAGCGTCTCGCTGGTTGGGATTCCCGGGCGCGCAATCAAAGTGTTGAGGCGCCGAACGGTTTCCTCAACGCTATCCGGCAGCTCAATCACCTGCGCGCGGAACGGCAGCAGCCATGGGTCCGTGTCCGAGAGTATTGCCACAGGGCGCGAGCGTAGTCTGGCTGCTGCCCGCCACGCGCCCATTCGCAACCCCGTCGTGCATTTTTTTTGCGCTTGCCTCTGGACACATGTCCCGGATTTCGCCCGCTTCTCGAAAAACGAGCCCCGCAACAAAACTGGGATGTTATGGTCCCGCCAAATTCTCACGCGTGTGAGACGGAAGTTTGTTCATGGAGGTCTACGGATGCAGTTGATGCGTGGGGCGCGGTCCCTGAGTGTTCCTTTGATGGTGGTTGCTGTCGCGTTGTTCGCCTGCAAGAAGAAGAAGGCGCCGCCATCTGGAGCTGCCGGCGTGGTGGCGCCGCCAACAGTGCCGACCCGGACGGCTCCGGTGCTCACTGAAACCCCGAAAGGCATCCAGAAGCTGAAGACCGCCGCCGTATTGGACGGTGTGACTCTGACGTTGGAAGAGTTCCAAGACTGCCGCTTATCGAATTTTTACAGTCGGCGCAGCCTCACCACGAAGAAGGAGAAGCTGGTCGGCGTGAACGTGCTTTTCGAGGGTAACGGAGACAAGGAACACAGCGTCTCGTACTCGAATTTCAAAGTCACGGATCCGGAGGGGTTGACCTTCCGATCGACCATTCGTTCCGGCACCGACTGCAGTCCAACCTTGAAGTCTGGACGCGTGGGCAGTGGTGAAAAGACGCGAGGTTGGGTGCTCTTTCAAATCCCAGAGAGCGTGAAGAGCGTGAACGTGGTGTTCACGAACCGCCGCCCCTATCGTTCTGGCACTCCGGCAGACGAAAAAGAGCAGAAGGTCACCTTCGCGACCAACTAGCCGACTCGCTACTCCCCGTCTGATATCAGGCGGCGCGGCCCACGAAGCCGATCAGTGCGACCAGCGCGCGCTGATCGAGTTGCAGGAAGCGCGCGCCTGCGTCGGTGTCACCCACCCGCGTCAGTTCCGCGCGGGTCACGAATGAGCGACCGAGTCCGAGTGAGATCTCGACGCTCAGCTCTTCGCCTTGCCGAAGCCCATCTAGGCGCATGAAGCCCACGCCGCCGACAGAAATATCTTTGGCGCGGGTTACCTGGGTTCCGGCTTTGGACGTGACGCGCACGTCCCCTATGAGGAGCACGCGGCGGTGGGCGCGGCGCTCGGTATTGGGCGCAAGCATTGCCATACTGCGTGGCAGTAGCTGCAAGCTGCGGTCCATCGCCATTTATCGAGAAATCGCGAAAATCCGGCAAAAACGCCCGGTCTTCGCTACGAAAAGTTTTCAGGATGCCGCATCGTTTCGCCATTTCGCGTGCGGCAGCGGAGGCGTGCCTGCCCCAGCGGTCTCCGTGCGGAAGTGGGGACATGCCCAGCACCGGCGTCGCGCCGGTGCTCTCACAAGTGCCGAAGCCAGCCGACTGCGTGGGCTTAGTCTGGAGAAAAGACCAGCGGTGCGGACACCACGTTGACCGAGCCGCTGTTGGATTTGGGGTAGCGCACGGCGCGAACCGCACTGACGACGCAGCGAACGACATCCGCGTCTGGCAGGTCACTATTCAAGCTTTTGGCCGTCGCGGTATTGCCGTCTTTTGCGATTGCCAGTTGCAGTGTGATTCGGCCCTGCAGGTTGGGATTCTGCGACAGGCCACTTTGGTAGCAGGCGCGGAATCGACCGTAGTGACGTCGCAGGATGCGCTGGACGATTTCCGGCATCAGATCCCCCTTCACGTTGACCTTGCCCATCCGAATGCGCGCCTGGCTCACCGGCGACAATGTCGAGCGCATGGAGGGATTGAGGGTTTCGCCGGGCTCAGTGGCAACGACTGGCAGCTCCGCGGCCGAGACCTCGCCGCTGATCAGTCGCGACACCGCGGCAGTGCGCTCTGCCTCGGACCCCGACGCCGGGGCCGGTGGCGCCGCAGGGGCAGCGCTGGCCGAGATTCCGGCAGACGCAGAGCTTTCGGGCATTTGCGGCTGCCTCGTCTCATTCGTTGCCGGCGTGCTGGAGGGCGCGTTCTGACTCGCCGGCTTTTCGTTGCAGGCGAAGCAACCCAAGAGGGCGACGGTCGCGAAATACGCGAGGCGGCTCATGGCTTTGCTCCGGGGATCAGGCTGGGATCCAGGATGGGCAGCAGCGGACCGAGTTTCTGCTTTTGCTCGTCACTCAGGGCTCGCCTTTCCTTCGCCACGAACAGCACGTCGCCGAATCCGGAGCGGGAACGCTTCTGATCAATGAAAGTCTGTACCTGGAGTTCCCCTTCCGGCAGTAGCTTGGCGTCTGTGCCCAGCACCGATTCCAGGGCGCCGCGTGCGCTGGCGTGCTGCACGCCCTCGGCCATGGGGCGCACCCACTTGGCCACGTTGCTTTCCATTCGAGATGCCACCGGCACCGCTTGTCGGGCCGAAGCAAACCAGAGTTCCAGCATGCGCTGCTCCGTCCCGCTCACCCCTTTCGGTGGATTGGGTTCGAAGTAGGGATAGTACGCGACCGGTGTGTCAAAGGAGATGCGCATCGTCTCCGCGCTCACGCTGCCGGTCGCCTTCGCCCCGCCCTTAGGAGGATTGTAGCGCATGGCGACGTAGAAGAACTTCATCTTCACGTAGTGTGCGAGCCAAACGTCCGCCTCCGGGGTGCTGACCAATTGGTGCTTCTTTAGCCAACTGGCGAGTGCCTTTTCGTCGTCCGCAGCGAGCACGAAGGCTGTGAAGCTTCCCACGGTCTTCTTCTCGAGAACCGTGACGCCACCGCCGGCTGGAGGCGGCCCAGATCCGAAACCAAGTCCGGCGCCCTTACCCCGGGTGCCAACGAAGCTACGCTGGAAGGGAAAGCGACGCCGTAGTTCGGCAAATGGACTCGGCTTCACCGCGCCCACATCCGGACGCGTGGGCGTGGGCACCACGAATCCAAACGCTTCATTGGAGGTCTTGAATGCCACCTCTCGGATGAAGTGCTGCCGCTGTTTCTGCTCGTCGAAGACGATCAGAGTTTGTTCGTAGGCAAGCGACGGCCGCCGCGGGCCCTCAATGGTGCTGCGGGAGAAGAACCCGCCACAAGCGCCAGCGTCACTTTGAATGGTCGTCAAGACCGCGCACGCGACCGCGGCCAACGCCCACAGTCGCAAGACTCGTACCCCAATCATGCAGCGAACGTATCACGACTTCTCGCCGGGCTCCGAACGGAGCGCGAACGCCGCTCCGGCGCGGGATGCCCTCCTTGCAGACGCTTTCTAGGAGTATCATGCGAAGAGCGCTGGCACCGTTCCGCTGACCTCGCCTAAGCTCTGCTTCACGCCGACCGCGTGCATGGTCGATGCCACTACCTGAGCGGGGTGTGCGTCTTGTGCCACGATGTGCTGTCCCGCTTTGAGCCCGCCCGCACGTCCGGCAACCAACATCACCATATTCTCGCTGGAGTGCGTGCTGTGCTTGGTACCGGTTTGGGGATCGAGGCCGCGGCCGCCCTCGAAAACCAGAGACATGGCGCAGTGGTCGAGCAGACTGCTGCCGTCGATCTCTTTGAGTTTGCCCAGCTTGGAGACCACTTTTGCGAACTGTTTCACATGCCAGCCAACGCCGTCGGCGAAGGCGTCGTGATTGAAGATGTGTTGGTGCGACAGGCTGTGGAAGTCTGACTTCACTCCTGTCGCCGCGTAGGCGTTCATATAACACTTCCAGAAAGACAGTTGGTACGAGACGACGCGCGTCAGGTCGCAGGCGAATGCCATCGCGATGAAGTCCGACAGCAGGTCACCACGCAGCTCTTCATTGCTGTAGCCGGTAGAGGAATCGTAGCAAGAGCCGGTCTTCTGATCGAAGGTGCAACCCAGCGACGTCAGCTTCCCGATGGGTGGATCGTCACCGGGGTTCTGCGGTGGCACACAGACGCCCGCCGTCGGCCCCGCGGCCTCAAGCTCCTCCACGCGCAGTTCCAGCGCTCGCAGCTCGTCGAAGTGCCGCTCCATGCGCTGCTTGTCATGGGTCCCTAATTTCGAAAGGAGTCGCTGGCGACTGGCCTGCACGAGATCGATCACGCTCTTGCGTTGCTTGAGCAGATAGGCGGCTTCCCCATTGTCGACGGTTTGAGGTGCCAGCCCCTTGAACAGCGTCTCGAAAGCCAGCCGAGGGCTGACGATCGGGTCCACAGCCACGGTGCCGTTGCCGTTGCGCTTCCAAGAAATGCGCCCGGCGCTGCCGGCGTTGGCACTGAGATAGTCCGACGCTTGCAGGCGCAGGACCATATTTGCATGGGGCGTCTCCGCGCCGATTGCCTCGGCGACCAGCTGGTCGGCCGTCGGTGTGCTGGGCGTCTTCCCGCCCTTGGTTCCGGCAACCAGCGGCTGCACATTGTTGTAGTGGAGCTGAGCCGGGCGGCCTCCGGTTGGGATTGCGCCGTTCTTCTCCCAGGGTACGAGCAGACCGGAGACAATGCTGATGTCGTTGCCGAGACCCAGATCTTCTACCGCTTTCAAGGAGCGTGGGAAGTCGTAGTTGGCGCCGACGCCCGTCGGCGCGATGCTGTCCTTGGTCGTGGATTCGTTGTTCTCGGAGCGGCCAGACGAAACACCAGCGTAGGAATTGAGAAAGCGCTTGGGGATGGAGGTGCCCGCGGCGCCGGCCTTGCCCACCTGGGACAGCTCCAGCGTGGGCACCGCTAGGGCGATGCCGCCCAGTCCGCGCAAGAAGAAACGTCGCGAAAGCGCCATGGTCATTTGCCCTCCGCCGCTTCGCGGCGTTGTACGAATTCAGGTGAACTCACGATTTCCAGAATCAAGTCCTGGAGAGATGCGTCGCGTCCCACGCGCTCGACGCTGCGCTGTACGAATGCGTCGTCGACGGAGTCGAGCTCGGCCCGACCGGTCGTGAAGCGGTAGAGTTGAGTGACGCGGCAAGCAGCTGCCGCGTTCGACTTCGCGATCAACGCTGAGAGTTCGCCGGGGCCGTTGAAGCTGCCTTCATCGAGCAAGCTGCCTTGCCCGCTGATCTTGCATTCGGCCGCGTTCGGCTCGTGGTCCCGCTTCTTGCCCAGCATGTCGTAGGCTTCGAGTCCGAAGCCGATGGGGTCGGTACGGTCGTGACAGGAGTTGCAGCCCTCCTGCGCGTGCTCCTTGAAGCGGTCGATCTTGCAGCTGCCCGGTGCCGGTGCTGGCAAGTCCTTGACCACGACGCTCGAAGGCGGCGGCGGCACGGTCTCGCAGAGCAGCCGCTCCAGCACCATCACGCCGCGCAGCGTCGGACTGGTATCCTCTCCTTCGGTCCCGACTCCAAGAAAGCTGCCGTGGGAAAGCAGGCCTTGGCGACCCGAATTTGCGTACTTCACCCAGGCGCCGTCCGGATCGCTCGGTTGATCTAATTCATAGTGTGCAGCGAGTTCTGATGTGACGAAGGTGTCTTCGGCTCGAAACAAGTCTGTCCACGCGGCCTTCTCTCCGAAGACCACGCGTTCGATGAGCTTTTCCGTTTCCTGCTGCATCGCCGCGCCCAACGCGCCGCCGCCGCTCTTTTCATAGCCGATCCACATGGCGTGGAACCGCTGCATGCGCTGCCGTGCTCGAGGATCCTCCAGCATCTCTTTGGCGACGGCACGGATGTGTTTCGAAGTGTCCAACCCGCCAGTCTCGGCTTTGTCCAGGAGCGCGCTGTCGGGACTGACACCCCAAAGCAGGTAGGACAGGCGTGTGGCCACTTCCGGGCCCGCCAGTCGGTAGAGCCCGGACTTGCCCGGGATCGCGGTCCCGAACTCGACTCTATACAGAAAGTTCGGGTCTTGTAGGAACGCGCGCACAGCGACTCCGACGCCTTCGTAGAAGTCGCCGCGTTGTTTGGAAAGCTCCTGAGCTCCCATGAAGCGAGTGACTTCCTCTGGGTCCAAGGTGCGCCGGAAGGCGAGGCGCCCAAAGCGTCTAACAAAATGCTCGAAGCACGCGGCGTCCTCTGGCCCCGCAGGCGTGCAGTCAACCACGGACGCAAGGCGCGCAGAGTCGTCGAGCAGGCGTCCCACGATGTCGTCCGCGAGCAACTCCGTGCCTTGGATCAGTGCCTTTGAAGGCTCTTGATTCTCGTAGTCGTTGTCGAAGGGAAGTCTGGGGTCGGTGGGCAGAAGCTGTTCGCTGCTCGCTGCGTCGTCGCCCACGAGTTGGCGAATCGTGTCGGCGTATTCCTTGACGGTCAGGCGCCGCAGGCCGCTGATCGCCGTGAGATCGGAGCTCGCCGAACTGGTCCCGCCGGGACCGGAGGAGCCGTTTGGACCATCGCCAGCACCTGGTTCTGTGATGAGCCCGGAGCAACCGATCGCAGCTGCAGACGTGAGCAGCGCGACGTGAATCCAGGGAATGGAAGAGCTGAGTGTAGAGCGCACAGCCACCCACATCAGCAAACTGCGTGCCGATTCAGAATGCGGCGTCGCAAGGGAATTCCCCGGGTGAAATGCCTGATGGGGACGCCACGGGTCACGACCAAATCTGTCACCCCCGACCAAAGGGGTCCATGCAGGCAGGGAATGGTCAGCTCTGCGTCGCCTTTCGTCCGCTGTGCGTCTGTCGAACTGGACGCTGTCCGATTCCACTACAAGTCGCGGGGCCCGAGTGCAGGACGCAGCGAGGCGTGGAATAGGAGGCGCCGTCTCCGCTCGAAAAGCGGCGGTCGTCCGAGCACAGGAAGGGCGCGTGATAGAGTACATGCACCTACAGTCCCGATGTCCGAAACCACCCAACCACCCGAGACGGCAGGTCGCTACCAACTGCTGGTCCCTATCGGTGCTGGCGGCATGGCCACCGTGTACTTGGCGCGGGCGCCAGTCGCGGGCGAGGTGCACCGCGACGTTGCGGTGAAGGTGCTCAAGACCAACTGGGACGCGGCGCCAGAGGCGGGCCAGGACCTAGTCGAAGAAGCGAAACTAGCAGCCTCGGGCCGTCATCCCCACGTCGGGCCGGGGGTCGAGGTCGTCAAAGAGGACGGCAAGCTGTGCCTCGTCATGGAGTACGTGGAGGGAGAAACCCTCGCCGGCCTGATCAGCGCCGCCAAACGTGCCCGGACTCGCGTGCCGACACGCATCTGCGCGCGGATCTTGATCGACGCGCTGCGCGGCCTCCACGCCGCCCATGAACTGAAAGACGCAACCGGGGCGGAACAGAACTTGGTGCATCGGGACTTTTCCCCACAAAACATCCTGGTTGGCATCGACGGCGTGAGTCGACTCACGGATTTCGGCATCGCCAAAGCCGTGAGTCGGCTCGGAGCCACCACTCAAAATGTGCTGAAGGGCAAGATCGGCTACATGTCGCCAGAACAAGTGCGGGGCTCGGCGGCGCTGGATCGGCGGAGCGACGTCTGGGCGGCCGGCGTGGTGACCTGGGAGGTCATGGCTGGGCGGCGTTTGTTCCGAGAGCAAGACGACGTGGCTACGTTGTTGCACATCGTTAGCGAGGCGCCCGTCCCGCTTCTCAACAGCGTCGTGCCTGAGCTGTCGCGGGAGCTTTCCGATGTGGTCAATCGGGCTCTGCAGCGCGACGTGAACGGGCGAGTGGCCAGTGCGCATGCCTACGAGGAAGCACTCGCCGCAGCGTTCAAATCCCACGGGGGTGTTGCTGACTCGGACGAAGTCGGTCGATATGTATGCGAAGTGGCGGAGACGAAGCTGCGCGAACGCCGCGCAGCAGCGCAGCGTGTGGTGGAACTGCGCACGCGGCTCAAGCACGTTGCTGACCAGGCCATGCAAGTCGCGGACGAGCCTACCGAGACCACGCCGAGTCGGGTGGACGCGCAGCGCGTTTGGGCGGCGCGGGCCACCGGCGCGCCGAAGTCTTCACGTCTGGTGAGGTGGCTCGTGGGCGCCTTCATAGTCGCGGGCGCCGCCGGGCTTGCGCTGATCGCGCTGCCCACTTCGTCACCGATGCTGGCGGAGCGTTCCGCCGCAGGTCGGAACACGACGTCCTCGCTGAAACGTCAAAAGCAATTGCGGGTGACCGCGGACGCCCCGATTCAGAGCGTGCGGTTGGGCGACGAGCCCCCGCTCCTGGCGCAGCGGCCAAAGGGCAGTCTGCTACTGCCCCTGGTCGACTCCCGCGAACCGCGTCGGGTGACCGTCCAAGCTGCGGATGGACGGGAGCGGGTTGCCACTCTGGCGCCCGGCGCGGATACTCTCATGGTGGTATTCCCTCCTTTGGCGTCCTCTCCACCGCGTCCGCGGGTCCGGCCCACCGGCAAACCAAAAACCAAAGCCGTGCCCTTCGCGACCACGCCTTATAAGAATAAATGAAGAAGCGTCACGTCATCGCGCGCGGACTGGCGATCGTCACGTGTTGCGCCGCCACGGCATGGGCTGAGGAGGATTCCGCAGCCTTGTTTCAGCGCGCGAACGAGGCGGTGCAGCGCGAGGCCTACCGGGAGGCGGCGGAACTGTTCGAGCGTGCCCATCGACAAGCCCCGCACCCGGCCACGATTTTCAACGCAGCCGCCGCCTGGGAGCAGGCGGGGGAGAGGCCCCGCGCGGCGGACGCTTACGAGACAGCGCTGTCCATGGGGGGCCTCGCATCTGAACAAGCGGCCTACGCGCAGGAACGACTGACAGTGCTCAAGAAGAGCCTTGGCTACTTGAGACTGACCGCGCCCATTGGTGCAACTGCGACTGTGGCGCACGCGAAGAACGTCGCCATACCCGCGGCGGTGCACCTCGCACCCGGGTCGCACACTGTCGTCTTCAATCTCGGCTCGGGCGCGGACGTGCGCAAACCCTTGCGCCTCCTGGCAGGCGAAACCCAGAGCGTGGCGGCAGAGCGACCGCCACCCATGGCGCAGACTCAAGCGCCGCAGCGTCCGGCGCCTATGCCGAGTGCCGCGCCGTCCCCGACACCGGATCGCGCTTCGGGCAGCGGGCAGCAAACCTGGGGTTGGGTCAGCCTTGGAGTTGCAGGCGCACTCGCAGCGGCGTCGACGGTATTGACCGTGCAGACTTTCAGTGCCCTCGACAATTTCGAAGGAAGCGGCCGCAAGGATCTCGACGCGCGCGATCGTGCGCTGCGACTTCGGACCTGGTCCAATGCAACGGCCGTGGGCGCCGTGGTTCTGGGCGCGACGGGCATCTATCTGCTGCTTTCGGCTGACAGCGGTTCCTCCGCCAACTCGAAACCTCAGCATCGCGCGAAACGAGGGCAGGGGCCCCTAGTCCACCTCAGTTTCTAGGCGGAGTCACGATATGGTGTCGGACAATAGCGGAGACGGATTCGAACAGGCCACGACGATGGCGCGCCCGCGGCCGCGCATGACTGAGACGACGTCGGCGAGCTTCCGCTTGTTTGTCACGGAGGGCGCGGACCGGGGATTGCAAATCGACGTAACGCCGGATCTGCCGTCGCGCCTCCTGGTGGGCAAGAGTCCGGCTTGCGACGTGCAGCTCAAAGACCCGGAGGCTTCTCGGCGCCACGCAGCGCTCGACGTGGTGGGGCAGCGGCTCAACCTCACGGATCTCGACTCCACGAACGGCACATTCGTCAACGGTTTGGCCGTGGGCACGGCGTACCTGACTGGGGGCGAGCAGATCACGATCGGCTCCACGGTGCTGCGCGTCGAGTTGGTCACTGAAGCACCGGCCGCCGCGATCCCGTTTCGGGATCACTTCGGTCGCGTCTCCGGGGCGAGCCTGCAGATGCGTCGCTTGTACGCCTTGTGCGAACGCCTGGCGCTAACGGAAGTTCCCGTGGTCATCGAGGGGGAAACTGGAACCGGCAAGGAGCAACTTGCCGAAGCGCTTCACGAGGTCGGCTCGCGCGCGCAGGGCCCCTTCGTGGTCTTCGACTGCACCGCCGTGACGCCGAACCTGATCGAGTCGGAGCTCTTCGGCCACGAGCGCGGCGCGTTCACGGGGTCCGTGGGAGTCCACCGCGGCGTATTCGAGCGCGCCAGCGGGGGCACCCTCTTGGTCGACGAAATCGGCGACTTGCCCAATGCCTTGCAAGCCAAGCTGCTGCGCGCCATCCAGCGCTCCCAGGTCACGCGGGTGGGCGGCGAAAAGGCAATTGACGTCGACGTGCGACTGCTCTTCGCCACACGTCGGGACTTGGACAAGGAAGTACACGAAGGCCGCTTTCGCGATGACCTGTTCCACCGCATCGCAGTGGCGCGTATCGAGTTGCCGCCGCTCAGAGCCCGGCACGGGGACATCACGCTCTTGGCGACGCGTTTCTGGAACCAAATGGGAGGCGATCCGAAGCAATTGAGCGCCCATGTGCTCGAGGCCTGGGAGGCCTACTCGTGGCCCGGCAACATCCGTGAGCTACGCAATGCCGTCATGCGCCGAATCGCGCTGGGGGATCTGGGCGACGTGACTGACACGGCAGAACCTGCACGGGATGCTGGCGTTGGCACCCGCGCTGCTCTAGGCCAGGGAGACACCATCGCGCGCATTTTGGCGCAAGATCCCACCCTGGAAGACGCACGCAACCAACTCAGGAGCGAGTTCGAAACGCGCTATATCGCGCACGCTCTCGAAAAGGGTGGCGGTAATGTGGGGCGCGCCGCTGCGTTTTCCGGCGTCGCCCATCGCCACTTCCAACGCCTCAAAGCGAAGTACGACGATGGCAAGTAGTCCATTTGCGCTGCTGCCTATGCGACTCCGTCTTGCATGCCTTGGCGTAGGGATGGCCACGGGTTGTTTCCCCAGCATTCCGGAACCCGCGGACGACACCGCGGACAACTGTGGGGTTTCGGGCAGCCTTCGCTACGTCGACGCCGCGGCAACGGAACCCGGGGACGGTTCGCGCAGCGCGCCGTTTCAGACCCTTCAAGAAGCGCTCACTGGCCTCGCTCCTGGCGTGTCGGTGTGTTTGCGTACGGGCACGTACACCGGCGAGTTCCATATCGGCGACGCGGGCACCGAGAGCGACCCCATACAGATCGCAGGCTATCCAGGTGAAGACGTCACGTTGCAAGAATCGGCGAAGGATGCCTTTGGCTACGTGCTCTCGCTTTCCGGGAGCCACATTGCCATACGCAACATCACCGTCGAAGGTGGCGGTTCCGACAGCGGCGGCAGCGTGCTGGTCTACGAGGCGAACAACGTGACCCTCAGTCGCGTGCGCGCGCGTTACAGTCGCGGCACGGGCTTCAACGTCCTTGATGCGACGAATGTGGTGCTGGAGGATTGCCTGTCCCATGACCACGTGGATCCGAGCGATACCAAGCGGGGTAAGGGTTTTGCCGTGCGCGGCACGAATGTGTCCGTGCGGCGCTGCGTGGCACACAACAACTTCAACCGCGGCTGGGACGTGTACACCGGGGCAGTCGTGGAAAACTGTGCCGCCTTCGAGAACGGCAGGGCGTTGGACAATGCCACGGGCAAGGTCCTGGTCACGACGGACGACGGCCAGGGTTTCTATTCCGGCGACGGCGGCCAGATCTACCGCAGCCTAGCCTTCGACAACCTGAGTTCGGGCTTCCGTAGTTTCGACGGCACGAGCGGCGCTTGGGATCACTGTACGGCGCTGCGTAACCAATTCTCCTACACCCTGCAGACGACGCCGACGGAGTTCAAGATCCGCAACAACCTGCTCCTAGAGGCATCGTTTTTCTTGCCGGATCCTTCCGAGATGGACCAAATCAACAACTCCTGGCAGCTCGGCATCGGCGACGACGTCGTGCTCAGCAAAGACCCGCCCGCGGCGTCGGAGCTATGGCCCGCTGTCGGCTCCCCATGGGCTGTCTTCGAAACCAGCGATTTTCTGAAACCCAAGCCTGGCAGCGCGGTCATCGACGCTGGCGTCGAACTCGCTGACCGGCCCTTCGAATTCGCGGGCAGCGCGCCAGATCTGGGCGCCTGGGAAGCGTCGAACTAGCCGCGCGTGCTAGCGCCCGGCTCACTTCGCGTGGGCGCCGATGTCTTCGAAGCCGCCGCCGGCCGTGGGCTTGAGGAAGTCCGCGGACTTCGGATCGGTGCTGAGGAACGCGACGCTGCCGGAGCGCTGCCACGAGTTGTTCGTTGCCACGCCCGTGCCGCTGTTGTTCGCGGTTTCGCCGGCGATGCAGTCGTTCACGACAGTGTCTGAGCCCAGGGTGTAGCCGCGCTTGTTGTCCCAGGTCGTGTTGTTCTTGAACGTGCCGTTCTTGACGGAGTTGTAGTCGATGCCCGCGGCCTTATTGGAAAAAGACAGGCACCGCTCCACCAGGGTGTCCGCGCTGGGCACCGCGCCGCCGGCCTTGATGCCCTGGCCGTTGCCATCGGCGATGCCGTTTTCGTAGCTGATGCTGTAGCCCACGTAGCTACCGGTGGATCGCCAGGTATCGATGCCATCGTCGGAGTTCTTGTAGGTCAGGCAGTTTTCCACGCGATTGTCCGCGCCGCTGGAGATCGAGATGCCATCGGAGTTGCCGCCGTTGGCGAACTCTGCGTCGAAGATCCCCGCGCCGGAATTGTCGTTCGCGGTGCAGTTGCGCAGGGTATTCCGCGATCCGTTGGCGCCATAGGGAAAGTCTGCGTACGGGCTGTAAATCTGGATGCCGGACAGGCCGTTGTGATGCGAGTGCACGCCGTCCAGCACGTTGTCCGTGCCTCCAATCCAGACGCCTTGCATCGGCATGTTCTTCACTTCGAGTCGTCGCAGGCGGACGAACTGTCCAGTCACGCGAACGTAGATCTGCGTGCCTTTCTGATGCTGGCTTCCGTCTAGCACGGCGGACTCGCCGGGGTAGCTCTCGTAGATCACCGGCGAGCCGCTGCTTGCTTTGTTCGAGAAGCTGAGATTCTTGCTGATGGCATAGGTGCCCCCACGCAAGAACACGACGTCGCCGCCCTTGGCCTTCTGCACGGCCGCCCAGAGGTCGCAGGGCGCAGTCTGTGAGCAGGTGGTGCCGCTTCCATCGTGCGCCGCGAAGATCGTTCCTTCGCTCAGGGCAGTTGGCGCCACAGGCTGCGGTCCGAAAGCAGAAGTGCTCGGGGCGCCGCCGCTGCCCGCGCTGCCGCCCGCGCCTGCCGCTGCCGCAGAGCCCGCACTGCCCCCGGAGCCCGCAGCGCCTCCAGCGCCTCCGCCGCCCGCGCCAGCTCCAGCGCTGCCTGCGGTCCCACCGCTCGCCGATCCACCGCTAGCGTTGCCACCCGTGCCGCCGCTAGCGGGTTTGGCACTGCCGTCGTCGTCCGACCCGCATGCGATCAAGGCCACTGCCAACAGACTGCTACATAGGGATTTGTTCATGCGTTCTCTCGAAGTTTCTTTCGGATCGACCCGGTACACAAGAGCGCCGCTGGCAGCGAAAGGCAGGGCGCACGGCTAAGGCCGCTCCCTGCCTCCCAGATCCGGCGCGGAGCCAGTGTAGCTGACGCCGGATAGCTTCTTGCCGGCGTCCACCAGTGGGCTTCCCGACGCTGGTAAGGCGAAGTCCGACTTCTCGAACAGCGCGAGCATGGCATCGAGGCTCTCCGCGCCCGTGGGCGCGGGTCGCTTCAGCGACGCGAAGTGGCTGCTCTGCACGTTGATACTCAGATCCCAGGTGTTGCTTTCGGAAGCACCCGACCAGCTGCTTGGGCGGTCGTTTGCGTTTTGGAAGCCCACGTTGTTCGCCCACGTGTTCGTGGACGAGCCGCTCTGGAAGCCCACCTTATTGCTGATGCTCGTGTTGTTGTAGAAGTTGCTACTCACCGCGGCGTTGTCTACGAAGCCGCGCATGGGGTGGTCGAAGGCCAGGCAGCGCTGCACCAGATTGTTGGTGCTGCCGGGGCCGCCCATCTTAAAGCCATTGCCGTTGCCTTCGAAGGCGCTGTCTCCCCAACGGTTGACGCCATTTCCGAAGGCGTAAGAGTCTTCCACCGACGAGTTGGACGCTTCCCAAAAGTCGAACCCGTCATCGGCGTTGTTGAAAGCAAGGCAGCGCTTGACCACGACTCCCGTGGAGCCAGAAGCGGCGAACCCGTCAGCGTCCTGCCCATGGGACAGCGAGCCGTCACTGTCGTATTTATCGTAGTTGTCGAAGGTCGCGCAGTCGGTCAGGCTTCCGTTCTTCGCGTGGTAGAAGTTGATCCCGACGCGGCCATTGCCATGGGAAACAATGCGCTGCAGGTGCACCTCGTCGCCGAAGATCAAGATCCCGGCACGAGCCGACTTGCGCACAGTCAGATCCCGAACGCTCAGCCAACTGCCGTTGATGGTCAACGCGGTATCGAGGCTGGTCGTGCGTCCCGGGCCTTCGATGATCGCCGCTTCGCCTGGGTAGCCGTGCCAGCGGATCGGATTGCCGGAGCTGCCGGACTTCGTGAGCTTCACGGTTTCTTTGTAAATGCCGCCGCGTAGATAGATCAGTTGTCCCGGATTGGCAACCGCGTTCGCTTTTGCGAAGGTCTTGAAGGGCTTGTCGATGGTTCCGGGATCTGAATCCGAGCCCGAGGGCGACACGTAGTAGTCCGCGGTCTCGATCTGCCCGCCCGTGCCACCTCCGCCGGCGGCTCCCGCGCTGCCACTGCTTCCCCCGGCGCCGGCGCTCCCTCCCGCCGCCGCACTTGCCGCGGATCCTCCCGCTCCCGCGCTGCCGCCGGTGAAGGCGCCGCCGGACCCCACGCTCGCTCCTGTGCCTCCGGAGCCTCCGCCTGCTGCGCCCGCTTGTCCCCCGCTGGACGCGCCCCCCGCGTCATCCCCGCCGCAGGCCGAGGCAAACAGGAGCGCCATCAAGGCTGCGCCGAGCAGCGTCGTTCGGAGAAGCTCGCTCAGGCGCCGGACCGCTTGTGTGCGTGAGGGATCGGACATGGCCGCCGCCATCGCAAGACGCGTACCGTCGCGACTTGCGCTTCGATGCGGCCAGATCCGCGCTTTTGGTGCACGTTCAAGGGCCAGTGACCGCGAAGGTCGCGACACAAATGGTCACCCCTGACGGGTTCGGTCGCTACCGCTGCGGGCCGACTCCCCGGCGGCTGCCACCTGCACACGCCCGCAGAGCGCGGCACTCGTGGCAACATGCGGCGCATGCCGCGCAAGGACCCCCGAGTCGACGCCTACATCGCACAGGCGCCGGACTTCGCCCAGCCCATTCTGAAGAAGATCCGCACGGCCGTGCTTGCAGCCGACAAGACCGCGCAAGAGGACATCAAGTGGGGCGCGCCCACGCTGATGAAAGACGGCTTGGTGTGTTCCTTCGTGGGTTTTCAGAAACATGTTGCTCTGTGGTTCCACAAGGGAGCGCTGCTCTCGGATCCGGACGAGATCCTCATTCCGGGCAAGACCATCGCGATGCGCGCGATTCAATTCACGGACGCGCGGCAGGTGAACGCGTCGCAGCTCCAGCGGCTAGTCCGACAAGCGATCGAGCTGAACACCTCCGGCGTGCCGGCACCCAAGCGCGCGGTGCGGTCCGTCGCAGTTCCCAAAGATCTGTCCACTGCTTTCACTCGCGTGCCCCGCGCCAAACGCAGCTTTGACGCCCTCGCGCCATCCCACCGCCGCGAATACGTGCAGTGGATCACCGAAGCCAAACGCGACGAAACGCGCCAGCGCCGCGTGGAACAAGCCATCGAGAAACTCCAGAAAGGCGAACGGCGCAGCGAGAAGTACTTGGCTCCGCGCAAACAGGCCTCGACAGCCAAGAACGCCAAAGCCAAAGCGAAACCCAAAAAGTCCAAGTCGGCTGCCACCAAGGCGTCCAAAACCCGCGCCCAGCGGCCCGCGAAGGCGACGCCGGCAGCGATTCGCAAGCGGCGCGCTGCGAAGAAGCGATCTCGAAACTAGACGCTGCCCAGCGCAGACCTTGCGCCTGCTGAATCCAACGCCGATCTTGTCAGCAGTGGCGTCTGGTGGTTTTGGGTCGTGGCCCGCGGCGTCACCGGGCCACTAATCCCTGGCAGGGCCAAAATGGGCGCGCGTTGGCACACTGCCTGCACCAACCGAAGCACAGAGCGCGTGGCGCTCGGTGCCCGCGCACATTCGGCGTTTGCACCCTGCAAAGCGCGAAAATTACCGATGCCCCCCATCCCCGTCCCGCCCACCAAGTCCCGCGGGGAACGTAGCTGTTACGACGCGATCGTGGTCGGGAGCGGCATCGGGGGCTCGGTGGTTGCGGCTAGCCTCGCACGGCGCGGCGCGAGCGTGCTCGTGCTCGAAAAGAACGCCGCCCTGGGCGGCATCCTCGCGTCGTACCGCCGTGATGGTTTCAAAATCGACGTGGGCAGCCACCTGATATCTCGCGGCGAGAAGGGGCCCATTGGCATCGCCCTGCGCCAGCTAGGACTCGCCGAGCCACGCTTTCTCACGCATCCGATCCCAGTACGCTCGCGGGGCATGTTTGAGCTCGCCGCGCCGGCCCGGCGACGCGAGTTGCCGGTCTACGCCTTAGAGGCCGCGCGCAAGCTCGGGCTGTCCGCGGGCGAGATGGCGGGTTTGGCGCGCATGTTGTTTCAAGTGTTCACGCTGACGGAGGCAGAGCTACGTCGTTGGGATCGCAGGACTCTCGACGACTTCATCCGCGAGCATACGGAGCATCCTGGCGCGTATTTCCTGTTCAGCTTTCTCGCCAGCATCTTTTTTGTGTTGCCGCCGTGGCAAGTGGCTGCGGGGGAATCCATCCGCTGTCTACGCTGGGTCATTGCTTCCTACAGCCTGTCCTACGTGGAAGGCGGAATGGACAGCATCATCCACGCCTTGCTTGGCCTGGTTGCTCCGGCAGAAGGGGACATCGTCACGCGCTGCCGCGTCGTATCCATTCGCGAGCACGGTCAAGAGCTCGTGGTGGCTACGGAGGACGGCTCGGAGTATCGCGCGCAGAACGTGATCTGCAATCTGGCTCCACGAGACGTCGTCAGTCTGCTCGATGGCGTCGAGCTACCACCGGAGTACGTTGCGCGCGTCAACGCCATCCGCGGCTCTGGCAACGCGCACCAGATCAAGTTTGGGCTCAGCCGACCCCTGATCGAAGAGGGCTGCTTGATCGCCGGCGTGTCCTTGGGGGGCCGCACCATGGCCGATCTCAGCCTGAAGCTGATGCAAGACACCGTTGGAGCCATCGACGCGGGGCGGGTGTCCGACCCCATGGCGATCTACGCTCCGATCCCAACGAACTACGATCCGTCCCTCGGCCCCGAGGGCGCGCAGCTCGTCGTCGCCAGCATCTATGGTCCGGTCTGCGAGCAGCCCGCGGACCCTCCGGAGCGTTGGCAACAGCGCATCGTGGACGCCTTTGCCCAGGTCGTCCCTGGTCTGCGCGACGCGCTGATCTTCACGGAATTCACCCCCGTGCCGGACGTGGGCGACTGGATGGGCAAGAGCAACAACGCGGCGATCTCCAACGGTCAGTTCCCGGGCCAAGTAGGACGCGACCGTTTGCCCGTCGACACGCCCGTGCCGGGGCTGTTCATCGCCGGGGACGGAGCCGGTGGTCGTGGCATCGGCACCGAGCTTGCCACGCTGTCGGGTTTGGAAGCTGCTGCCGCCATCGAGCTGCGCATGAACAGCCGGAGCGCAGCGTGAGCGACAGCACCCTGTTCCTGCTGTCTTGGGGGGTGCTTGCTGCCGGCCTCTCGGGCTGCGCGCTGCTGCATCGACTTGGGCTGAAGACGACCTACGTGCGTGACGTACTTCACATTGGTACCGGAGTTTGGGTGCTCGCTTGGCCGCTGTTTCAGGAGCAACTCGCGCCGGTTGCCATCGTGCTGGTCGTCGCGCTTGCGACCGCGTCGGTGCCGGTTTTGGCGCGGCACAGTCCAAGCGTCGCGCACTTCCGCGATCTGTTTGCGGGCGGTGATGAGCGTTGGGGCGGGCTCACCCTGTACACCGGCGCGTACGCCCTCTTCACTTGGGTGGGATTTTCCGTCGAGGCGTTTCCGGCCGCAGCAGCGCTCCTGTCTCTGTCCCTGGGCGATGGCGTCGGCGGATTCGTGGGGCGCCGCTATGGCAAGCATCACTTCAGCGTGCCCGGCGGCAAACGCAAGAGTCTCGAAGGTTCCCTCACGGTCCTTTGCGCGGCGACTTGCGGTGTGCTCTTGGCCGCGTGGCGTTTCGGCGCCGACGTCTCGCTGCTCGCTGCATTTGGCCTGGGCCTGGGCGCGGCACTGGCAGAAGCGCTTTCACCGCGCGGCACGGACAACGTGACCGTGCCGGCCATGGTGTGGGCGCTGGCGGAGGCTTCGCGATGACCACGACAGACAGCCCAACGGAAACCGCAGCCCCGACGCTGCCCACGGCCGCTCCTCAGGGCGAGCGCGGGAACATCGCCCTTGGCATTTGGCGTGTTGCGGACCCGAAAATCACCCTGGCGTCCGTCGCAGCGATGATCTTGGGCAGCGGGATCGCCGCGTGGCAGGGGCCGATCTCCTGGCCCTGGCTTGGGGCCACGGTGCTCGGGATCTTCTTCATCGAAGCAGCCAAGAACGCGTCCGGAGAGATATTCGATTGGGACTCCGGCACCGACCAGGCCATCACGGACGGCGAACGCACGCCTTTCAGCGGAGGCAAACGCGTGCTGGTCGACGGACTGATGACCAGGCGCCAATGCGCCGTGATGGCCGCTGTGTTCTACGCCCTCGGCATTGGGGCAGGGCTTTCGATTGTGCTGCTCCGCGAGCCGCGCGTGCTTTGGTTCGGCGTGGTCGGCGTGGCGCTGGCGTTTTTCTACCATGCACCCCCGCTCTCGCTGTCTTACCGGGGACTGGGGGAGGTCGCAGTGGCCACCGCGTACGGACCCGTGATTGCGTGCGGCACCTACTTGGTGCAGCGCCACGACGTGTCGGCGGCAGTGATCTTTGCATCCCTGCCCCTTGGATTGGCCATCATGGCGTTCCTCTGGATCAACGAGTTCCCCGACGCCCGCGCGGACGCGCAGGCCGGCAAGCGCACGTTGGTGGTGCGCTTGGGGAGGCCGCGGGCAGCGCGAGCCTTCGCCGTGCTCGTTGTTGTGACCTATCTGGGCGTCGCGGCACTGCCTTTGGCCGGTCTGCCTTTGGGCGTGCTGGGTGGTTTCGTTGGCTTGCCACTGGCGCTGCGTGCCACTCGCCAGTTGCTGCGTTTTCCGGAAACCCCTGCCGAGCTCGTTCCCGCCCAGGGCGCCACGCTGCTGTCTTTCGTCTTGCTTGCGGTGGGCGCGGCGGCGGGGGTTGTGTTGTTTGGCTGAGCTGCGCCAACCGCGGCTCCACTTCGTGCTGGGCAAAGGCGGTGTGGGCAAGTCAACGGTTGCTGCCGCCCTCGCCTTGATGTTCGCACAGCGAGGCGCGCGCGTGCTTGGCATCGAGCTGGACGCACCCGGCGGTCTGAGCGGACTGCTCGGTGTCGCGCTCCCGCGCCCCGGCGCGATCGTGGAAACGCCGGCCGGCGTGTCGCTCACCTACTTTGACGGGGCGGATGCCCTGACCGAGTACTTGCGTCGCAAAATGCATCTGGGCCGTCTGGCGGACACCGTCGTCGAGCACCCGCTATACCAAGCCTTCGTGCAGGCCGCCCCGGGCGTGAAGGAGCTGATGGCCATCGGCAAAGTGCGGGACGAGCTGGTGCTGAAGTCGCATTGGGACTTCGTCGTCGTGGATGCCGGCGCGAGCGGTCACGCCCTTGAGTACTTGCGCATGCCCGCGGCCACGCGAGCAACCTTCCGTCGCGGCCGGGTGCATCGTGAAGCCTCCCGCGTGCACGCCCTGCTGGCCGATCCCGTTCGCACGGCGGTGCACGTGGTGGCGACGCCGGAAGAGATGCCGGTGCTAGAAGCCATCGAGACGACCGAGCGCCTTCGGGACGAACTTGGCCTGCCCTTGGGTAGGATCATCGTGAACCGACACGCGCCGCCGGCACCTGCTGCAGTCGCCGGGGCCCTGGAGGTCCTGGCACAGATGCCGATCCAAGACGCCGGGCAGCGCGCCGCTCGCGAGCAACTCCAAAGCGTCGCGCGGCAGCGCCTTGGTTGGCTGCAGATCCAAACACGCGGCGTCGCGGAGCTGGAGGCAGCGACCCATGCACGGGCATTGCTGCTACCGCTGCTCCCGAGCGCGCGTTTCGGCATGGCCGAGCTGAGCGCGCTCGCAAACGCCCTTGCGCCGGAGCTGATATGAGCCTGCGATCCATCTGCGCCCGGGCTCGACTCGTCGTGTGAATCGGCACGGGCGGTGTTGGCAAAACAAGTCTCTCCGCCGCTATCGCACTCTCCGCCGCCCGTACGGGCAGACGGGCGGCGGTCTTGACCATCGACCCCGCGCGAGCGCTGGGACGCGCCCTGGGCATCGCCCAGCTCAGCACACAGATCGCACGCATCGACCCCGCGCTGCTCGCGCAAGCGGGTCTTGCCACGGACGTGTCGCTGCACGCGGGCATGCTGGAGCAACAGGGCGCATGGGACGCGTTTGTCCGACGTCACGCCCCCAGCGACGCGGCCGCACGCGCCCTGCTGGACAACCCGTTCTATCGCCAACTCTCCCGGCGGTTCTCCGGAAGCACCGAGTACGTGGCGCTCGAAGAGCTGTGTCGACTGCACGAGTCCGGGGAGTTCGATCTGATTGTGCTCGATACACCTCCTGCAGCCCACGCGCTGGACTTCGTATACGCCCCAGCGCGTGTTGACCGACTCCTGGACTCAGGCGTGGTTGGTCTTCTCACCGGGCCGCATCCCCGCGCCGCGACGCTTCTGCATCGCCTCCAGCGAGCAACCGGCCGCGACGCGCTCCGGGAAGTAACGGACTTCGCCGCCGCCTTCGGGCGCTTGTCCGCTGCCATACGCCGTCGGTCCGCGGAATCCCGAGCGCTGCTGTGGGGCGAGCAGACTGCGTTCGTGCTGGTTGCAGGCCCAGAGCCCGACGTCCTGCGAGGCGCTGAGTCGCTGCGTACCTCCATGAGGCAGTTGGGACTCTCGCTTTCGGCCGTGGTTCAGAATCGGGTCCAGCCGCATTTCGATGGGGCGCAGATCACGGATGCAGAACGTGTCTTGGCCGCGCTGTCCAGCTCTGGCGTGGACGACAGCAGCGTCTCCTGGCTGCGGCAGATCCACGCGGACGCCGCGTGCATGGCGCGCACCCAGCAAACGGCGTGGAAGCACTTCACCGGAACGCTTCCCGACGAAGTGGCTCGGGCACGCGTGCCGCTGCTTGGGCGAGACGTGAACTCCGTCGGCGACCTGCTGGCGTTGAGCCAGGCGTTGTTCACCGACTGAGTACAGCGATGGGAGACGCGCACGTTGTGCGGCTCGCGGCGTTCCGTGAGCAAAGCCTGCGTTTCGCAGGCACGCGTTGCGCGCTGCCAAGGGATCCTGCGCTAGCGGCACGTGCTTTGCAGTGCTCTCTGCGCAACCAAAGGAAGAAACGATGACCGAAACCGCGCTGCGCAAGCTACTGAACGAAAACGCCACCCTCAAGCTCGGAACGGCAAGCTCCGAGGCCGAGCCCTGGATAGCGACGGCCTACTTCGTCGAAAAGGACCTGTTCACGCTCCAAGTGCTGATCGAAAACACCGGTCGCACGCTGACCAACATCCGCGCGAACCCCAAGCTCGCGTTGATGGTCGAAAACGGAGACGCCATGGCGCTGTTTGGGCAGGCAAGTGCAGCCGCGGTCGTCATCGACGAACAGCACGAGCAAGTGCGTGCGGCCATTGCCAAGAAGACGCCAGCGAGCGCGCCACTCGTTGGCCTTGAGGGGCTCATCGCCGTTCAGTTCAACGTGCAGCGCTGGCGCTTGACCCACGTCGCCGCGGGTTGGATCCCCGGAAAGGAACTGCAGCGCGCGTGAACGAAAAATGAAAAAATCTGAAACATAGGAAGTTGACAGGACACTAACTTCGGCGTATCCCTAAGCACTCAGCATGAACACGCATTGCAACTACCCAAACACACTCACCGCGGGCATCCGGCCCGAGGCTATGAGTGCATCTGCCAAACAGCGCTTGCTGTTCGGAGGTGATCCCGGGTAGGCGGCATACGCTTTTGCACCCACATGGTGCGAAGACGAAGGCCGCTCGGGAAACCCAGCGGCCTTTTTTCGTTTCGGCTTTTTCCGTTTCGCAACCACTCCCGGCTCCGGTCCGGTGCTCGGAAAACCGGCGCATCTGATTCCAGCTCCGAGGGAGAAAACAGGCCAGAAATCCCATAGAAACGACAAAAACGCACCACAACCCCGGCGACACATCGGAACGAAAAAAGATCCAATAAAGAGCGTCGTCCGTACGTCAGAGTTTCGAGCAATCCATGAACCCGTTTTTCAAAACCCTAAGCTTCAGCTTGCGACATCTTCGTTCGCAGAAGGCCGAGCCCTGTCCCACGCGCTCTTACGGCGCATGGAATACCGGTGTCGGTAGTCTGCGGATAGAGATCCGCGGCGAACAAGAGGAGATCACCTAGGCGGCGCACGCATAGAGCATTGCTTTAGCGCGCGAGGCCGCTTCGGTGAAAACCAGAGGCGGCCTTTTTGCATTTGGCGCTTCGCTCACACTTCGAGCGAAGTCGAACAGGAGAGCTTTGTCCAATATCGATTCCCTCGATCCATTCACACACCCCGATTCATCTCGGGGGCATTAGCTCAACGGTAGAGCTACCGGCTTTTAACCGGTTGATCAGGGTTCGATCCCCTGATGCCCCACTGCGGTCTTCGGATCGCGAGACACCCGCTTGCTCGTCCTCGGACGCGTGAGCAAGCCCAGCCGGGCTCGGCGCACTTTGCGTCATGGCACTTTGACAACTTATGCGACGAGAAGGGGCTGCGCCCGCAAAGAGCGCGCGCAGTCTCTTTTTACGACCTGTTCACTGTGAACAGGTCATGGGTGACCTGCCACGGTCACCCACGCTTGCCCGCGTACGCATCTGGTGAGGCGACCGGATTGTCGATCCGGCGAGGAGGGTTCAATTCCCTCCGCGGGCGCCGGAAGCCTGCTGCTTCCGTTAGAAAGGACACTTTTGTCCACCAAAAACCTGGCCCGTACCGTGATTGAAGGCGGGCGGTACTTCCACAATGCTTGGTTCAGGCGCTTCAGCTCCCAGGTCGAGCGGGTCCGAGTGCGTGAGCACCTGCGGGCGCTCTGCCGGGACCCCGACACTTGGGACGCGACTGTCTTGCCCAAGCGCCAGCCAGTCCCGAAATACTTTCGCGACAACCTGGCACCGGCGTACCGCTTTCTTTCGTCACGCGCGGGCATTCCCTGGAACGAGTCGTACTCTTTGCTGCGACGGCGTTTCGACGACCGCACGACCGCGGGTCGGCACATTCTCTTCGATCATTTGCTCGATAGCATCGAGTACGTCGGTGAAGACCATCACCCAGATAGGAATAGCCGCTGGGGGCGCTTCACCGTGGACGAAGATGGCGTGCTGCAAAAGGTCAACCGCGCCCGGCGGAAACGCCGGCGCGCGGCTTTCTCTCTGTCCTGCCGGAAGGCAGGCATCGGCCTACGAAGCGGGTTGTTTTGGTTCGCCCCCAGGGGGGGGGGCGCCCCCCCCCCCCCCCCCCCCCCCCCCGCCGTAGTCCTCCCTGGGGGTAAACCCCCAGACCCCCAACGCCGCTTCGCTCGCTCAGCGCGGGCTCGCATTCGCTCGCGGGGCAGTGCGTGGGCCGCACGAAGCCGCACTGGGGTGCTTTGGTGTTCTGAGCACCGCGAGCGCCGCACAATACAAACTTTCCCGCGTCCGGCCGACCAATTTGTGGTTCGAGTCCACCTTGGCTCATGGAGAGCAATCGTTACCAACCGATGAAGGAAATGGCTTTCTCACTCGGACGCGGGAAAATCCTTCTCTTCGAGCGCGAGCTCGGAATGCCAAAGCACCCCCGCGCGGAGCGGTGGGCTGGGGAGAAGATTTTGGGATGAGGCGCTGGGACGCAGGTCCGGCCGTAAACCGGGCGCCTGAATGGCTAGGCAGGTTCGATTCCTGATCATCCCACCGGCTGCTTCGCGGCAATGGTGTCGCGGGCGGCGCAACTCAACTGGAGCACGCAACAAACTGCCGAAGGAGGTGACCGATGAATGCGCGCACGCTTGTTTTGACGCCATGGTACGCGCCGCGTTGCGTCGTGTCGTGGCAGGACGCGATCACGCTGCTCTACTTGGGCAAGGCCGACGCGGTGGTGAACTACGACGAAGAAGTACACTCGCCGTCGGTCAGCATGGCGCTGCCTGCCGTGATTCGCCTGAAGAAGAACGTGAAGGTACACAAACGTGGCGTGCGGTTCTCGCGCATCAACGTGTACCTGCGTGACGGTTTCAGCTGCGCGTACTGCCATCTGAAGCTGCCGGTGAGTCAGCTGACCTATGACCACGTGATCCCGCGCTCTCGCGGTGGTCTCACGGTCTGGGAAAACATCGTCACCGCCTGCTACGCCTGCAACGCGAAGAAGGCGAACAAGACTCTGGAAGAAGTCGGCATGCGTCCGCGTCAGCGTCCGCAGCGCCCGACGAGTCTGCCGCTGCCGCCGGTGCTCTTCGACGTGAAGAACGCGCCGCCGGAATGGCACGACTTCTGCGCGGCGATGCCGCGCACCGGTGTCGCTTGAGAACCCGCGGCTCACCGCGATGGGTGAGCCGCGGGGAGCTCTTCACATTCCCGCCCGCGCACCCCCGCCGTAGTCCTCCCTGGGGGTGAACCCCCAGACCCCCAACGCGCCTCGCTGTCCCCTTCGGGGAACCGCTCGACGCGGGCTCGCATTCGCTCGCACTCGCGTGCGTGGCCGCACGAAGCCGCACTGGGGTGCTTTGGCGTTCTGAGCACCGCGAGCGCCGCACAATACAAACTTTTCCGTGTCCGGCCGACGAGGCCCTACACGCACAATAGTGGCGGTTCGAATCCGCTCAAATCACCCAAAGCGATTTGTAGCCTAACGGTAAGGCATCAGTTTTTAACACTGACGAAAGTTAATGGCTTCATCACTCGGGCACGGAAGAACACTCTGCGACTGCGTTTTGTTGTCGCACCACGACCAGACAAGGCACCGGTAGGCAACTGCTACCTGCCGCGGGTCGCTTGCCTCGCCGCAACCGACGACCCCCGGGGCCTGGGCCCTCGAGCCGCGCCTTCATCCCCCGCGCGCCTCGGGCCCGAACTTGTTTCCGCGATCCGTCGCGGCCACGCTGAGTGCCAAAGTACCCCTGGGCGACAGCTTGGATTCACTTCCGCGGTCCGTCGCGGTCACGCTGAGTGCCAAAGTACCCCTGGGCGACAGCTTGGATTCACTTCCGCGATCCGTCGCGGCCACGCTGAGTGCCAAAGTACCCCTGGGCGACTCGCGTCTACATCTTTTCCGTGTCCGGCCGACGAGGCCCTACACGCACACAATGGCGGTTCGAATCCGTCCGAATCAGCAATGATTTGTAGCCAAACGGTAAAGGCATCAGTCTATGGAACTGACACACAAGTTAATGGCTTCTTCACTCGGACACGGAAAAATTGTCTCCCCCACGCGCGCGCACAAAGCCTGACGCTCGCGCATCTTTCACCCTTACACTGGAGGCGTTCCATGACGAACCCACAGCCCCTTCCGGAATCACAGATGGGTCCCGCGGAGAAGCTCCTGGACTTGGTGCTCTCTTCGTCCGCGCACCTATGGCACAACCGCCCCGGCGTTGACATTGGCGGCGTGTGGCATCCCCGCCGTGGTGTGCGCGGTCGCGCTCGCGCGGCGGGCACTCAAGGAGTGCAGGTGCGCCCGGGTCTGTTCGTACCTGCGGCGGCGACCCTCTACTCGAAGCTGCTCGAGATCTACGAGCTGAACGTGGAGCTTGCGGCGCACTTCGCCAGCTACGCGCTGAAAGAGACGGATTGGCGTGACCTGAAAGTCGCCGCTGCGGCGCTGATGCTGGTGCAGCAACGCTCCGGTCAGCCCGTACACGACGACGACGGCAGCGTTGGCTTCTACGATGACGACTTTCGCCGAATTGGCGAAGCCATGCTGCTGACCTACGAAAAAAAGTCGCAGCGCATGATGACGCCCAAAAGCGTATTGCGTGTGGCGCAGCTCTTGGAAACGCCGGAAATCGTCGAGCTCAACCGCTTGGCGGGGTTTGGCGATCCCGCCGCAAAAAAGCCGCCCCTGGGCCGTTGGAAAGCCGCGGCGCAAAAGTGGCTGCGGGTGCGCGAAGAAAACCAACCGATGTTGGAAGGTCTCGTGAGCGCCGGCTACAAGGAAACCATCAAGAAGATCGCGCGCAAAGCTGGCTACAAGCCGAGCAGTCAGGGGTTCTTCGAGATCTTGGGCTGGAAGCAGAAACAAGCCGCTGCGGGTCACCGCAGCGTGGGGCTGGAAGGCCTCAACTTGCAGAAGCGCGAACGGTTCGACGGTTTGAGCGAAGTGGAAATCTGCGAGGCCATCGAGTCCCAGCGTCTGAAGTTCAAAGACGTGGTGGGCCGATTGCCGAAAGACATGGGCCTCACGCCTGCCATCATGGTGGCCGTGCTGCCCACGCTCTCGGATCGCGATCTGCGCATCATGACGCCGACTCTCGAAGAACTGGGGCTGCTTGCAGCGCCGGAAGTCCGCGAACGTTGGGAGACCGCAATCGCCGCATCCACGGATCAACGCGCCCTCAACATCGCCAAGAACGTGCGCGACCAGGGCGTGCGCGAAAAGCTCGAAGAGGCCGCCGATGTCGCTGCTCAAAAAGCAGTCACCGAAGCGACTCGAGAGGTGGACGTGCACGTCATGTTCCTGATCGACAAATCCGGAAGCATGCAGGGCGCCATCGAACAATCCAAAGAAGCGCTGTCCCGCATCTTGGCCGGCTTCCCAGCGGACAAGGTGCACATCGCCAGCTTTGACACCATGGGCACGGTGCTCCGCCCCAAGGCTCCAAGCCGCGCGGCGATCCAGCACATGCTCAGCGGCATCCGCGCTGAAGGTGGAACGCTGCATTCGTCCGGCGTGCATGCGCTGCGACGTGCTGGTGTTGAGATTTCTTTGGATGCGAAGCTAGTCGTCATCGTTGTCGGCGATGAAGCGGGAGAGAGCGGCAGCAATTTTGCCGAAGGGTTCCGTCGAGCTGGCTACGATCCGAGTGCCATGGCGCTGTTACTCAACGTATCCGTACTGCGTGGAAACACAGTGCGGGAAGCCGCGACTGCGCTGAACATTCCGTTCAGTGAAGTATCCATCGAACAGTTCGACGATCCGTATCAAGTGCCGCGTGTGCTGAAGGCGTTGCTCGAAGCACCGCGAAACGCGCCGAAGAAGCAATTCGGACTCGTGGAGCGCGTCATGTCCACTCCTCTGTTGGAGTTGCCTCGTGGACTTTCGTAAGTTCCTAAAAACAGACGAAGCGCGGGTGCTGCCATACTTTGGTGGCACCCGCGTGGATGATGCGAGCCGACGCTACGCCGTAGACGTGCAGCAACCGCCGGGCTGGTATCGCTTCAGCTTCAAGGGCCGCGTGGCCACAATTGTGGACAACGCGGACGCGACCGATTTGGAGGGCCTCGAAGCCGTGCGTGGGCACTTCGCTCATGGTTGGCTCTTCTCGGGTGGGCGTCAGCTCGCACGAGTCGAGCTGGTGCCTGCAGAAGAGCCCGCGCTGCTTTCTCCCGTCATTGCCCGACGCTGGCATTCCGGCGATCTGGTGTTTGACGCTCTCGAGTTCGAATCCGAGGCCGAAGACACGGTGCGCCAAGCGCTCGAAGACGTGCGCGGCATCGACGAGATCAAAGGGGTGGCGGCATCCCTTCGCGCGGCATTTGCGTTTGCATTGGTCACGGGAGTTGGGCGCGCTCTCGACATCGCCGTATCTCCCCGGGAGATCGCCGGCGCTATCTTGGAATTGGCCAGCGGTGGCCGCGAGGTTGCGACGTCGTTGCTCTTAGATTTGGAAGAACGCCGGCGTCTGGAGCGCGTGCGGGTGCAGGCTTGGGACGCCGCCGAGGGGCGAGTGGTCCAGCACCGCAGCGGACGGCAGCGCCCCCGGAGCGCAGCCGATGCTGGGACCCCCATCGATCGCGCAACACGAGCGCTGGATGCCGCGGGTGCCGACTTGGTCGGGTCTCGGTCCCTGGGCAGAGGCATGCTAGAAGTGACCTATCGCTTCATGGGCGAACGCTTCATCAGCGTCGTCGATGAAGTCTCGCTACAGGTCATCGACGCTGGCATCTGTCTCAGCGGTTCTGACCGTGAAGTCACTTTGGAGAGCCTACCTTCGGTGATCCGAGAAGGTTTTGATACGGCTCAGCTCAACATCACGAGGCGGGCATGAAACGTGAAGTGTTCTTCCTGATCGGCAAGGGCGGCGCGGTGCTCTTCAGCGACGCGTCGCAAAGCCCAAGCCAGTTGCCGGACTCTCGCAAGCGCTGGCAAATGATCTGGGAGCATCGCGACGAACTTGAAGAGTTGAGTCACAGCCATCCCAATGGCCCCTTGGCTTTCTCTAGAGAAGACGAGACGACGATGCAGGCGCTAGAAACGGCGCTAGGCAAGACGTTGCGATTCTCGGTGCTCGCGCCCACGGGCATGATCACGAAACGTGGCGACGTCGTGGCGACGGTCGAGGACGAACCTTGGTGGTCCAGCTTGCTGCGTCTGGCGTCAGGCATGCCGTTCGCCGATGACGAACCAACCGCCACATCCAAACAATCTAAATAAACAAAGTCTGGTCCGAGTTTTTCGCACCCAACTAAGGCCCGAAAGGAGGGTCCGTTCCATGGCAATCTTGAACATCACTTACAACGGCTACAGCGCGGACTACCCGCGTCCACTGGACGACTACGTGTCGGATGCGGACGTGCGCCGTATTGCGATCGAAGTCATCCGTACCGGCGGCCTGCGTGGTTTGCACATCGCAAACCTGCCGGACAACGCCTTCGACTACTACATGGTCGACCGCTTCGGCGGCCACGGCACGGGTCGCATCTACCTGCGTCCGAAGGTCCCCTTCGGCGCAGCGCGCTACGGCCTGAGCCGCTGCGTGGAGAACTGAGGCGCCCATGCGCATTGTCTTCTGCGGTGTGGGCGCCCTCGGTTCGCTTGCGGCACTTCTGTGTCGCAACTTAGACGCCACGCTCTGCTTCGTGGACTTCGACCGCGTCGAGTCAAAGAACCTGCTGTCGCAGGCCTACGTGAAGCAGTCCGTGGGGAAGAACAAAGCCGAGGCCCTGAAGCTTCAGCTCTTGAACTTCCACGGCATCAAGAGTGAGGCCTTTGGCGTGCGTGTGTCGGAAGACAACGTCGACACCCTGCTCGCCAAGGCTGATCTCGTCATCGACGCCTTCGACAATCAAAAGAGTCGCGTGCTGCTCAGTACGTATGCGCGCGAGAATAACAAGGCCCTGCTGCACGCGGCGATCTCCGCGGACGGCACTTTTGGCTTGGTGCGTTGGGACGAAGGTTTCGTCGCCGACGCCGAAGACGAAGAAGGGCAGGCGACCTGCGAGGGTGGCGAGCATTTGCCGCTGATCGCCCTGGTGGCAGCAACGGCTGCGCGCGCGCTTCAAGATTTCGCAAAGACCTCCGAAAAGCGCGACTACATGATCAGTTTGAACGGCGTGCAAGAATCCGGCGCCTGACCCCTTTCGGGTCGGGCGCGCCAGGCCTAGGCTCCCGCCATGGAAAGCAAAGCCAACGGTGGATCGCCGCGACGTCTGCGGGATCGCTCTCGCCCTCATGACGTCGTGCTGTTCGGCGCGACGGGATTCACCGGCGAGCTCGTCGCCGAATACTTGGCTGAGCACTACGGGGATTCGGATTTGCGATTGGCGCTAGCCGGGCGCAGCAAGGCGAAGCTCGAAAAGGTCCGGGAACGCCTCGGGCGCATTCGTCCGAGTTACGCGGAGCTTCCGATCTTGATCGCCGACAGCTACGACCGAGCGTCCCTAGACCGAGTGGCGGCGGACGCCAGTGTCGTCTGCACCACCGTTGGCCCCTACGACAAATACGGTGCGGAGCTCGTGGCCGCATGCGTCGAGCACGCCACGGACTACTGCGATCTGACCGGAGAAACTCAGTTCATCCGACGCATGATCGACGCGCATCACGCCCGCGCGGAAGAAACGGGCGCGCGCATCGTGCACTGCTGCGGCTTTGATTCGATTCCGTCGGATTTGGGCAGTCTCATGTTGCAGGACCATGCGTTCGAAAAGCACGGCGCGCCCTGCTCGGAGATCAAGTTTTTTGCCGGCAAGACCCGGGGCGGTTTCAGCGGCGGCACTGTCGCCAGCATGTTCAACGTTGTGGACGAAGTGAAGCGCGATCGCAGCGTGCTCAAGGTGCTGGGGCATCCTTACGCGCTGAACCCGGAAGGCGAACGCAAGGGCCCCGACGGCTCTGATCAGCGCGGCGTGCGCTATGACGCGGACATTGGCGCCTGGACGGCGCCGTTCATCATGGCGGCGATCAACACGCGGATCGTGCGGCGCAGCAACGCGCTGCTCGGTTTTCGCTATGGACGAGACTTTCGCTACTCCGAGGTGATGAGTCTTTTCCCTGGGGCGAAGGGTCTGGCGATGGCGGCGGGAGTCGCCGCGGGATTGACGGGCTTCATGCTCGCCGGTGCCGTCGGGCCCACGCGCAGCCTGCTCGAAAAGAAGCTGCCGAAGCCCGGCGAAGGACCGAGCCGAGAAGAGCGCGAGCGTGGTTTTTTCGAGATCCACTTGTTGGGCAGCGGCGTTGCCAAGGACGGCAAGCCTTTCAAGCTGCGTGGCCGCGTGGTTGGCACGAGCGATCCCGGTTACGGCGAGACGGCGAAGATGCTTGGTGAGTCCGCGGTGTGTTTGGCGCAGGACGGTGCAGAGCTTTCGAGGGGCGGTGGGATCTTGACGCCTGCGACTGCCATGGGCGCCACGCTCACCCAGCGCCTACGCAAAGCCGGCATGACGTTCGAGCTCGTGGACTAGAACGCGCTCGCGACGAGTTGCAACTCCGGAAGGTGAACTGGTCGAGGACCAGGACTGTTTCGAAAACAGATCGGACCGCAAGGTCTGGGGAGCGTGACCTCCACCTTCCTCCGGGCAGACGCTGGAAGTGCGTCCGCCGCATTGCACGGTAGCCAAGTGGAAAGGCACGCGGCTGTTAACCGCGGGACCGTAAGTTCGAATCTTACCCGTGCAGCAAATACGTGACCGGCAGGCACCAGTCGCGTCTGCGGGAATGGCGCAATCGGCAGCGCGCAGGCCTTTGAAGCCTTGAGGTTCAGGTTCGAGTCCTGATTCCCGTTCCACGGTTCGGGTTGACCCGACCCACACACTCGAGTGGCGAAACGGAAAACGCAGCTGGCTCAGAACCAGTCGCTCCATAGAGAGCTTGTGAGTTCGACTCTCACCTCGAGTACTCATTCTTGTGGTTCGGCGCGGGTGCGCGAAGCGCCGCAGTACCCCAGCGCCGCTTCACGTTTGTCCCCATCGTCTAAGAGCAGGACTCGAGATTTTCAATCTCGCAATCGGGGTGCGATTCCCCGTGGGGACGCCAGACCGCGCCCGGCTTTTGGGCGCGGACTTCGCTACGACCCAAGGTGGACCAAGCTCTCATAAGGCTTCGGGACGCGGTGCGAATCCGCGCGTAGCGACTGTTTATTCTTGTGGTTCGTCGCGTTCGCGCGAGGCACCGAAGCGCCCCAGCGCGTTGGGGTGCACTCTTGCGTCGGAAGCTAACCTGGTGGAAGCGCTGGTTTGAAAAACCGGAGGCGTTGGTTCGATCCCAACCCGACGCACTGGATTGGTGTCGCCGAAACGGGCGGCGACGATCTTCATTTGTGGCCGCGGTGTGAATGGGTCGCACGGCAGGTTGTGGCCCTGCAGGTATGGGTTCAAATCCCGTCGGTCACCCCAACTACGAGCCGCGCGTCGCGGCGTTCTTTTTCAGCCGCGCGCGTCGCGGCGTTCGGGACGGTCGTCCAATAGCAAGACACTGGTGTCGCAAACCAGAGATCCGGGTGCAACTCCCGGCCGCTCCACTGCTGCTTTCAGCCGCTGGCGGATCCCTACGCACTCAGTCCGCCAGTGGATCACGAAATACGGCGTCTACCGCCAAGCGACACTCGATCGACTGCAGTTCGATCGACTCCGTGCGAGCTGCCCGATGCGTGGTCCAGCTGCCCTCCGTGTCCCGGCGCATCACGGACACGGACTGGTCGCTTGGGTCGACGAAGAGGACTTCGCGCAACGCGGGGATCTGCTTGTAGTGCACGAGCTTGTCGCCCAAATCATAGGCGGCGGTGCTCTCGCTCAAGATCTCCACCAACACGATTGGATTCACGATCGCGTTTTCATCGTCCGAGTCGCGCTCGGCCTTGCCGCAGACCACGCTTGCATCCGGATAGGTGTCCAGGCCCGTGGCCTGCACCCGGATCCGCACGTCCGAAGTTTGCACGCGGCAGGGCTTGTCGCCCAGCTGCGCGGAGATCAACGCGATCACATTGGCTGCGTAGGTCCCGTGCTCGGGAGTCCCACCCGCCATGGCGTAGATTTGGCCGTCGAGAAACTCGTGCCGCACATTTGCGTACGCCTCGAGTTCGACGAACTCCGCGATGGTGTAGCGGCGGTGGGGCGCGCTGGTCGTCATGCCAGACAAAGTTTGGAGCCTCTGGCTGGTGCTGTCTACTCGTGGAGTCGAGGGATGCCCCGCACGTCACGCAGCACCGGCAATTACGTTGTTTGGGTTCGAGGTCATAGTGACCAACCGGTTTCCAAGTCCGGAGGACGGGGTGCGATTCCTCGCGAACCCGCCATGCGTTCGCTGCGCGAACTTTTCAAACTGGCCCACCCCGGGGTGGGCCAATTTGTCGGGTCGGCTGTTGCGCGAGTTGCGCGAAACCTATCCGCTCGCGAGCTAGTGGCTCAGCTCTGTCTGATATGCAGAGCCTCCAGGTGCGATCCCTGGCGAGCGGACCGGAAAGCCCATGCGGGGCTTGTCGTCTGGTGACGGCACCGCTCTTACAAAGCGGCACAGCGGAGTTCGATCCTCCGGCCCCGTACTAATTGGAAGTAGAATCGCTCATAGGAGCGAGCCTCGTTGCTAACGAGTGCGCACCGCAAGGTGTGGGGTGCGAGTCCTCCTGCTTCCGCTGCTGGTGAGCGTGCACGCCCGGGCGCGTCCGCGTTTGCTAGCCACTATTCTCATCCCGCCCGCCCGCCCCCACCGGAATCCTCCACGAGGGGGCTCACCGCCCCTCGTGCACCCCGACGCGACTCGCGTTCGCTCACCGCGGGCGCGCAGCCGCGCGCTTGGATTCCGGATGGGGTCGCCCCCACCGGAATCCTCCACGAGGGGCTCACCGCCCCTCGAGCACCCCGACGCGACTCGCACTCGCTCGCCGCGGGCGCGCAGCCGCGCGCTTGGATTCCGGATGGGGTCGCCCCCACCGGGATCCTCCACGCGGGGGCTCACCGCCCCTCGAGCACCCCGACGCGACTCGCGTTCGCTCGCCGCGGGCGCGCAGCCGCGCGCTTGGTTCGGAGCGGGTACCTCTTGTTTGTGCGGAGCGCGCGTTCGCGCGGAGTGCCAAAGCACCCCAGTGCGGAGCGCGCGCCTCTTGTTTTTGCGACGGTCGTCCAACAGTAGGATCCGAGAGCGCCACTCTCGAGATGCGGGTGCGATCCCCGCTCGTCGCTCCGGTGTCCAATAGTCGGCACACGTGCCTACGCCATGCAGCGCTCACGCGTTCTGTCGGGCGTATCGGTTTCGTGCGTTCCGAGGATATCGACCTGGTCGAAGTCATTCGACCCGTCAGTCGCGGGTTCAAATCCCGTCACGCTCATGAAAGAACGTGTAGCTCAGTTGGGTAGAGCAACGGACTATTAATCCGTCATGACAACACTAAGCCAAAGTGTTCACACCAGGTCGAGCGAGTGGGACAGCCCCTTCGTTCGAGTCGCGCAGGCGCGCCGCGTCCGTGCTGCTCGCGAACGAAACCAGACGCGTGCCCGAAGCACGTGCGCATTTGTGCGAACGACTCCAACCATCGTTGCGGCGACCGTTGGAGCGAGACGCACTCTTGCCCGCGTGCTTCGCGCCGCGTTTGGGCCGCGTTGTATTGCGCGGTGGCCATGACGGCGGGTGCTTCGCAAAGCAGTCGCTCGACGGCCGCCCCACGTGCATCGGGAGGTCCTGCTCGCTCGGCCGCTATTTCGATGGTAACCTGCCCTTCAATGAGCGACTCGCCGCGGACCACTGACATGACGGACAGCGTCGACGCACGCGGGGTTGACCGCGCGCAAATTCGCCGAATGCTTGCCTGGTCTCCCGCAGAGCGGCTGCAGTGGCTGCAGGAATTCATGGAGTCCGTGACTGAGATCCGGCGTCTGAATGAAGACCGCAAAGTTTGCTGAACTGCTGCGTGCTCTGGCCGCGGAAGAGGTGGACGCCATCCTTGTGGGTATGTTGTCCGGAGTGCTGCAGGGCGCGCCGGTGACAACGGGGGACGTGGATATTGTTCACCGACGCACACCCGAAAACGTTGAACGTTTGCTGCGCGTACTCAAGCGGGTGAACGCGATCTATCGGCATGACCCGCGTCGGCTCCAGCCCACGGCGTCCCATCTGCTCGGCGCCGGGCACCAACTGCTCGAAACTGATTTTGGCGACCTGGACTGCCTCGGCGAAATCGACGGCGGTCGAACTTTCGAAGATCTTGAACCGCACAGCTTGCGACTCTCTCTCGGGGGCGGCCTGCACGTTCGCGTGCTGGGCCTGCGGGAACTCGTCGAAGTGAAGCGCCGCGCCGGTCGACCGAAGGACCTGGCCGCTCTGCCCGTACTCCAGGCGACCATCGACGAAGCGAAAGCACGAAAATGACTGCGCTTGCGCGGAAATTTGACATGATCGAATTAGAGACTACTCTCTAAATCGTGCCCCGCGCCGCCGCTTTCAGCAAAGACGAAATCGCCGCCGCTGCCGTCGAGTTGGCCGCTGCGGGCGGCCCTGGGAACGTCACCATGCAGGGCGTGGCTGCTGCGGTCGGAGCGCCGAGCGGCTCCATCTATCATCGTTTTGCGGGTCGCCCCGAGCTCTTGGCAACGGTGTGGGCGCGCTGCCTGGACGACTTCCAACTGTTCTGGTGGGACAAGGCCGGCTGCGCGCAAGATCCCGGCGACGCCGCCGTGGTCACCCTCGCCTGGGCGCGCAAGCGGCGCGCCTGCGCCAAGGTGCTCTTGGTCAACTCGCCGCGGGAGTTCCTGTCCGACGACACACCGGAAGCAGCGCGCAACGTGATCCGCGAATTGCAACAGCGCTCCACCGAGCGCTTGGTAGAGCTTGCAGAGCGCTTCTTGTGTCGTTGCGACACGGAGGCCGTAGAACGCACCGTGTTTGCATTGGCGACCGTGCCGATGGCCACGCTGCGCGGGCCACTGCTTGCCGACGCGCCCATCACACGCTGCGCGGAAGCGCTGGTGCGCGAGACGGCCGCGTGTTTGCTGTCCAGGAGCCGGTCATGATTGACGAAGCTGAGTGTTTGCTGTCCAGGAGCCGGTCATGATTGACGAAGCCGAGTGTTTGCTGTGCAGGAGCCGGTCATGATCGACGAAACCGAGTGGGCCCAGGTCCGGCGCGTGTTCCATCGATCCATCGCCAGCAGCTTGCACTGCTCCATCGCCTCTCTGGGGCCCGATGGTGAACCCCTCGTCACGCCCATTGGCTCCGTGTTGCTCGCGGCGCCGGGCCGTGCCTGTTACTTCGAAGTGTTTTCCCAGGGGCTTGGTCGGCGCATCGCTGCCGACCCGCGCGTCAGCCTGCTGGCAGTGGATTCGCGCAAAGCGAGCTGGCTCGGAGCGCTCTTTCGCGCGCGGTTTTCCGAGCGCCCCGGCGTGCGCCTGGTGGGCACCGCGAGTCGTGAGCGGCGCTTGGCGACGGAGACCGAGATCGCACGTTTTCGCAAACGCATCGCCCCCGTGGCCAGGTTGCGGGGCGCGCGCCTGTTGTGGCACACGCTCAAGTGGGTGCGCGACGTGCAAGTGCAGCGCATCGACGCCATCCACATCGGCGCCCGGCCCGCCGGACTCCACGCCGCTCCATAGCGTGCGAGCTGCCCGCCGGCATGCCGCTCAGTGGCGAGCGAGCTGCCCACCGAGGCGCCGCGCAATGGGGCGACGCGCTCCCACGAAACCGCGCGCCGCGCAGCTGGAACTCCCGCCGCGGTGTTGCGTAGCCGTCGAAGAGAAGTGGGCTGAGTGAGTTTAGAGGTTTTGTTGGGCTTTCACGCTCGGTGCGTCATCGACGCCGGCGGTTTCCCGATCTTTACGGCGCGCCGCGCTTAGCCGATAGCATTGCGCTGGTTCGCGACCCGGTGCCCGAAGTATGATTCGGCATGGCCGAACCTCCCATTCGACTCAACTTCCAGGGCAACGCTCGTGACGGTGGTCTGTACATCGGTTTTGCGAAGATGCCGCGGACGGAGCTCCGGGCAGGCATCATCTACGGACGCCGAGTGCCGCTGGACTCGGCCCTGTGGTATCGCAATTCACCCCTCTTGCTGCTCCACGTGCACGACCGCGCGACCTACCCTTCGGGGCGATTCGACGAAGGCCTTGCGGGCGCGCGGGGCGCCAAACCCACCAAGGAACAAGTGACGGCGTACTCGCAGTACATCCGGAACTACATCTTGGAGATCAACAAGCTGGCGCGGGTCACTGCGGCGTGGGGTTGGTCGGGGCGGCTGGCCAAGAGCAAGCCGGACCCAAAGTTCGCGGCGGCGTGGGTCGAGGTGATTGCGAGTCTGGGGACGAACAAGGACCCGCACTTCACCAGCGACATCGAACGCATGCTCGAGGCGGTGGTCAAAGAGCTCGCACCGAAAGATCGGCCGCGCGGCGCGGCTGCGGCGGCGCTCCGCTCCTCGGCAATCGCCAAGCAAAAGCAAAAGATCCGTCAGGGCAAGCCACTCTAACCGCGCGGCAGCCCCGCGAAGCGCCTTCACTCGGGTGAGGTGCAGAGCACCCACAGGGGAGCTCCCGCGCCGACAGGTCGACAGCGCGCGTCAACAGCGCGTCCTGCCGTGTGTTTCTGCGAAGCGGCGCGACCGCGTGCGCGCCGCCATGCGTTTCCGCGAAGCGGCGGGACCGCGGGCCGCCGTGTGTTTCTGCGAAGCGGCGCGACCGCGAGCCACCGTGTGTTGCTGCGAAGCGACCGCGAGCCGCCGTGTGTTTATCGGCGCGACCGCGTGCTCCGCGATGCGCTTTTGCGACACGCAAAAGTGCGCCAGTCGATGGGCGCCAGGGACGTGTAACCAAAAAATCAAATCAGAACGCCAACTCTGAAAACTTACCGAAGACATTTGTCTTCCCGCATGCCGGCGGTTCCGGCTGGAGGCCACGAGCCATGATCAAAGTATTCAACGTAGGACTCAGTGAGCGAGTGGTGGTCTTCAAAGACGGACTGCCCATGCGTGCGCTTGGTCCCGGTCGACACACGGTGTGGGGCACGCGCCTGATGGAGCTGCGCTGGGACACGGACAAGATCCTGTTCAAGGCAGCGCCGGAAGTGCGTGCGCTGATGCCGGCGGATTGGTTCGCCGAAGCGCACCTCGGTGCGCTGGAACGCGGCGTGATCTTCAAAGACGATGTGCCGGTGGCGTTCCTGCGTCCGGGTGTACACCGTTTCTGGACGGTGGACCCGTCGGTGCGTCTCACGGTGTTCCGTGTGGACGGTCCGATGCCGGAACTGACGGACGAGCTGGTGCGCGTACTGCCGAAGGGCGAGTACGTGGTGACTACGGTCATTGCGCACCAGCGCGGCCTGAAGTTCGTGCGCGGTGAGCTGACGGAAGTGCTGCCGCCGGGTCGCTACGCGCTGTGGTCGTACCCGGGCGCCGAAGTGGCGCTGCAGGCCGTCGACATGCGCACGGAGCAGGTTGCACTGGTAGGTCAGGAGCTGATGACGCGCGACAAAGTCACGCTGCGTCTGAGCCTGACGGTGGAGTACGCCGTTGCGGATCCGGCGCGGGTGGTCACGGGAGTGGCCAACGTGAAGGACGCCGTGTACCTGCTGGTACAGCTGGCCGCGCGTCAGTTCGTCTCGGGCGTTTCCCTCGATGAGCTGCTGGAGGGTCGCGACGCCATGACCCGCTTCCTCGAAGAGGACGCGGTGCCCAAGGCGGCCGCCTTCGGTGTGCGCATCGAGCGCGTGGGTGTGAAGGACGTGGTGCTGCCGGGTGAGATGAAAACCCTGCTCAACCGCGTGATCGAGGCCGAGAAAGAAGCGGCCGCGAACGTGATCCTCCGTCGTGAGGAAACGGCCGCGACGCGTTCGCTCGCCAACACCGCACGTGTGATGGCGGATCAGCCGATGCTGCTCCGTCTGAAGGAGCTCGAGAGCTTCAAAGAAATCGCGGGAAGCATCCAAGAGGTGCGTCTCGTGGTCGGTGCCGACTCGCTCAAGGCACTGCTTCCGACCGACGTGCTCGGTAAGAACTAGAGCGTCGGAGTCCCACCTCGTTTGCGGCCTCATTCGAGGCCGAACGGAGTGGGGCTTCGGTCTTTCTTTTCGTCCGCGCGTTTTTCACGCGCAGGTTTGGCTTTCACCCCGCGCGCTGGCACGCGCAACGCTTCTCGTCGCATGAGTTGTCAAAGGGCGAAGGTCTGCCTACATGTTCACATCGCCTGGCGGGATCGGCGGTTGCTCGGGCGGTGGCGCTTCAGCGGGCTGCTGCGCGGGCGCTGCGGGTGCTGCGGGAGGCACCGGGGCCGCGCGGCGCAGGGTCTCATTGTTCATGATCCAGGTGCACTTCGCGCTGTAGAGGTCGGGGTCGTGGGGGCAGGACCAAATGTAGGTGACCTGACTTGCGCAGGCGTTGACTCCGACGGTTTGCGCATCCAGGTACTGCACCTTGATGAGCCCTGGTTCGCAGGACAGATCGAAACTTGACCGGCGGATGATCGCGTCGTACTTCAATTTGTTCGTAGGCACCCAAGAACAGGCGTCACTTCCGGCTCTGGCTCCGGGGGCGCACAACTCAACCAACAGTATTCGGTCGCCACAGCCTTCGGCGATGGCTTGAGGCGGCGCGCCCGCAATGTCCCGTTTGAGCTGCATGCTCTGGATCCGATCCACATCGCGTACTTTGATGTTGCTTGGATCGCACTTCAGCTCTGGCGCAGCGGCTTCCTTGATCTTTGTCTTGAGGGCACACCCTCCAAGCACAAGCATTCCAACGGTCGCAACCCCCACCGCAGACTTGATCCACAAGCTCATGGCACCCTCCATTCCCGTGACGCCCACACCTGGCGATGACGCTAGACTGGCGGAAAACGTCCCGCAAACAGATTTCGCGATGCGGATCCCAGCGCCTACACTCGCGTGCGCTCCCGGCGTTGTCCGTGTCGGCCCTGCCGTGCGTCGGGCTTGACGTCCGTCGCGTCACGCTCCACCCTCGCGCGCATGTCGCTCAAAACACGGACCTTGGCGCGCGCTGTTGTGATCACTCTTGCCGCTTCGGCCCTGCCGGCGTGTGGCGGTGCGGGTGAAAACCAGCCGCCGGTCGAGCACGGCAATCCGCCGCCGCCACCTGAGGAGCCCGTCGAGCCAGTCGAGCCGCCGCCGCCACCCGAGGGCGAGACGCCCATACCGACGAACCCGCCAGGGCCCGACGGTGAGCCGGGGATCGGTGACGGCGCTGGGCCGCCTCCCGGGGAGTGACGCTAGCGCCTTGTGACTCCGCGGAATCCCAACGAAATAGGGATGTTGTGCAGAATCTGCTCAAGGCATAGCGGCGAATGCGATTCCGCGGGGCGTCGTCGGGAGCTACACTAGCCCGTCGCAATGGGCGCACACGCAGTGGGGGTTATCATCGCGGATCGCTACCGCATCGATGAGATCATCGGGCACGGTGGCGCTGCGACGACGTACGGCGCGACGCACCTGCCGAGCGAGGCCGCCGTGGTGCTCAAGCAGCTTCGCATATGGCACGAGCGGGACTGGAAGTCGCTGGACCTGTTCCAACGCGAGTGCCAGGTGCTCGGAGAGCTCACGCATCCCAGTGTGCCTCGCTACATCGACCACTTCGAAATCGAGGAAGCCGATGGCAGGCAGTTCTACGTCGTGCAGGAGCGGGCGCCAGGCTGGCCGCTCAGTGAGTGGCTTCGCCACACGCCACGGTTCAGTGAGGAGCAGGTCGTGCGCGTCGCTGATCAGTTGCTCGATATTCTGACGTATCTGCATGGTCGCCCAAAGCCGGTGATCCATCGGGATATCAAGCCACAGAACATCATCATGTCCGAGCAGGGGCGGCTGTACTTGGTGGACTTCGGAGCCGTTCGATCCCAGACGCAAGTCGAGCGGGCAGGCACCACGGTAGTGGGCACCTTTGGCTACATGGCGCCGGAGCAGTTGCGTGGCGTTGCGGTGCCAGCGACGGACTTGTACTCGCTCGGCGTGACGCTCCTGCAGCTACTCACCGGCCTTCGCCCGGACGAGATGGACGGCGCTGCAACCGTACGCGTTCCGAAGGGCTTGCCGGCGAGCGCGCGGATTCGGTCCTGGTTGGAGAAACTCCTCGCCCCCGACCTCAAGGACCGATTTCAAACGGCGGTCATCGCACGACGGGAACTTCACCAGCGGAAGCGATTGTCCAAAGTTCAGCCGCGTAGAGTCATTGCCGGGGCGTTTGTGTTGGGTGCTCTCGTCTTGCCCGCGGCGGGCTGGATTGCGTTGCAGTTTCCTGAGCTGCCCGGGACCGCCCACCGAAAACAGGAACCCTTCGTAGCGCCTCCCAGCAGCGGCGTATTGCATCGGGATCGCACGCTTACTGGCCACTGGAACGCCGTTTTCAGCGCGGCTTTTTCCCCGGACGGTCAGTATCTGTACAGCGCGTCGCACGATGGCACGGTTCGCCGTTGGCGGATCCCCGCGTGGGAAACCGACCGCAGCTACCTGGGTCACACGGTTCGCGTTGGAAAAGTACGCCCCACGCCCGACGGCGAGGGCCTGGTCACTGCGGGTCGCGATGGTTCGATCCGAATTTGGGACACGGACACTCGCCTGTCGCTACGCGTGATCGACGCGCACCGTGATCAAGTGAGCGGGCTTGCGGTTTCGGGGGATGGCGCGCGCGTCTACTCAACGAGCTTGGATCGGCGAGTTGCGGCATGGAGTCTCGCCGACGGCAAGTTGATCTGGGAGCGAGACGTCGGAGTGCCACTGTACTCCGCCGCCCTCTCTCCCGATGGTAAGCACCTTGCGACGGGCGCTCGGGACGGGGGGATCCGTTTCTTTTCGGCGGCGGATGGCGCGCCAGTCTTCAGTTTGACGGAGCATTCGCGGACGGTTGGCGACTTGGCGTTCTCGAGTGACGGCGCGACGTTAGTCAGTGCTGGTGACGATCGCTTGATCGGAGTGTGGCACGTCAGTGCCCGGCGCCGGATCCGTTGGCTAAGGGGCCACAACGACGAAGTATGGTGCGTCGCGGTTTCGCCCAACGGCAAGCTGATCGTTTCCGGGGGAAAAGACAGCGCCCTTCGGCTGTGGGATATGTACACCGGCGAGATCGTCGATTCCGCGGTGGAAAAATCCCCGGGCATTCTGACGCTTGGATTTGCGCCTTCCGGTGCCGGGTTCGCTGCCGGCGTGGCCAACGGCGCAATTCAGATCTTCTCGTTTCAGGAGCAGTTGTGGGAACCGCCGGAAGTCAAGACGCCCACGCCACGTGGCGCTTTTGCACCGGAACCGGGCTCGAGCCCGGTCGCGGCACTCGTGCAGGAAGCCAACCACGTCATGGACGAGTCTGGAGAGCCGACGTACTCCGGTCAACGCATTCGGCGGTTGCTTCAGGATGCACAGCGGGCAGACGCGACCTATGCGCCGCTCTACATCGCGCGCTCCCGTTTTGCCCAGGACGAAGGGTATCTATTCGGTCGAAAGTACACGCCTGAGTCGCTTCGCGAATCTGCGCGCCTGCTCGATCGCGCTGCAGAGCTCGACCCGAAATCGGGCGCCGTTTGGATTGCGCGAGGTCATTTGGCCTTGATCGAAAAGCGAATTGCGGTCGCAAAGCTACACGCGAAGCGCGCGTCAGAACTGTCTGCCGAGCCGCATCGGCTGATTCGCCTGGAAGCGAATATCGCGGAGCGAGAGCGCCGCTGGATGGATGTGCATGCGCTAGCGCGGCGCCTACTCCAGTCTGACCCGAACCACCGAGACCGCGTACTTGCCTACCAAGATCTTGCGGACGTGTTCCGGGCTCGGGGTGCTACGGCTGCCTGCGAGCGCATGTACCGCTCGGTCATCAACTTGCAGCCGAACAGCGGCTGGGCGCGGGGGAACTTTGCGTGGCGCCTGACCCATTGGGGGCGTTTCGACGAAGCAATATCCGTGGCCCTAGAAGCACGAAAGGTGCACGACTACCCTCGTCTGCGCATCGTTCTGGCGGAAGCCCATGCCGGCAAGGCGCGCGCCTTGGCGTTGCAAGGCAACGTGAGCGAGGCCCGGGAAAGCCTGAAAGCGGCCGAAGCGGAGGCCGGCGAGGTTGCCGCGGTGCATCTGGCGCGGGGGGCCTTGCGGGAGAAGGCTGGCGATCGCGACGGAGCGCGCAAGGCCTATGAGCATGCTCTCGAGCTCGAGCCGGATCTGAAGGAAGCGAAGAAGGCACTTCGTCTGTTGGGCGACTAGCCGAACACGGCTGGCGCATCTTATTGACTTGGGGAGCGGCTACAGGACGTGCTTCGCGCGCCTATCAGGCGTCCAAGAACTCCAGCAGCTCTCGCGTGAATTCCGGGCCGGACTCGCGATGTAGGAAGTGTCCGCCGGGCACGGTCACCACTCGATACTCGTCGGTGTAGTAACGCCGCGCAGCTTCGAAGTCCTGCGGAGTGATGTTCGGGTCGTCTGCTCCGGCGAAACTCAGGGTGGGCATGGAGAGCTTTCCGCGGAGCCACGCTGGGATGATGGGCGTGATGGTGCGGTAGTAGCCGATGGCCGCGTTGAGGCAGCCGGGAGCGGCGAAGGCGTTCTTCACGGGCTCGAGTTCTTCCGCGCCAAAGTTCCAGGTCGGGCCCCAGCGTCGGGTCAAGGTTTCGATCAGTTCGTAGTCGTTCTTTGCGGCGCGCGTCACGGCGCCCGGCAGGCGCAAGGTGACGAAGTGGCGAATGGACCACAGCAAACCCAGGGACGGCTTGAGGCTCGCGGGGTGCGGGATGCCGACGGTGACTAGCTTGCGCACTTTCTCGGGACCGAGGGCCGCCGCCGAGTAGGCGGCAGACGCGCCCCAGTCGTGACCCACGACGATGGCGCTGTTTTCGCCAAGCGCGTCGATCAGGGCGAGCACGTCTTGTCCCTGGGTCTTTGCATCCGTGTCGTGCTCGGGGATCTCGCTGGGCGCGTAGCCGCGGAGAAACGGCGTGACCACGCGATACCCGGCGGCGGCGACCGCTGGGCGGATCGCGTCCCAGGTGTGCGGCGTGTCCGGAAAGCCATGCAGCATCAGCACCAGGGGGCCGCTGCCCTCCGTGAAGAAGGCATGCCGGATGCCGTTGGCCTGTACCGACTCGATTCCCGTTTCGGGCACGTAGCTTCGCATGGTCTGCTGCCTCGTTTTCGCGCGCCAGGGTGGCGCCAGCCGGCATCCTAGCGGAAGCGCCGGGAAGCCAGCCTTGGAGCCGAGCGTAAGATCCGTACCCGACGTTCGTTTTCGGCTAGCCTACGGATATCTATGCGTATCGCTCAAATTCGAGACTTCGGCCTGCTTTGCGCGCTGTTTTCCCTCGGCCTCGGGGGTATTCCGGCCTGTTCTTCGTCCTCCTCGCGCAGCGCAACGCCGTGCCAAGACGGAGATCAGCGGCCCTGCGCCTGTGCCGGCACCTCGGGGGTGCAGCTGTGTGCCAGTGGGAGCTTTGGTGCGTGCCAGTGTGGTGACGGCGGCCTCGGAGACGGCAGCGCTGGCGCCGCAGGTAGTGGCGGCACCGCGGGCGCGGGTGGCAGCGCGGGGCAGGACGCCGGGCCCGGTGGGCAAGGTGGGTCTGGACTCGCCACCGGCAAGAGCTGCGCTGGGCTCAAGCCCTGTGCTGGAGGCGTTTCGTGTTGTGCGACTGCGAAAGTCGAAGGCGGCAAGTTCCAACGCGACAACGATCCCGCGCCGGAATACACGGCCACGGTGGCGTCGTTTTCCCTCGATGTGTTCGAGGTCACCGTAGGGCGCTTCCGAAACTTCGTTGCCGCGGGCGCGGCGGCTTGGGCGCCGGTGGCTGGCGCTGGCAAGCACACGCACCTGGGACCCGATGGACTCACGGGGCCAGAGAAAGAGACCGGCTGGGCCGCGGAGTGGCAGGCTGGCGTCCCGCTGAACGACTGGAACACCGCGCTGACTACTTGCGCCAAGAACGGCAATAATAAGAAGCCAACCTGGACTGCAAGCGTTGGGCAGAACGAGAACCTGCCACTGAACTGCGTGGACTTTGCTCCGGCGTACGCGTTCTGTATTTGGGACGGTGGGTTCTTGCCGAGCGAGGCCGAGCTGAACTACGCGTTCGTGGGCGGTGACGAGCAACGCGTCTACCCCTGGGGCACTCCCCCCGCGCTGGGCCCGAAGTATGCCGTCTATGAGGCGACGACCGCGCTGCCCCCCGAGGTTGGATCCGCGCCCGACGGCGCAGGGCGCTGGGGGCACTTCGACCTCGCGGGTAGCCTTTTCGAGTGGACCCTGGATGCCAGCTCGGCATCCTACCCGCTCACTCCCTGCACCAACTGTGTGTCCGTCTCGAACATGATGCATCCACGCGCGATCCGCGGTGGCGGCTGGGAGAGCGGTGCCATCGACGTCGCCGCGAACCGGCGCTACTCCTGGGACGGCGGGGGCAACAACGTCGGCTTCCGCTGCGCGTACCCGACCCCGCCCACTCCCTAGGCGGCGCGGTTTCCGCTGCGCGTACCCGCCAAGCGAACTCGCCGTGCGATCCGGCGCTGGGCGGTCGGTCGCCGGCTCGCGGCGCTCGGAGTCCACCGCCAGCCCGAAGGCCGCGGAACCGGCGCTTTTTTCGGGGTTTGTTGCAGGGCTGGTCCTTTCCGCTCAGTGGGCGTAAATGGTCCGCCCAGACCAACTTCATTGACGGAGAAGCGAGCGCGCATGACCGAGCCCAACAGCCCCACCTACAGCATCATCTATACGCACACTGACGAAGCGCCGGCACTCGCGACCTATGCGTTCCTGCCGATCATCCAGAGCTTCGCGGGGGTGTGTGGGGTTCCAGTGGAGACCCGAGACATCTCCCTGGCCGGTCGCATTATCGCCAGCTTTCCAGAAAAGCTCACCCCGGCGCAGCGCATTCCGGACGCATTGGCGGAGCTCGGTGAGCTGGCGCAGCGACCTGAAGCCAACATCATCAAGCTGCCGAATATCAGCGCGTCTATCCCCCAGCTGAAGGCGGCGATCAAGGAACTGCAAGCCAAGGGCTACGCGCTGCCGAACTACCCCGACGAGCCGAAGACCGACGACGAGCGCGCCATTCGCGCACGCTACGACAAGATCAAGGGCAGCGCCGTGAACCCGGTGCTGCGGGAAGGCAACTCGGACCGTCGCGCGCCCAAGGCCGTCAAGGAGTACGCCAGGAAACACCCGCACTCCATGGGCAAGTGGGCGTCAGACTCCAAGACGCACGTGGCGCATATGCGCGGCGGCGACTTCTTTTCGAACGAAAAGTCCACCACCATTGCCAAGGCCGGCCACGTTCGCATCGAGCTTGTGACTGACGACGGCAAGACCAGCGTGCTGAAGGAAAAGACGCCAGTACTCGCTGGCGAGATCATCGACGGCACGGTGATGAGCGTGCGCGAATTGAATGCCTTTTTCGAGAAGGAAATCGAGGACGCCAAGAAGCAGAACGTGCTGTTCTCGCTCCACCTGAAGGCGACGATGATGAAGGTCTCAGATCCGATCATCTTCGGCCACGCTGTGAAGGTCTTCTTCAAAGACGTGTTCAAAAAGCACGGAGCCGCCCTCGAAGCCGCGGGCGCCAACGTGAATGATGGCTTCGGCAGCGTGCTCGCCGCGGTGGCGACCCTGCCGGAAGCAAAGCGGGCGGAGGTGCAAGCGGACATTGAAGCCGCCTATGCCGCGCGACCGGACTTGGCCATGGTCGACTCGGATCGCGGCATCACGAATCTGCACGTGCCCAGCGACATCATCATCGACGCGTCCATGCCCGCGATGATCCGTGCATCGGGCCAGATGTGGAATAAAGCCGGCAAGCAGCAGGACACCAAGTGCGTCATTCCCGACAACAGCTACGCGGGCCTGTACCAAGAGACGATTGCGTTTTGTAAGAAGCACGGCGCCTTCGATCCGACAACCATGGGCACGGTGCCCAACGTGGGCTTGATGGCACAGAAGGCCGAGGAGTACGGCTCCCACGACAAAACCTTCGAAGTGCCCGCCGCGGGCAAGGTGCGCGTCGTGGACGACGCCGGCAGCGTGCTGCTGGAGCACAAGGTTGAGCAGGGCGACATTTGGCGCATGTGCCAGGTGAAAGACGCGCCGATCCAGGACTGGGTCAAACTGGCCGTCACGCGCGCGCGCGCCATGGGAGCGCCAGCGGTGTTTTGGCTCGATCCCGCCCGTGCCCACGACGCGGAAGTGATCAAGAAGGTGGAGACCTACCTCAAGGACCACGACACCCAGGGGCTGCAGATCGAGTTGATGTCGACGGAGGAAGCCACGCGCTTCACTCTGGGACGGCTCAAGGCGGGGCAGGACACCATCTCCGTGACCGGCAACGTGCTGCGCGACTACCTGACGGACCTGTTTCCCATTCTCGAACTGGGCACCAGTGCAAAGATGCTATCCATTGTGCCGCTCATGGCCGGTGGCGGCCTATTCGAAACCGGCGCTGGCGGCTCCGCGCCCAAGCACGTGCAGCAGTTCGAAAAGGAGAACCACCTGCGCTGGGATTCCCTGGGAGAGTTCTTGGCCCTGGCGGTTTCGCTGCAGCATTTGAGCGAGGCTGCCGGCAACAAGAGCGCGAAGATCATGGGCGACGCGCTCGATGCGGCCACGGGCAAGCTGCTCGAAAACGCCAAGTCGCCTTCGCGCAAAGTGAACGAGCTCGACAACCGCGGCAGCCAGTTTTACCTCACGCTGTACTGGGCCCAAGAGCTTGCCGCGCAGAGCCAAGACGCGGAGCTTGCCAAGAAATTCGCGCCGCTGGCCAAGACCCTGGCAGACAACGAAAAGAAGATCGTGGATGAGCTCAACGCCGTGCAGGGTAAGCCCATGGACATCGGCGGCTACTACTTCCCAGATCCGAAGCGTGCCGCCCAAGAGCTGCGCCCCAGCAAGACCTTCAACGACGCCATTGCGCTGCTGAAATAGGCCTCGTCGTGACTACCAGTCGGCGCAGTCTAGGCACGCTCTGGGCTGCGCGGCATTGGCACGCAGGCTAGCGGCCCGGAAGCGTTCGGCGAAGTCACTGACGGCGTGCATGCGTTTGTGGAGCTCCGAGGTATAGCTCTTCAGCTTGGCTTCGAAAAACGCCTGCTGCTCGCGGACGACCTCGGCGTAGCGATGCCCGTGCTCGGACGAACCCGGGCACAGCGGTTCTAGGGCACCAACCGTTTGCAGTGCAGCCGCGTGTGCTCTGGCCAGTCGCTCGACGGCGGCGTCTGAGCGGCAGTCGTCCACGTTGCAGGTCAGCATGCTCCTGGCGACGCCAGCGACGTCGACTTGCGTGCGGGCGACTTGCTTCTTCAGGTGCGCGTACATGCGGAGCGCGTCTTCGGAAGCGTCCGCAGGGATCACGATCTCCGGCGGTGCGGCCAAGTCCGGCGCAGGGTTGCGTTCGGGTGCCGTGCCGCTTTCGGTGGGGGCGTTGCTTGCCACGGGCGTGACTTCTACCGCGCCGGGCTGCGGCTTTGGCGCGGGCTTGCTGCCGCCACACGCCGTGGCCGCCAAGGCCGCGCTCACGAACAGCGCGCGGCGTCTCAGAAGAATGCGTCGATCGTCGTCGTTCATGCTGGGTGCTGCGCGAGGGTAGCGCACCCAAGGCGATTGCATAGCGACTCTTTGACCGAGCGGTCGAAAGTGGCGGGCCCACGGCGGGCCCGGAGGTGCTCGGCGTGCTTGCGCGGATGCTCAGAACGAAATCGGGATGTCCAGCTGGAAGATGTGGTGGGAGTCCATGCCCTTCGTCACCGGGCCGTCCAGGTGGCGGGCGTAGGCGATGCCGGGGCGCAGCCACATGCTGTCGCCCAGCTTGAAGTGGAAGCGCGGGCCGATGGCCGCGGTGGTGTCGTCCCGGGCGCCGGTGTCGGGTCCGCCGGATGCCTCGTCGGCTTCGATGAAGCTTGGCGTGGAGAGCCAGCGCTGGTGGCGCAGCTCCGCGCCGATAGAGAGCATGGGCATCACGAAGTAGCCGACGTGAATGCCGCTGGTGAAGTTGGTTTTGGATTTGTCTTCCTGCACGTCATCGCCGCGCACCCGGGTGAGCTGCAGCACGGTGATCTCGCCTTGCACGGTCAGGCCGTCGGCGACGTAGGCCACACCCACTCCGGGGAAGACGGTGAGATCGTTGACGGCGAACATGGCGTTGTCCATGGAGCTGCGCGCGCGGATGCCTGTGCCCAGGGCGGCGTTGGTCTTGTCGCCGGGCGCGTCGTACGTGGAGCCCAGCGGTAGCGCGACGCCTAGAAACGCCGCAACCTTGATGGAACCGCCCAGCTTCGGCGCCCAGGTCACGCCCAGCGCGGGGTTCATGAACGCGCCGGCGCTCTCACCGGGTGCGGGCGGCGAGTTGCTGACGTAGCCGACGCGGATCAGCGGACCGATTTCGTCCGTGAGCTTGTAGGCGAAGAGCAGCGTGGTGGCGATGTTGCTGCCGCTCTCGTCGCCGCCTTTGGGTTTGTACAGCATCACGGCGGTGTCCGAGCGCAGCACCGTGGCCACGCCCGTGGGACGCAGCTGCCAGGGCAGGGAGTACGGTGGTTTTGGCTTGGCCGTGTCCGCTGCCGGGGTGTCGCCCGTAGTCGCTGCGGCTTCCGGAGGCGCCGCTGCCTCAGCCAAAGTCGTGTCCGTACTTGTGGTTTCCGCGACCGCCTCGTCTTGGGCGTAGGCCGAAGTGGCGATGCTGGTGGTGACGAGTGCAAATGCGATGGCTGCCTTCATGTGGATCGCTCCTGGCGGGACGCCGAGCCCGGCGCTGTTCGAGCCGAATCTACACACGGTTCCGGCGCTGCCCCATGACATCCCTCAGCGGAAAAACCATCAAAAGGTGGGGGATTTCAAGGTCGGCGCGATGCTTGCGCGCTCCGCCGTCGCTAGACCAGCGCGGCGCAGGGGTTGCGCAAATCGTGTACTTCGCGTCGAGAAACCGTAGACTGATCGGCTGTGCGCCTCCTTGGAAAACTTCTGACGTGTGCGGCCGCTTGTGGGCTGCTGAGCATCACGGTCCGCTGCGCCCCGGAGGAGCTGATCTACGGCTCGAGTGTCGGCCCGGACGGTAGCGCCAGCGGTGGCGGCAGTGGTGATGCGGCAACCTTCGACGCTGCGGGCTGGGTGGAGGTCTGCGGCAACGGAGTGGACGACGACGACAATGGCCTGACGGACTGTGAAGACCCGGTGTGCGGAGAATACGCCTGCGTGCCGACGGCGCCGGCGGGTTGGACGGGGCCATTGGCGGTGTTCGAGGGCGGCCCGTCGAGCTTGCCGTCGTGCCCCGAGGGCTTGGACGCCGTCGGCGACTACTTTCGGGATCTCCGCTTTGAGCGCGCGAGTTGCTCGGGCTGTTCTTGTGGCTCGCCAAATAGTGAGAGCTGCATGGGGGTGGTGGATCTCTCCACCACGGGCAGCTGCAGTGCCGCGACGGTGTCCGTCCCGCTCACTGGCAGCGGCTGCGTGACGCCCGGTTTGCCGGGACCGGTCAACGCAGCGAATGTCAGCTTCAACGCGAGCGGAAGCTGCGGTTCGGCGAAGCAGGCCACGGTACAGAAGACGGCACCGACTTGGGCAAGCGCTGTGCGGGCCTGTGAATCCCCAGACCTGGGCTCGGGCGCGGGCTGCGAAGCAGGCGAAGTCTGCTCTCCCGCGTCGGCCCTGGCCGATCCTTGTATCGTGCAAGCCGGAGAGCACGCGTGTCCGGCTGGTTTCCCGCGTCGGCGCTTGGTGGACACCGCGAACCAAGACACCCGCAGCTGCAGCAGTTGTAGCTGCGCTTATTCCGGGAGCTGCAACGCAACGGTCACGGGCTACGCCGACGTGGGCTGCGGCACTCCGACGTTTGCCAACACCGGCGGCTGCGCCGCGCCCGCGGACGTGCAGGGGCTGACGATGACCGGCGCGAACAGCAGCGGCACATGCAGTGCCAGCGGCGGGTCACCCCGCGGCTGCGTGCTGCCAGACGCGCCCACCACCATGTGTTGCGCCGGCACCACCGCAGCGTGTCCGTCCGGCAAGGGTCCGGAGATGGTGGAGGTGCCCAAGCCCGGGGGCGGCACTTACTGCGTGGACTCCACGGAAGTGACCAATTCGCAGTACGAGGCGTTTTTGGCGACGAGCCCTGCTTTGCCGACCAATCCGGAATGCGCCTTCAAGACCAGCTTGGCGCCAGGCGCGCCTTGGCCCGACACGGATGTCGACGAACCCATCAACTTCGTGGACTGGTGCGACGCCTATGCTTTCTGTGCCTGGGCAGGCAAGCGACTGTGCGGCGCCAGTTCGGGAGGCGCCGCAACGTATTCGAGCGCCGACTCGACCGACGCCCAGTGGTACAACGCCTGCAGTGCGGGCGGCCAATTGGACTACGGCTACGGGACCGAGTCTATCTCCGGCGCATGTCCGACCTCCATCGCCGACGTGAAAGAGTTCCCGTGTTGCCAGGCCGGCTACTCGGGGGTGTACGACATGGTTGGCTACATGCGGGAGTGGATCGACGCTTGCAGCGCCACGGCCGGGGCCTCCGACGATTGTCGCGTGATGGGCAACAACACCTGCAGCACGGTGCAGGCGTCCAAGCGCAACGCGCGCAGCACCAACGTCGGCTTCCGCTGCTGTTCGGGTTAGTCAGCCATGTAGCGCGGAGAGCGGGCCACAGTTCTGGTCGTCGCCGATACCACTGATTTTGTGCCCCATGAGGTGCGCCACGGAGGTCAGTAGCTTGTCGTTGTGTACGCTGCTGCCGAGTTTGAGGTAGCGATTCGTCTTCAGCTGTCCCGCGGCGTTGCCGAATAACACGACCGGGATCTTCTTCATCTGGTGGTGTTTGCCGAAGTGGGAGAGCGCGACAATGACGGTGTTGTCCAGCATGCTACCGGTGCCTTCCGGGGTGTCTTTCAGGCGCTTCACGAACTGACCGAGCTGGTTCCAGTCCCATTGGCAGGACTTGATGTAGGCGTCGCGCTCCGCGGACGCGCGATGGTGCACGTCATCGTGAATGCCGTCCGTATTGACGCCAGGCACCCACTCGTAGCGCCATGAGTAACCGGAGTAGCCCCAGATCATGCCGCCGACCTGTACGCGGTTGCATGCCAGCGCCGCGAACATCACGTCGAGGTGGGCTTTGGCGCGGTTGGGCACGTAGCTGTTGGTGGTTTCCCGACCTGGCAAGCTGCATTCCGCGTCGGTCTTGGGTTGGGTGGTGTCGAGATCCGCCAGCACGCTCAGCTCGGCACGGCGGATGGCGTCTTCATGGGCATCGAGCTTGAGCTTTTCGATCCCAGAGAGCTCTTGACGAAAGTTCTTCAGCTCCGTCGTTAGGTCGTCGAGCACGCTGCGCCGAGCGCGCAGTCTGTTCATGCGAGCCTTTTCTTTTGCCGGGTCGACGACGTCACCGGGCTGAAAACCCTTAAAGGCCTTGTCCCAGGCTTGTTCCGGTGGGGCGATGGGCACTTTGAACTGGTTGGGACCCGTCGCGAAAGGCTTGCCACGCATGTGATTGCTGGCGCCGGTGTGCACGATGACTTCCAAAGAGGACAGCCCCAAGTCGCGGGCAAGCAGTTGATCGATGGAGATCCCTCCGGGCTCTCCGTTGAGAGAATCCGTGGGATTCGGCAGGACGTCTTTCGCAGTCAGCACCTTGCCCACGGTGCGGATATGGTTGTTGCCCTTGGGATTCAAACCGGAGTCGCGTAGGTCGACGCCTTCGACCACGACCATCTCGCTCTTCACGTCCCCAAGTCCTTGCAGCATGGGCGAGAGCTGGAAGTCGTTTTCGCTGCCGCTCGGAAAGAACGCAGCTTCGTCAGGGTAGCCGCCGCAGTGCACCCAGAAGAAGACACGCTTGGGCAGTGCGGCTTCGGCTTCAGCGCGGCGCACGGATAGCACGGGCGACAGCAGCAGCGCTGCCTGCATGCTGGTGAACAGAAAGTTTCGACGCTTCATGAGTTTCTCGTTCGGGGTCGGGCCCGTTCAGGGGTCCCAGCGTTTCACGTACAGATCTGGGTTCGAGAGCAAGTCAGCGAGCAGCTGTTGGATATCGCCGCCGCTGCCGCCGAAGGACTTGGCGAGCGCCACGGTCATGGCGTCCACGTGCTTGCCCGTGGCGCTGCCGACGGCGTAGGCCACCAAGTTGCGCGTGAAGCAGGCGCTCACCACGTCGCTTTGCGCTAGTTCGTCAACGAAGTCCGTCAGCCCCGCGTAGGAATCCGTGCGCTCTCCGATGGCAATGTCCGCCACGGCGGTATTGATGGGCAAGTCGCCCTTCTTGGTTTGGAACTGGCCCAAAGCGTCAAAGTTCCCCATTAAGAAGCCGTAGGGCATGAACTGCTGGTGGCAGTTTTTGCACTCTTGGCCCTGGTTCATCATGGTTTCGAACTGCTCTCGGGTGGTCAGGGCTTCGAAGTCGGCGCTTTCGGTGGCAACGTTCGCTGCCGCAGTGGCGGTGTCGATGCCCGACGGCAGCCCGACTTCTTCGCAGAGCAACTGATTTTTGATCAGGAGTCCGCGGATCACTGGCCGGTCCTTGCTCGTCTCGCCCACGGATGCGTGCACCGCCATCACACTGGCCAGACCGAGCACACCCTTGCGCTGGGACGCATCGAGGCTGAGTCGAACCATTGCATCCCCGCTTTCCGTCGCGCCATACAGAGGGGCCGTGTGCTGGTTCACGAAGGTGTGGTTTGCGGTCAACAGTGCGCGCAGCGTGCCGGGCCCATCGAAGATGACGTCCGAGACATAGGCTGAAAACTCGTTGCGCAGCCCCAGAGCGAGGGGGGCTCCGCTGAGCTTGGGGAACGCCTCGGGCTCGGCGACCATCGCGTCCAGATCACTCAGCCGTAGCCACTGCTGCAAGATCTGAACGAAGCGCGCGCGTCCTGCGTCGGTATTCAGCAGTCGCTGCACGTGCGTGCGGATGCGCTCTCCTTCCAGCAGCCCAGCTTCGGCGTCTTGGAACAGCGCTTCGTCTGGCATGCTGCCGGTCAGGGCATAGGAGATCAGCGATGCGCGCTCGAACTGATCGAGGGTCGAATTCGAGCCCTGTTTGTTTGCAGCTCCGATTTCAGTGCGATGCAAGAAGCGGGCGGACGCAAGCAGGCGGGGGACCAAGCTTTGAGCCGCCAAGCCGCGATCTGAGGTCTCGGTGACGATGCGCTGGAACAGCGCCAGCAGCGAAGAGCGTTGCTCAGGAGCCAATGGGCGCCGGTACGCGCGACGGCCCAGGTGCTCGATGATGTCGGTGATGCAGGCGTCGGTGACGTTGCTTGGGTCAAAGCAGGGGTAGTCCGTTTCGATGCGCGTAGCGATGTACTCGATGCTCAGGCGCTCTGCTTCGTCGAGCAGGGCGCTGAATAGGTTTTCGTCGAGCTTTCCGCCGGCGCCGGTGTCGTAGCCCGAGCCGAGATCTGCGTGAGTGAGCCCGGGGGTTGCCTCCAGGCCGAGCAGGTCCCGCACGGTGTTGCGGTATTCGGCAGCGCTGAGCAGCCGCGCCTGCGGAGGCCCGAACGCGCGCAGGCTTGCCCCGCTTGTGCCCGTGCCGCCGCCTGGCCCCGAGGTGCTTGACCCACCTGGCTTTTCAATGTCTCCGACGCAAGCCGTCATCACGAGCACGCACAGGGGCGCGAGCAGCCAGGCAAAGGGGCGTTGGTGCGACATCGTCATACACTGTGTGCAACGTCCGTGCCGCCACGCATTGGCCAGATTTCCGCCGCCAAGGCCCGCTTCTTCGCGGCTTTCCTTGAACGGCGCTGCGCGCACGCGCGACGGCTTCGGTCACGCATGGACGTGTCAGGTCGCACCGGCGTCGAAGGCTGCGTGCTTCCGCCTTCTGCCCCCGAAAGACAGTGAAGGTGCTGGCGGCGGGCGACGGGGGAGAAGGAACAGGAAGACGGAACGCCTGGAAGGTTTTGGGATGTTCATTGCCTCGGAAGTCCAAACCGACCTGGGCCGGATCTTGCCGAGGCGAGCAAGTTGGCGAGCGCAGCTGCCGGGCGTCGCAGTGGGCGGATCTACTTCCCATTCCGGCAACTCGCGTCAGCGAGTTTGCTGGCGCACCTAGCTGAGGTGCATTGCCGGGGGCTACATCGCGAGCGAGCTTGCTCTAGTTTGTACACTTACTGCGTCTACGAGCTGCGCATGTCCGAAGACGCGCAGCGACGTTCTCAGGCTGCGCGCTGGGTGAGACGCTTTCCCGCGCTGCTCGATAACGCGCACTACGAGAAGTCGGGAGTGCACTGCCCGCCACCCAGAGCAACCCGCGCCAGCGCGGACGGCGCGAAGTCGAGAGCGCACTGCCCGCCACCCAGAGCAACCCGCGCCAGCGCGCATCGCGCGAAGCCGAGAGCGCCCAGCGCGGG
>CALMUT010000258.1 GCA_937872925.1 uncultured Myxococcales bacterium | reverse complement strand
CGACGTCAATGTCCGCCGCGTCGTCAAAGTCCGTCACGACGTCAAAGTCCGACGCGCCGTCAAGGTCCGTCACGCCGTCAAGGTCCGTCACGCCGTCAAGGTCCGCCGCGCCGTCAAAGTCCGTCGCGTCGTCAAGGTCCGTCACGTCGTCAATGTCCGACGCGCCGTCAATGTCCGACGCGCCGTCAAAGTCCGCCGCGTCGTCAATGTCCGTCACGCCGTCAATGTCCGCCGCGTCGTCAATGTCCGCCGCGCGCGCCGCCACGCACCTCAGGTCACATCATCGCGATCCGCCGCCGCTCTTCACGTTCCCCGCAGCATGCAACCGGCGCCCCGGCGGAGATGCGGAACGGCGGGCCTCCAAAAGGCTCGCCCGCATCGGAGCCCCAGCATTCGGCAAGACCTCAGTCGCCGGCGCCACCACCGAACTCCCACCACCGAACACAGGCGCCCACGCGACCCACCACCGAACACAGGCGCCCACGCGACCCACCACCGAACACAGGCGCCCACACGTTACACCCGCGACCACCACGCACCGCACGTCACACCCACGCGACCCGCGACCAAACACCGGCACGCCGCTTGCTGTTGTCCTATGCACAATGACTCACTTCGAGCGGCGCGCCGTACTTTGCGTGTGCCTGGCGTGCCTCAGTGTGGTGGGATCGGCCCGCGCACAAGACACACCACCACCGACGCGTGCATTTCCCCCGGCGGTCGAGCCCGCGACTGCGCCGAGCGCCCCCGCTCCTGCCACTGTTCCCGGGCAATCGCCCAACGCACCGGGAGTCCCATCCACCCCAGCATCCGGGTACCCGTACGCCCCAACGTCCGGGTACCCACCCGCGCCCACCCCCTACCGGCCTTGGACGCCGCCGGGCTATCCGCCGAGCGACCGCGTCGCATCCGTGCCCGCGCAAGACGACGCGGCAGATCGGTGGGATCGCAACAACCTGCTCGAAGCACATCTCGGGATCGGGACGCCCTATGGATATGCCGGCGTCGCCTACGAACGGGTCTTGGTCAGGTACTTCGGTCTTGTCTTCGGCGGCGGCATGGGCTCCGCCGGACCACAGGCCGTTGCGGGGATCCGTGCGCGCATTCCCTTTGGCTCAGTGGCGCTCGGCGCCGAGCTGAGTTGGTCGGGCGGCCCGTACGACTGGAGCCGCTGCCGCGCCTTTTGCTTGGATGACTACGACACGAAGCACTGGGACTTTGCGCACTGGGTCAACGTCAGTCCCGCGGTCGAGCTGCGCTCAGCCGCCGGGTTCAACGCCCGGCTGTACATGGGCCTGGGGGAACTCCTGAACGACCCAGACGTTTGCTACGACGCCCATTCAGACGACCAAGAATGCGGCGGCTCCGGTCCCACCTTGTTCTTCCTCGGTTTCTCCCTAGGCGCCACGCTCTGAGTCTCCGCCGCCGGATTTTGCTGCCACGACTCCGATGCGCTCCACGCCGCTCAAAGCGGCGGCAATGGCAGTGGCGATGCCAAGTTCTTCTCGCAATCAATCTTCGGCGGCTCGGGATATTCTCCGCCAACGATGCGCTCCATCGTCCACGTAGAGCCAGCGATAGAGAGCGAGATCGGCTTCGTGACGTCTCCGTCTCCGGTCCCGCATTGAAAACTGACCGAACTACAGCTCACACCCGTCAGGTTCCATAGGTTCAAAGTGATTGCCGATCCTGAGAGCGGGTTGGCGTCCGCCGGCACGTCTAGGGGCGGCAAGTTCAAAACTCCGCCGCCACCCGGGCCAAGGCTGAAGGAGTACTGCAGCGCGCTGCCCGTCGGAGTCTTGCGGTCCTCGAACTTCAAGGGTTGCAAACTCCAACTCACCTGCAACGCATCGCCACTGAGGCTCGTCTTCACCGTGTTCTGTAATACGATCGGACGATCCTTGTTGCTCTTGTTGCCCGCGGTCACCAGCGACAGCGCCATCAGGTAGCTGCCATCGATCACTCCCAGCGCCAGCGCACAGCCTTGCGCGCGCTTGCCCCCCGTACCCTGGCCTCCACTGCCCGAAACGCCAGTGCCACCGCTGCCCGCTCCTCCCGTCGCACCACTCCCTGTGCCACCCGTGCCAGCTCCCCCCGTGCCGCCGCCCTCAGCCAACCCGCCGCAGCCGACCCCAGCGGCAAAGACGAGCACGCTCACCCCGATGAATCCACAGTGCCGCATCAATTCCTCGCACTGCGTAGGCTAGCGCAAAGCCGGCAGCACCGCCCTCACAGCCATCGCTCATGGCCCCAAGGCCGCCGCCACTTCGACGCCGCGACGACCATTCGCTTCCTTCGGGATTGGATGCCCCCGCGCTTCCCCGTCGCATCACGGTCGGCGTGCTCGGCCTGCGGCCTGCGCTCGCCGGCGCCCCCAAACGCGGGCGCAGCGCCCGCGCGGGGGACGCAGCGTCCCAATCGCGATGCTGCCCAAACGCCGCGACACGCCGCGCCGCTCAAGGCTTCGTTGACAATACCAGATGCGCCGGGCTCGCGAAGGTGACGCCGCCTTCATGTCGGAATTCCGCCAGGGCGATTTCCGCCTCGCGCGCCAGAACGCGAAACTGATCGTCGTCCAGCTTGTCAGCTAGGGTCCAGCCGCGGATGTCAGTGCGCACCCAATCGGCGATCGACGCAAAGCGCGCGGTCCCCGCCACCGTCTCGACCCGCGGCGTGGTCACCGCGGACTTGTCGAATACGGCGCGTAGCACCGACGGCTCACCTAGCGAGAATGGCGCGCGCAGCTCGTCGGCGATATCGCTGCCAAACAGCCGTCGGAGGAGTTCGACCATTTTGGCGTAGCCCGGCGTGTCTTCTAGTCGGGCCCACACGGCCGTCACCAACGTTCCGCCGGGGCGCAACACCCTCCACATTTCGTCGAGCGCCCGCGTCTGGTCCGCAAAGAACATCAGACCAAACTGGCTCACCACCACATCGAAGCTCCCGCTGTCAAACGGCAGCTCCTCCGCTCGACCCGTCCGCCAGTCGATGCCCGGTTCGATGCGGCGCGCGACGGCCAGCATGCCCGGGTTGACGTCCAGGCCAACGACCGCGCCCGCACCCGCGAGCCGCGCCGCTTCCCGCGCCAGCACGCCGGTACCGCACGCCACGTCCAGCACCCGCGACCCCCGCGCGATACGCGCGAGCGTCGCAACCCGCGGTGCCCATTCTGCGAAGAGCGCAGGCACGAAAAACTCCTCGTAAACGACCGCCGCATCGCCGGTGACCTGTCCGTCGGAGTCCATGCTTCAGAGCTAGCGCTCGCCTGCGGACTGCGAAAGGACGAAATCTGTACTTGGCAATCGCGCCTCAAGCGGCAGGATCTAGGCATGCGGAGCTATGGCCAGTACTGTCCGATTTCCCGTGCCTCGGAAATCCTAGCCGAACGCTGGACGTTGCTCATCGTGCGCAACCTGATGTTGGGATGCACGAGCTTCAACCAAATCGCCGGGGGCGTGCCCGGCATGTCGCGCTCGCTGTTGGCGAGTCGGCTCCGCGCGCTCGAGGACGCCGGCGTCGTGGCTAGTCAGCAAAAGCGGGGGCGCCGCGGGCGCGATTATCGGCTCACGGAGGCCGGCCGCGCCCTATCGCCGGTCGTCGCCGCCATGGCGCAATGGGGAACGCACTGGGTGGAGCTGCAGCCCGAACACACCGACCCGTCCTTCGCGCTGTGGGCCTGGGTGCACGCGCACCTGTGTCGCTCCCGGCTGCCCCGGAAGCGCGTCGTCGTTCAGTTCGAGTTCCCTGAGCAGCGCCCCCCGCATCACCGGCTGTGGATCCTCTTCCACCCGGACGATGCAGAGCTGTGCTTCTCCCACCCCAAGCTCGCGTCGGATCTGGTCGTGCACGCACAGTCCGAGGCGTTCACGCGTTGGCACATCGGAAAGCTCAGCTGGCCGCAGGCGCTGCGCTCCGGCGCGATCCGCGTCGACGGTCCGCAGGCGCTAGCCCGCGCGCTGCCCACCTGGAACAACCGGGCCGCGTCGGCGTGACCCGACGAAGACGTCTCGGCGTTCAAACCTGCGGGAAGCCGCGCCCCCAACCGCGAGCGCAGCGCCCGCGCAGGGGACGCAACGCAACGGTCCCGCAAATGTTCACACCGCAGTGTTCTCCTGCCGCACCTCGCGCGCACACGTACGCCGCGTCGCCCTTCCGTTCACACCGCGTCAACCCTCCCGCCGTTCACCTCGCATGCACACGCACCCCGCGTCGTCTTTCCATACTGAGCAGCCCCAGCGCTTCCCGCAGCAACGCTTCCACTTCTGCCGCAGCACCCCTCTCGCGCAAGCCGGCGAGCACAGCGCGCACTTCCTCCCGCCGAAACTCCTGAGCAAGCAACGCCCGCGCAACCTTCGAGTAGACCGCGGCCTCGTGCTGCCTGCGCTCCACATAGGCCGCGCCAAACTCCCGACGCGCCGCCTGCTGATTGTGCGCCTTGCACAGCACGCAGAGGTTCTCCACGCTCGGAGCGCCACCCCGCGCGAACGGATCGCGATGCTCCAAGGTGAGGAACCGCGTCTCCCCGCAGCGCCGCCCAACCGCGTCCACGAACGCGCACCGCTCCCCATCGCGCTTCCAAACCGCCCGCGCCACCTCCACCGGCACATGCCGCGAATGAACTTTCAATGACCGCCGCTTGCGTCGCTTCGCGCTGGCAGCCCCGTCCCGCCGCTTCGTCTGCGCCTCGACGAGAGCATCCAACGCGCGCTCAAAAATTCACCCGTGCCGTCATCGCTCCGACAACAGCCGACCATTGTGGCTGTCTTGGGACGGGTGCACTCGGAGTGCGTTGTGGGGCAGAAGAAGTGGGCGGCTGCTCTGGGGGATGTGACAGCGTTCTCTTGTCGGCCTGGTGACGGCGTTGGCTGTCTTGCATCCATGTCCCCCAAATGCTCACAAACGTAAGCACTTCCCCCACTTGCTCGACCATCCCCCCCGAATG
>CALMUT010000257.1 GCA_937872925.1 uncultured Myxococcales bacterium | reverse complement strand
CACGCTCGCACTGCTGCCCGCATTGCGCGTCGCACGTCCGCCGGCTCGTCTACCAAGCTCTCGTGACCTGCGCCGACTGCGGAACCCGCTACGTGCGCGTGGACCGCGTGCAATCAGTAGTTGCCGTTTTGGAAAGCACTGGGATGCGACCATGAAGCATCACTGGAAAACTCTGCCGACCGGCCAAGTCGAGGTCGACGGTACGATCATTCAGCTGGACAAGCCTGGCGTAGCTCGCATGCGCTCCCACGTGTTGCGCTGGCTACCGAGCGTCACGCGCCATTGCGCTGCACACGGTGTCCCGGTGCATTGGGCGCTAGGGTTCATCAAGGCCGAGAGCAACGGCGACCCGAAAGTGGTAAGCCCCGACCACGGCTATGGCTTGATGCAGATAACATCGCCGTCGCTGTTTCGCGGGATCCCGCCCACCGCAACGCTGGCCGATCCGGACATCAACATTTCAATCGGCGTGCAGCTCATGGGGTCGCTGCGTCGCCGCGTCGGCTTCGACCTGCCCAAGCTCGCCAGCGGCTACAACGCTGGGCTTCCGGCGAGCAACATCCCCTACCCGTCGACCCGATCGCCCTGGGGCATGCGCGAAACGACAGGTCACATCGAGCGCGCCGTGCGTGCCTCAAACACAGCCTTTGCTCTCTTGGAGGAGACCATGCCGACCCCGAACGAACGTTTTGCCGCTACGTCGCAGTCCGTGCTGAGTCGTGGCGCCATGAGCCATCGTGATCGCGGTGACGAGCTGGAGGCGCTCCTGGACGCGGCCTTTGGCCGGGGGTCGCAGCTCCGAACGGTCTATTCGAGCTGTGCCTATGGGCTGGCGGCACTGATGCACAAGGCCGGGCTGACGCCACGCCGCCCCTGGCCGCCGGCTAAGGCCATCACGACATGGCTCGGTGTCAGTCACTTCGCCCCGCCAGACTTCATTGAGTTGGAGGATCTGACGATTCGGCGCGGCGACGTGCTGTACTGGTGCTCCGATCATCCCAAGGGCTGGAAGGCTTCAGCCAACGGCCACGTCGGAGGAACCATCGCTGGGGCGGGCTGGCTCTGGCAAACCGTCGAGGGCGGTGGCGGCGCCGATGGCACCCTGCTGCGGCTCAGCGACGGGACCAAGGACATCCGGTTCAGCCACAACCGACCGCTGCGCGGGGCGTTTCGTCCCAACACGATGCGGATCATCACGAAGCACCTCGCCACGTCGGATACTGATCCGATGGTGCCCGTGACGCACCCCACGCTCCGCAAGGAATCAAAGCTTTATGACGCCGTCAAGGACGCCCAGTCGTTGCTCGGCGAGCTGAAGGTAGACGGCTGGTTCGGGCCGAAGACCGAGCTTCGCGCCATGAAGTTTCAAGACGAGCACGGGCTCGTCGCAGACGGCATCATCGGCCCCCGCACATGGGCAGAGTTGGAGAAGGTACGGCCGTGAACGACGAACCCAAGACCGATCCGAAGCCGAGGCTACCAGCGAACCGAGTCCACACAGGCAGTCCCAAGGAACTGGAGACCGCACTAACGAACGCGAGCGCTACCGGCGTCGAGCAGGGGCGAAAGGGCTGTCGCGACGAGTTCACTGCGCACGTGCGAAAGACTGGGCAATTCCAGATCGATCAAGACCACAAGATCACCGGGATGGTCGACGCTGTGAGCGCGCTGACTCGGCGGATCTCAGCCGTCGAAACGAACCGCGTAATCTTGCCGATGGCGCTGGGGCTGTCTGCGCTCTTGCTTGTCGTGATCCTTTTCGGCGCGATGCTCTGGCTCCACGCCTCGCATGACCAAAGGATGCGAGCTGAGGCGTTTAGCGTGCGCTCCGCTCTACACCTTTGAGGGAAAGGCGATGGAAGCATGGCAGGCAATAATTCTGGCGGTGATAGCGGCTCCGGCCGGGATCTGGACCGCCGTGCGCTGGCTGCTGAACTGGCATCACAGCAAGGTACGCGAGGAGCGCGAGGCGTTCGAGGCGACGGTCCAAAAGATCCTGGACAAGTATCGGGGACATCTGGACGAAGCGCTCCAGCTGAACCGCGAACAGCGCGAAGAGTTCCTCTCGGAGCTGAAAAGCATGCGGCTGGAGATGGCCGCCGAGCGCGACAAGCGCCTGGAGGATACTCGCTCGTTCGCCGACACTCTGAGCCGCCACAACGAACGGATCCTCAGCGCGACGGAGATGGTGTCGCGGGCGAGCCGCCCGCCGAAGGCGCCATAGTTCCCGTCGATCTCGACTGGGACGACGACGAGGAAGAAACGACGGGCGTTCACCGTGCCGTGGTCGCCAAGAAGACTGCAACGACCGATGCAAGCGTCGCGGATCTGGTGCGTGCGCTGCTTGGCGACCTGCCGCACCCAGAACTGGACAAGCCATGAACCTCGCCGTCGCACTCTACCTGGCAGCCCTCGCTGGGCCGCTGCCCTATTACCCTCCCGGGCAGTGCCCTGAGACTGGGGCAGAGCGCGCTTTGCGCATGGCCACCATCGCTCTTGCCATCGATGCCGAAACCGAGCGTGCCGATGAGTGGGCGCCGGGGTGGACGCGGGAGGATTGGGCGTGGGCCGCGTACGCGAAGACGTGGGCCGAGAGCCGCCGGTTTGCCGTCGAGGTCCACGATGGGCGCAAGCGCGGGGACAACGGCAAGTCTGTGTGCGTGGGTCAAATCTGGGGTGGAGGCGACGTGCTGGTAGGCACCGACCTGGCGGCGACCCGTCGTTGCTATCACGAAGTATTCCGGCACATGCTGATCCACCGTGAGCGGTGTCGCGTTGGTGCGGCTAGCCCGACCGCAGTGGCGACGATCTTCGCAGGCTACGGGACCGGCCATAGCTGCAATCCGGACTTCGCGAGCCGGCATAGCGGGCGCTTCGCTAGGCGCCGGGCGACTGCTTGGGATAGACTCCGATCGCATGGGGCTCATGGTTCGCGCTTTGCGCAAGGTGCTGGGAATTAGATCGCCGTCCGTGGATTTCGAGGAAGCGGGCGCGCAAGCGAACGCCGCAATCCTGGACAGGATCGAAAATCCGTTGACCCCACTCGAAAGCTTGCGCGAGTCCGAGGTCTTCGCGCGTCAGCATCTTGATGGGTTGGACCTGGCGGACGCAGCGCGTCAATGGGCGGACATGGTCGAGTCGGGGCAGCTGGCCGAGACGCAAGCACCGTTTGTCGCGTTGTATGCGGCAGGCGCGAACGTGAAGCTTATAACCCTAGCCCGCGCCACATCAGGTTATTCGGACCCTACTCCGATTCGGCACTGACGCAGCAACGGGCTCCCTTGGGTGTCCACGCGGGCTGACGTGGCGGGATGCGTCCAGATTAGATCCGACCCCCGTTTCGCTCCACCCCCCCCGCCCGCCGCCGTCTAGGCCCCTCCCACCACAGAAGCCGCCCCCGTCGGGCCCGCCCCCGAGCTCGGGCGTGAGCAGCGGTGCCAGCCCTCATCCGTCCTAGTGGCGGGTGGGGGCTTTTTTGCGTTCGGTCACGTGAACAGGTCTCCATGCCCCGGGGCGCGTACGATGCACCACGGCGTGTTCACGTTGCCGCAGCTACACGGCGGTGCCTCCAATCCGCGAAACGTCTGGTAAGCGATCGGTTCCGACGTCCGCAGCGTCTTGCCGCAGCTTGAGCAAGGATGCTCGAAAGGCTCAATGCTGTAGCGTTTGGCCCAGGCCGCTTCGGTGGCGCCTAGCACGCGGAGGAAACGGGCGCGGTTCATGGCTTTGGCGCCTGCGGATCCGCCTTGCTGCCCCTCCAGGCTCGCCACTGCGCATTGCTCGCGCCGTGATCAAGCCAAAGGCGTTCCGCTTTTGGTGCGTCGCCTAGGCTGCCGCGTTTCAGGTAGAGCCGAGCCAACACGAAGGCTTGGCGTTCCAGCTTCTCGGCAAGCTCTTTCCACTCGGGTCCGCAAGCGCAAGGAGGGCAGCAGTCCGCCGGAAAGCTGAACGGCTCTTCGATCGCATCCATCCGTGATCGAACGCGTTGCATTGATCTCTCGACGTTGCGGATCTCGGTGTCTAGCACAGCTCGCACTGCCGGTTCGTGGGAGCGACCCATCGGGGCGCAGATGTCACACTGCCACCCCCGGCCAGGGCATTCTGGGCATTTAGCCACGATACGCCAACGCTACCTGCCCCACCACATCCGCCGGCACCCGACGCCCGCGCTCGAGACGCGCTTCGTCGCGATC
>CALMUT010000256.1 GCA_937872925.1 uncultured Myxococcales bacterium | reverse complement strand
TCCCGACGACGGCGTGGCGCGCGCCGAAAAAAGAGTCATCTATTTCGACGGCCACAGCGACACGGTGCAGGCACTACGCCCCGCTTGGCGCGAGAAGACGGTCGGGCTCGACGCCTACGACGGCCTGGTCGACGATAAAAAGCTCAATCGCGCGTTTCTTCGTCAGGAGCTGGGACATCTTCCAGCCGACGGCGAGTGGGAGCATTTGCTCTTCGGGCGCGGCGCTGCGGATCAGTTAAGCGGCGTCGTGTCCGAAGTCGTGGCGACCAAGATCTTGCTCGAACTGGCCTCCGACGGTGCGCTGAAGGGCGTCATCGTGCGCGCCTACGCCACGGTCTGCGAAGAAGACAACGACGGCGGCGGCCCCATGTTCGTGATGCGCGAAGTGCTGCCCAACGCCGGACCGGAATTGATCCCGGACGTCGTGGTGCTGACCGAAGGCACGGGCGATGCGCACAAGGGCGCTCTCGGCATCTACCGTGGGCAGCGCGGGCGCATGCAGATCGAAGTCGAGATCGTTGGGCGCAGCTGTCATGGCTCCATGCCCTGGGAGGGTTTGAATCCGCTCGAGTTCGGCGGCGCCATCGTCTCCGAAGCCGCGAAAAAGTATGACGCCCGCGAGGGGTTCCTAGACGATGCCTTCCTGGGGCACGGCACTCGCACGGCGTCCTGGGCGCAGCTCGATACGCCCAGCGACTGCGCGGTGCCGGAGCGCTTCGTGGTGCGCTTCGATCGACGCCTGACCGTGGGTGAAACTCCGGAGCAAGCCGTCAAAGACGTGGAATCGCTCAGCTCGATTCAGGCGGCCCGGGACGCCGGCCTCAGCGTGAAGGTCTCCGTTCCGACGTACGATCAAGCCACGTGGAAGGGATACACCCTGGGCAATCCGCAGACTTACCTGGGCTGGGCCACCCCCGAAGAGCATCCCGCCATCCAAGCCGCAATCGCCACCTACGAGCGGGTGGTCACGCCCAACGTCAAGCCTGGCAGCGGCGGTGGCGCGCTGTCGCCGAAGCCTCGAGTCGATCGCTGGATCTTCTCCACCGACGGCGTTGGGTTTCCGATCCCCGCGGACGACTCTTCGATCAACGTGCCCCCGCGCAAGCGCTGGGTGGACTCCGGCCCCACGAAGCATCCGGCGATGTTTGGCTGCGGGCCAGGCATCGAGCAAAACACGCACAAGATCGGCGAGTGCGTCGACTTGCGCGAGGTGGAGCTAGCCGTTGCGTTCCTGGCGCGCTTCCCGAGCGTGTACGCGGAGCTTGGCTAGCCCGTTGCTCGCATTGAATCGATGCACGACGGCGTGAACGTCTATTCCGCTTCCTCGTAGCCGCAGACCTTGGCGTTGGGAGGCAGGCTGTCGTCCCCAGGAGAAGCGCAGGTCGATGCCACCACACCGAACTGCTTGGGGCAGTCCGCCAGCGATGCGCACAGGATCGGAGAGAAGCGGTCGCCAGCGAAGCTATGCCCGGCGCAGGCGTAGTTCTTGGCCGGACTGCTCGAGAAGCGGCCGCAGGCGTAGCCCCCGCAATCCGCAACACCTGCACAGGCCAACTGCGCACTGTCACCCATTCCATCGCCCGGGCAGGACTTGCCACAGCTGCTCTGTTTGGTTTTCACGTTCCAACAGCAGAGTGGCGTGTCGCCTTCGCAACGCTTGGTACCGCAGTGCACTCCCGGGTTCGCGAGCACGCATGACGCTTCTGCTCCTGATGTCGCGCAGCGGAACCCATGCGGACAGGCGCCGCCCTGACACACACCGCCGGGCTGCGTCTCGCAGCGGGGAGACTCGCATGCGTACAGCGGTGGGCAGTCGCCGGTGCACGCAGCCGTTTCACAACAGGCGCCACCGGGACAATCCTCCGCACCATCGCAGTACTTGGTCAGTGCACTTCCGCCGCATACGTCGTCGCCAAGGTCCGCGGGACGTTTCGCGCAGCGGGCGCCGCCCCCGGTGAAGTCCGCGCAACACACCTCCGTCTCCACGTCGCAGGAGACGTCGCCGCATTTGATCTTGCCGGGAGTCGTGTTCGGCGCTGATGCCCGCGACGCGACGGGCGCGGCAACACGGGGGGCTGGCGCCGTCGGACTCGATCCTGCGGGGAGCGCGGCGGTTTCCGTTTCTGGCGGCCGTTGACAAGTGACGTGCAACAGTCCTAGCAGCGCAACGATCGCAGCCCGCGGGCAACGGTTCATCCCAGCAGAATAGTCGGCGACCGACGCCGCGTGCAATGAAAGTCGGAATGGCGCAGCCGTTGCGCCATACCATCAGCCGCAAGCCGTGCTAGGCGTTGGGCATGAGCACCGCCTCGGTCGATCCTCCAACGCGCGTCGCCATCATCGGCGCCGGGCCTGCGGGCTTTTTTGCTGCGGACGCTTTGCTGCGGCAAGACGCTGTCCCCATCGAAGTGGATCTCTTCGAGCGACTGCCGGTGCCTTTCGGGCTGGTACGCTCCGGCGTGGCGCCGGACCATCAGAAGATCAAGAACGTCACTAAGACCTTTGAGCGCACCGCCCAGAGCGGCCAGTTCCGTTTTCTGGGCAACGTGCATGTGGGCACGGACGTGTCCATCGCGGAGCTGAGCGAGTGCTACGACATGCTGGTCGTTTCCACAGGAAGCGCGACGGATCGCCACATGAACATCCCCGGCGAGGGTTGGACGGGTAGCCACCCTGCGACTGCATTTGTGGGTTGGTACAACGCTCACCCGGATTTCCGCGACGCTCAGTTCAGCTTCGACACAGAACGCGCCGTCGTCGTCGGTGTTGGCAACGTCGCGCTCGACGTGGCGCGCGTCTTGCTCAAGGACCCGACGGAGCTGAGCGCCACCGACATTGCTAGCTACGCCGTGGATGCGCTACGCACCAGCCAAGTGCGCGAAGTGGTGTTACTCGGGCGTCGCGGGCCGGCGCAAGCAGCCTTTGGCTACAAAGAGCTGGCCGAGGTGCTTGAGCTCCCGGACGTGCGCGTGGTGCTGGACGCCGACCAGGTACGCCAAGCTGCCGACCAGCTCGACATTTTGGATTCGGGCTCGAAGAAAAACGTCGAGCTGATGCTGCAAGCGCTGGATGCGCACAAGCCCAACGCGCCCAAAACCCTGCGCATCGAATTCTTTGCCTCACCGCTGGAGCTCCACGCCGAGGAGGCTCGAGTCTGCGCCGTCGAAGTCGAACGTACCCAGTTGGTCGCGGACGGCACTGGTGAACTGCGCTCCCATGGGACCGGAGAGCATTTCCGTATCGAAACGGGGTTAGTGTTTCGCTCGATTGGCTACGCAGGCGTCCCGTTAGAAGGAGTGCCCTTCGACGACCGACGCAAGTTGATCCCGAGCGTCGACGGGCGCGTGACCGACGGCGCCGGGGGCGCCGTGCTGCCCGGGCTCTACGTCACAGGCTGGATCCGTCGCGGACCCACGGGCATCATCGGCACCAACAAGGCTGACGCCAAGTCCGTGAGCGCACTGCTCCTAGAGGACGCAAAGCAGGGCATCCGGCTGACAGCTGCACCCAAGGGCCGCGAATGCGTCGACGCAATGCTTGCGGAGCGCGGCGTTTCCGTCACCAACTTCGACGACTGGACGATGTTGGACCAACTCGAAGTCGCCGAGGGCGCACGCCTAGGCAAAGTCCGCGAGAAGTTCGCCAGCGTGCGGGAGATGCTGCTGGCGGTACGAAACGCCGAGGCGGAGCGCGCAACGGACTGAGCACCGATTTGGCAAAGCACGTGGCTGGCCCAAGACGACCCGTGGCCGCGCATGACACGCATTGGAACGCCCTGGAGTAGCTGGGCGACCGGGGTGGCGGAACCGTGTTGATTTCGTATGTACGTTATTCTAGTTTTAGTATATACTTAATTCCCATGCTCCGGGAAGTCGCCCAGCAGCTCGATGACTGGATCCTCCAGCGCAACTTCGAATTCAGAGAGGAAGGGCTGCCCCAGCTGCGGAAGTGCACCATCAAGGTCTTGGGCCAAACCGCGCTGCTGGAACTGGGCGTTCCCCTGGCGCTCGCGGCCACCCGCGACGTCGACGTCGTGGCCAACTACGAGCATTCCGTCGAACTCGAGTTCCGTCGCCTGCTGGCGGCGCGCGGTAAAGATCTCGACGCTTTGGCCCACGAAGCGTGGATGCCTCGAGAGACGAAGTACTGTCCGATCTTTGAGGGCGAATTCGTCACACTGCTTTGTGCTGACGCTGAGGCCGTGCTCGTCAGCAAGGCACTGAAAGCTCCGGAGAAGAACCGAGTGTTGCTCTTGGAGTACCTGGCGCAAGGCGCCACGGAGCGCTTCAACCAGCTCGCCGAGAAGTACTCGCTGGATGTGGAGCAATTCCTGTGAATCCGCGCCCAGCAGACGCACTGCAGGCGCGCGCGAAGCGTAGCTATGCACGCATCCAACGACTGCGGCGGGACCCGCGCTATGCGCGGGTTCTCGGCAAGTTCAAGGCGGCCGCGTTGCTGGAAACCGATCAGGTCGAAGCCAACTCCGATCGCATCACGATCAGCGATGCCCTATGGGCGGGGCAGCTCGAGCCACGCATTCTCGAACTGTTGCCGGCGCTCGTGATCAAGAAACCAAGCCTGTTCGAAGACGTAAGTGCCCTCCCCGACGATCTCTCGGCGGCGGTGCGATCCCTGCGACGCGCCGAGGTGCCAGCGCCATTTCGTGGGATCCCAGGAGCAGACCTACAGCGCTGGCTGCCACGGGTGGGACATCGCAACAAACTGCCAAGCCGCCTCAAGAGCTTCCGTTTTCGGCCAGACGAACTGACGCTGCTACGGCGTTTGAGCCAGCACCTGGGGCTTTCGGAGACCGACACCCTCAAACGCGCGCTCTACGACTTGGCGAAAGCCACCTGGCCAGCCCAAGACGACTAGTGACTCGCGACTATCGCGCGCGATTTGGATGCGGCCCACCACGCGCGCATGATCGTTGCGCGGCGCAGCAGCGCTTGTATGCTTGGCGCATGAAGTGCTTGACGGTTATGGGCTTTGTGGTGCTTTCCGCCGCCCTCGCAGCGTGCGGCGGGGGCAGAGAATCGAGTGGCAAGCGGGGCGCCGCGACCGGGGGGCGCCGAGGGGGGACATGGGGCACCGGGGGGTCTGGCCGCGCGAACCGGCGGAG
>CALMUT010000255.1 GCA_937872925.1 uncultured Myxococcales bacterium | reverse complement strand
CCCCCTCCGAATCGTGGTCCCGACGTGTTTCGCCCACCAGCCGGGGACCGCGCGCTCGCGAACCTCAGGTGAGAACCTGCTCCTTTTTGCCATCTCCCAACTTTTGGAGCCTCCGGGAATCTCGGGGCGATTCATGCCCGGCGGGCTCGGCCAGGCAGATCCGCGTCAGAGCCCGTCAGGATCGCCCCCCGCGGCGGCTGCGCTCCGCGGCCAGGTCCACCGTGGCCGCCCTTGCCCTCCGGCGGCCCTCCAGTTCGCTCGCGAGCTGGGCGACGTCGGACCACCTGCGCTCCGCCGTGGCGGCGTGCAGAGCGTCCAGGAGCGCCGCCTCGACGGCGTCGGAGGGGAGCGTGGCTGCGACCTCGATGGCCCTGGCTCGCAGGGCGTGGTTGAGCGCGGCGTGCCACTGCCGCGCGGCGTCCGATTGCCCCACGGATTGCCCCGCAGTGACCTCTGCTGGTCGCTCTTGGTCTCTTGGCCCGACGTGATCTTGCGAACTTGCGTGGTTGTCGCGTGGGAGGGCAGATTTTGAATCCGCCGCGTCTGCCGATTCCGCCACTTCGGCGCGGTCCGGGGGCGGACTATACTCGAAAATTCTCTCCTGGCTAGCGTCCGCCGCGGCGGGCTTTTCCGCTGCTTTGGCGGACTGCGCCGGCGCGGGTCAGGCGCCCAACCGCCGCCGTGAGCGTGGGCTCGAGGGGGGTCGTGCAGTCGACCAGTTCGCCCAAACGTCGCGTCGCGCGCTCCGCGCGCTGCCAAGCAGCCGCGTGCCCCAGACTGCCCACTTCGTGTTCCAGCGCTAGCTCTGTGGCCTGCCGCAGCTCGCCACCAATGCGCCGCAGGGCGTCCAGGCGCTGGGACATGCCCCCCTGCTTCTCGCAAGCGGCATACATCCCACGCACGATGCCCAGGAGGTCCCGAACGGCCTCGAAGGGAAATGCTGCATCACGGGGTGCCAACATGGGGACAGGCTTGCGTTACTGAGGGTGAACTGTCATGGCTAGCGCATGCGGCTGCGGCGGACAATGCGCTCCGGCGGCAGGCACGGACAGAATGCGACAGCGCAAAGAAAAGCAGAGTTCTCTCGTCGCGGTGGGCGCGCTGCTGTCGGGCGCCCGGGTCACCGCGGCCAAGCGAGCCCGTCTGGGTGTCGACCCCGCAGTATGGCGTCGCGCCGTCGGCGCCAAGATCGATGAAAACACCGGCGTGGGAGAACTGCGTCGCGGCGTGCTGGAAGTGCGCGTTGCGTCGGCCGCGTGGGCGCAGGAGCTCTCGTTTCACGTGCCCATGATTCTCAGGCGCCTACGGGACGCACGTGTGGCGGTCGAATCCCTGCGCTTTCGGGTGGATGCGAGCTGGAAAACCTCGACGCCGAAGGCAAAGGTGACCGCGCCGCTGCGCCCGCCCATCCCCCTGCCCGAACCCATCGCTGCCCGCTTACAGCAAGTAGACGACGCGGGTCTGCGCTCCGCGATCGCCGAGGCCATCAGTCACTGGCTGGCGTTCACGGAAACTACTTCGCCGCAGCGAGCCGCTCCAGCCCTTCGACCCGCTGCGCCAAAAAGCGATCCGCCGGACCGAACCCCGGGGCCACGGCGCGCAAAAGCGCCACATAAGAACGGAGCAGGGCGAGGTTGATGTCGGAAACCTGGCGCAGCACCGTGTACAGTTGATCCACGACCGGGCCCGGCAGCGGACGTTTCTGGGTCATGAATAACTCGAAGGCGTAGTCGACCCATTCTCCCTTTTTCGTGGCGGCCGCCAGTTTGACCGCATACGCCACCGCTTTGTCCGCCGTCTGCGGAGTGGGGCTCTTTCCGCTATTGGCGATTTCGAGCAGGTTGCGCAAGTAGGAAGCCAGGATTTTTTCGGCCTCTTCGCCGCGTCCGAGGGCCAAGACCTTGTCCGCCACGCCACCGAGCAACTCGAGCGCGTCCCCTTGGTGCGTTGACTCCGAATCGTCGTCCGTGCGCCGGGATGGGATTTGTTCCAATCCGACCAACGTCACGGCGGTGGAGCGGCCCGCAGACTCCGGTGCTTCCGACGCCGACACATGGGCGCGCACGATCAGCTCCTGCTTGCCGATCACGATGCGGTCTCCAGCCACGAGCAGGCGGGTCCCGTTCACGCGCTGCCCGTTGACATAGACGCCGTTGACGCTGCCAAGGTCGTCCACGCGAATCGCGGCGGGCTCCACGACGACCCGTGCGTGACGACGTGAAACCAGCGCGTCGTCCAGGACGATCTCGGCAGACGTACTGCGACCCAAGGTGTATTCCCCGGGTGCAACGTCCAGGGTCCGCCCTGCATAGTCGAGGGCAAACCGGATTTGGGCGGAACCTTCGCCTGACACGGCTATCTTCTGTCTCCTGCTGCTTCTTGGACCGCAGCCCAATTGGGAAGCCTAGCGCAGGTGGGCCAAGCCTGGCCCCAAAAATAGGCGGATTGTCCCGGCCGCCGCGAGCATTCGGGCCCAAGCTGGGGGACCTACGTGGCTGTCATCGCGCCTAGCGCGCGCGGGCCAGGCGCTCCAAGCCTTCGACGCGGCTGACCAGGAACTTCTCGGCCGGACTGAGGTCTGCGGCGGCCGCCCGCAAGGCGTCCACATAGGCGCCGAAGCGCGTCAGGTCGATCGCGCCCACCTTGCGCAAGGTTGTGTAGAGCTCGTCGACGATTTCCGCCGGAATGGGACGAAGCAAGCCGTGGTACAGCGCGACAATGTAGTCAACCCACGCGCCCTTGTCGGTCGCATCCGCAAGCTTCGCTGCGTAGTGGCCAGCTTGGTCGATGCCCACGGGGATCCGCCCGTTCTGGACCTCATTCAGGGTGTCCCCCAAGAGAGCGCCCAGGATCCGTTCGGCTTCTTCGACCCTGCCCATCGCCAGGGCCTTGTCGGCTAGCGTGCCCACCACGGCGAATCGGTCGAAACGGTGCGTCGGCGCCCCGCGCGAAACCTGGGCGTCCGTGCTGGCTGCCCGCGGGCCGAGCACGATCAACTCCTGAGAGCCAACACCGATCCGATCGCCAACGGCCAGGGGATGCGTCCGTTTCGTGATTCTCTCGGCGTTGACACGAATGCCGTTGCGGCTGCCCAGATCTTCGACCACGAGCTGATTGGCGTGGAGGATCAGCTTGGCGTGGTTACGCGACACCAATGGATCGTCGAGGGAGATCTGGCAGCTGGCGCTTCTGCCGATCATAAACTCGCCTTCGGTCAGGTTGAGTTCGTGCCGCAGGTAGCGGATGCGGAACGCGTTCATCCACTGCCGCCGGGAGGTACCGTCAGCATCTGCACCCGGGCGAGGGACGCCGCCTCGACTTCGGACAGGCCGCCCCGAAGCGTGGCCTGCTCCACAACCCGACTTGCGGCAGGAGCCAATGTCGCGCGTTCGCCGGGCGGCAAGGTGCTCAGGCGCTGCGTGACGTGCTCCGCCGGCACCGCCTTGAGATTGGAGTACACCGCGAGGATCCAGCGACCCCAGTCCGCCTCGCGTCGCTCCTTGGCGAGGGCGGCAGCTGCCTCCGCGAGGCGATCCAAGTGCTCCACCGACAGCCCGGCACCGGAACGCAACCGCTCCTCGACATTGCCCTTCGAGCGCGTCAGCATGCGCTCGACGTCGTCCCAGCGCTCCAAAGAGACCGCCTTGTCGAGCACGTCCACGAGCAGTTCCAGGGTCCAGTTCTTGTCTGTCTCGCCCACAACACCACTGATGGTGTCTTCATCCATGCGCTCCCGGGAGCCACACGCCGGGCACAGAATGAGCTCGGCGGGGTATGGGAGACCACAATGCGCGCAGTGGCACATGAAGCCCGTCGGGCGCGTCCCGGGGCCGACGCCGGGCCGTGACTGTGCTCGCACAGCGCAGAACACCATTTCTTGGGTTCCTATCCGGATCCGATCGCCATCCTTGAGTTCCGTGGGGCCCGAGATTTGGCGCGCGTTGACGGTCAACCCGTTGCGCGAGCCCATGTCCCGGATCGAGGCCCCCGTCCCTTCAACCAGGATGCAGCCGTGCTGGCGGGAGACCAACGGATCTTCGATGGTTACGTGGCACGAGGCACTACGGCCCAGGATGGTCTCGCCCGGAGGGAGATCAATCTCTTGGAGGAGAAAGCGGAGTCGGTAGCGCGGCACGGCGTCTCCAGGGCGCGTTCGCCCATTCACGCGAGAAACTACCCTCCCTGTCTGCGGACGTCAAAATGAGGCCCAATCCCGTGCTACTGGGCGGGCGGGCTGAGCGCGGCCAGAAAACGCAACACAAATCTCGGGTGACTGAGAAGCCCGTAGATTTTCAGGCGGCGACCCGCCCAGGCGGCGGCGATGCGACGCAGCTGCGCTCGGCGCTCGCCTCTGGTGTTCGGGGTCGCTTTCTTCCCAAAGAGGGAGAGCCGCGTCAGCGCTTGGATGTTGTCTCGATCGCCCCGAACGGTGACGGTGGGAACCCCAACCAGTCCTTCATGGATGGTCAGTCGACCGAAGTCGAAGCGCAAAGTCAGGGCACTCGCCGTGTCGTCCAGAACGATTCCGACGGTTCCGCGGAGGCGCTCGAAGTCTCTGCGACGCTCCGGCACTCGCACCGCCGCTTCGACAGCGTCCGCGAGGGTGCGCGCCAGGGGTTCGTGCTCCGCCCCAGGAGCGAGGTCAACGACTGGGTCCACCCAGCGCGCATGGCCCCGAACTGCAGCGCGGTCAAGCCTTGAACCGCGCGGCTACGCAGGCGAGCATTGCCACCATGCAGCGTCGCTCCCTCGGATCCCATCGCCAGCCTCTGTGCGCGGGCGTCGTCCTAGTGGCACTTCTCGCCGGGAAGGCGGCAGCCCAAAGCAAAGCGCTGGGCGACAAGTCCCCCGATGCGCCCGCTCCGGATCCCACGGAAGCTGCACCGAGCCCACCGCCTACGCCGCCTACGCAGCAGCTGCCGGCGCCCACGCAACCCCCCGCCCCAAACGCGCCCCCTGCCGTGCTGCTCCCCGGTGACGCGCCCGGCGCGACGGGCACCACCCCAGTGCGCGCTCCAGCAGAAAAAGACGCCGCCGGGGAACTCCGCCAGGCACAGCAGCGCCAGCGGGCCGAGAGCGCCCATGTCCACCTGCACGTCAGCTACCCAAACGCTTGGCTGGAGATTGCGAGTCTCGTCGACGACAACGGCTTCCGCAGAGTGTGCCCAGCGCCCTGCGATGTGCCTGTCCGCGTGGTGGGCAAACAAGCGCGCGTCGTTGCCCCAGGCATGACGCCATCGAACCCGTTTCGGATCGAACCCGGACATGGCACTGCGCAGTTCCGCGTCAACGGCGGCAGCGAACGCACGCGACAGTGGGGGATCTGGTCCTTCGCCGTCGGTGCCCCGGTGGCCCTGTCCGGCATGGGGCTCTGGGGCTACGGCAAAATCCAGGACTCCCAGGGCTCCCAAACCGCAGGCATCGTCGTTGCTAGCGTCGGAGCCGCGGCCATCATCGCCGCGCTGCCCTTGCTGTCCATGGGCTCCACCCGCGTGCAAGACGAGCGGGGCCACACCATCGCCAGCGGCGGGGGGGGGGGGGCCCCCCTTGCCGCCCCCCGCCCGCCGCGCCAGCCGCTCAGGTTCCGAATGTCTTCATGAACTGCGCCAGAGTCTCGATCCACTCCCGTGGTGCGGCGTTGTAGATCGAGACGCGCACGCCGCCGACGGAACGGTGGCCCTTCAACCCCGTCATGCCTTGGGCCTGGGCCTTCTGCACGAACTCCGCTTCAAGCTCAGGCGTGGGCAACGTGAACACGACGTTCATCACGCTGCGGCTGTCGCGCTCCACGGGGCAGCGGTAGAAATCCGCTCGCTCGTCGATGGCGGCGTACAGCAAAGCCGCCTTGTCACGGTTGCGTTTTTCCGTTGCGACCAGGCCGCCGGCTTCCTTCACATGCGCCAGCACGTTACGCAGTAGATAGATACCGAAGGTGGGTGGAGTGTTGTAGAGCGAGTTGGCATCCGCGTGGGTGCGGTACTGAAAAATCGCGGGGATGTCCTTGCGTCCGGCCTCGACCAGGGACTTCTTCACGATCACTACCGTGACGCCGCTCGGCCCGAGGTTCTTCTGGGCACCCGCGTAGATCAAACCGAATTTGGATACATCCAGGGGCCGCCACAGGATGTCACTCGACATGTCCGCGACCAGCGGCACAGAACCGGTGTCTGGAAAGGCGTGCCACTGAGTGCCGAAGATGGTGTTGTTGCTGGTGATGTGCACGTAGGCCGCGTTCGGATCGAGCTTCAGCTCCGACTCTTTGGGGATCCGGGCGAACTTGCCGTCTTGTTCTGTCGAGCCCGCAAGTTGCGCGTTGCCCACGACCTTGGCCTCTTTGAGAGCCTTCTTGGACCAGGCGCCGGTGAGCACGTAGTCGGCGGTCTGGCCCGCACCCAGCAGGTTCATCGGCACGATGGCAAACTGCGCGCTCGCGCCGCCCTGCATCAGCAACACGTCGTAGCTGTCGTCAATGGCGAGGAGTTCTCGAAGCAGCGCGATCGCCTCGTTATGCACACCTTCGTAGGTCTTTCCCCGATGGCTGTGCTCCATGATGCTCATGCCCGTGGATCCCACATCCAAGAGCTCACGCTGCGCCCGCTCAAGAGCCGCTAGGGGGAGTGCCGCAGGACCCGCATTAAAGTTGATTGCTCGCGCCATGGTCTGTCTCCAGTTCAGTTGGACAACAGCGGTCGCGTAGCGAAAGTGATGCGTCGCGTCAAGCGGGGTCGAGGGCTCGGGCCGCAATGTCGCGGCGCAATTGCTTGCCTTCGAACTGAATCAACTCCGCTGCCTGATACGCTCGCTGCTGCGCCTCGCGTAGGCTGCCCCCGGTCGCCGTCACGCCGAGCACACGCCCGCCGCTGGTCACGAGCTGATTGCCGTCAATTCGCGTACCGGCGTGGATCACGCTGACGCCGTCAAGGGCTGCGGCCTCGGCAACGCCGGAGATGGCCACGCCGGTCCTCGGGCTTCCGGGATAGCCTTGTGACGCCAGGACGACGCACACCGCATGGCGCTTGGACACCCGCACGTGCTCGGTCGATAACGCGCCCCGCGCCGCAGAGTGCAACAGCTGCGCCACGTCCCCGTCCAAAAGGGGTAGCAACACCTGGGTTTCCGGATCCCCAAAGCGCACGTTGAACTCCAGCAGCTTTGGCACCCCGGCATCGATCATCAGCCCGGCAAAAAGCGCTCCGCAGAATGGCTGACCGTCGGCGGCCATCTTCGCGACGGCTGGTTCGAGGATCTCCTCGCGGATGCGCTCCGCGAGCTCCGGGGTCACCAGCGGAGCCGGAGCGTAGGTCCCCATGCCTCCTGTGTTGGGTCCGGAATCCCCATCCAAAAGCCGCTTGTGGTCTTGGGCGACGGGCAGCACGAAGATCCGGCGACCGTCGCTAATGGCGTGCACACTGGCCTCCGCGCCGAGCAGACGCTCCTCGAGCACGACGGTGCGACCGGCATTGCCGAAAGCACTTCCGTCCAACATGGCAAGCGCCGCGGCGTGCGCCTCGTCGTGGCTGTTTGCCACCACGACCCCTTTGCCCGCGCAAAGCCCGTCCGCCTTGACCACCGGCGCAGCGGGAAATGAAGCCAGGGCGCCATCGAGTTCTCCAGCGTCCCGGAGCACCACGGCACGCGCCGTCGGTAGGCCGTGGCGGAGGGCGAAGTCTTTCATGAAGGCTTTCGAGCCCTCGAGCGCCGCGGCCGCGCGACTCGGCCCGAAGGTCGCAAAACCCGCCTGCCGCATCTCGTCGGAAAGCCCGGCGCAGAGCGGCGCCTCGGGTCCCACGACCACCAAGTCCGCGCCCAGCGACCGGGCCGCGGCGATGGGCTCCTGGGTCGTATTGCGCAGCGTCTTCGAGGCGCCGGCCGTCTGCGGCGCAGCTGCAGTGCCGGCATTGCCGGGACACACCACAACCTCGGACACAGACTCGGAGCGCAGTAGAGCGAGCGCCAAAGCGTGTTCCCTTCCCCCGGAACCAATCACCAGCGCTTTCATCACACACCCCCCCCCAAAGTGCCACCTACGCTCCCGAACGCTACACGGGCCCCGGCGCGCGGGGGAACAGAAAACCCGCCGGTGCTCGTTGCTGCCCGTCGCCAGACGCAGTATTCATGATGGTTCGAGGTTTTGGTGAGCGAACCGCGTTCTTTGCGAATACGCCGCCCGTACGGGACGGTGGAGGAGTATCTGGCAGCGGAGGCCTGGTCCATCGACTCCCGTTCGGTGCTGCTGATCGACGAAGAAACCCTTCCGTCTGGCGAGGTGGTGAAGTTCGAAATCGTGTTGCAAGACGGCAGCAAGCCCATCCGAGCAGAAGGAGTCGTGCACAAAGCAGTGCAAGCGCGGGGCAAGCGACCGGGCGGACTTCGTGTGAAGCTCAAACGCATGGGGGCCCAGACCAAGGCGTTCATTGATCGAGCAGTGACCGAAAAGAAGGCACAGCGCTCGATTCCGCCGCCCGCGCCCCCTCCCCCAGAGGACGAAGACGCGCCGCTTTCGGAAGTCCCACAAAGCGTGAGCGCCCTTGTGATGACCGAAGAGGTTCAAAGCGCCTATGGCGAGAGCGCAGACACGCACCCCTCGGACAACCCGCCCCAGGCCAGCGGCGTACGGCACAGCAAAGTGGAGGCCCCTCCAAACCGAGACGAACTGCTTCGCCGACTGCGGGAACGGGCGACGCTCAAGAAGGCCGCCACGCCGAACGCCGAAGAAGAACAGAGCGCTTGAGCTGCTTCGACACCGCCAGAGCGACGGATCAACCGGTCCCAGGCATCGGCAAGGCTTGGGGCGCCAGGCGAGCCGGTCGGCCGTAGGCGCGCAGCGCAAGGCCAACGCAGAGTGCCTGGAAATCGACCCCGGCGGCGGCGGCAGCCTCCGGAAACAAGCTGGTACTGGTCATGCCGGGCAGGGTGTTGACCTCAAGCAGGGTGAGAGCCGAAGCAGCGGCGTCGACCACGAAATCGGCGCGCGAAAGATCGCGACAGCCGAGCGCGACATGCGCAGCCAGAGCAACGTTCTGGATCCGCTCAACGAGCGGTGCGGCGAAAGGCGGGGGGCAATGGTGCACGCTCCCTCCGGGGGCATATCGCGACTCGAAGTCGTACCAGTCTGAGGCCTTCGCTTCGATCAGCGTGGGCGGCAGCGCCTGGGCAGTTCCGTCCCCCTGCTCCAAGATCCCACAGGTCACTTCCTGGCCAACGGCAAAGGCCTCTACCAGCGCGCGCGCGTCTACCTGAAGGGCCGCGCGAAGGGCCGCAACCATCGCGGAGTCCGCGTCTGAAGCCGCGATACGTGTGGTGCCAATGGCAGACGCACCGTTGGCGGGTTTCACGACCACCCCCCCGGGGGGGGGTTCCCCCCCCCCCCCCCCCGCCGATATCTCTGGGAATGCGCGCCGCGCTCGCCTCCAGGTCCTCCCCCTGGGTCACGAGCCGCTGCTCCGCCAGGGGCAAGCCCGCCGCTCGAAACAATCGCTTTGCGCAGGGTTTGTCCGCCGCAAGGGCACTGGCAAGCACCCCGGATCCCACGTACGGGATCCCCAGCACCTCGAGCATGCCCTGCAGACAGCCATCCTCGCCGATGGGGCCATGCGTGACCGGAAATGCCACATCCGTGGCCTCACTCTGCAGCAGCGTCGCTGTGTCCGCGCACAACTCCACCAGACGCGCCTGCTGCCCACCGGCCACGAGCGCGCTGGCTACCGCGCGCCCAGAACTGCGGCTTACGTGGGCTTCGCTGCTAGGGCCGCCCACCACCACGGCAACGCGCAGCGACTTCATTCGGCGGACTCAGCAGGCAGATGGCACAGTTCGATTCCCAGTTTTTCACTGAACTGGAAGATGCGTTCGTCGCGGTAGAACTCCCCGAAAACGATACGCCCCAAGGCAGCGTTGGCGATCATCTTGTAGCAGCCCCAACATGGCGATGCGGTCACGTAGATCGACCCGCCTTCGAGTCGCACTCCGTTGCGAGCAGCCTGAACGATCGCGTTGGCCTCCGCGTGCACGGTACGGACGCAGTGCCCGGATTCCATCATATGGTCGTCGTCGTCGCAATGCGAGAGCCCCCGAATCGAACCGTTGTAGCCCGTTGCCAGGATCATCTTGTCGCGCACGATCACAGCGCCGACGTGCTTGCGCGAACACGTCGCGCGCGTACTGACTTCACGGGCAATCGCCATGAAATACTCGTCCCAACTGGCTCGTCGTTGCACTGGCGTGTCTCCTAAAAATGGGCGGAACCCTTCGCCGGCGAGGGTATTGCGATGCGCCGCGCCGTCCAAGGCGAAAAGCGGACACGGCAACGGCGGCGATCCCCCCGCAGGCGGGGAGGTTTTCCGCCCGGAGACTTGACCCCAGAAGTGCCTCGTGGCTTGTTCGCGCCGTGCCACCTCGACGCCCCGCATTCATCCTCGCTGCGAGCTTGAGCCTCGCGAGCGTTGCTCTGGCGACCCGAGGGGACGACCGCGGGCGCGCCCAAGCGGTACTCGCGGAGATCCCGGCGCCCAGCAGCGCTTCCTCCCCTGCTGCGGAGCCCATGGCGCGCGCAAAGGATGCTCTGCGCCGCAGCGACGAAGCACGCGGTGGCGGCGACACCACCCACGCCGCATTGCTGGACGCCCTCGGGCTTGAGTGGGCCGAAACGGCGCGGGACTTGAGTCGCGCCGCGGCCGCCGAGAAGAAGCTTGCCGAGGTTCAGCAGCGCATCGGCGATACGGAGCAAAAGCTCACCCGTGCAAAGGCCCTGCTGGATGACACCGTCGCCAGGCGTGGACGCGCAGAGCAGAAGTTGCGGGACCTCGAGCAGCCGGACGGAGGCGCGAAATGAAGCGTCGGATTGCGTGGACGCTTTCGGCGGCCGCAGCGATTGCTTGCGCCGTAGCTCCGCCGCCCCGCATTTTTTCCCAGGTGAACGCCGCCCGCTCTTCGCCCTCTGTGGTGCAATCTAAGAGCCTCGCGCCGCAAGTGTTCTTGCGCGCGGAGGGTCTGCGCTCCAAAGCAGAACAGGCCCACGCGGACGGGAAGGTCGGCGCCGCCCAGGTATTCGCGGAACACGCCCTCGCAGCCTACGAACACGCCGTGGTCCTATCCCGTCTGGCGACGGCAGAAGCGCGCCTGGCGAAGTCCTCGCTGGAGCTCGAAAGAGTCGAAAGCGAACACGCAAAAGTGGACGAAAGGCAACTCCGCGTCGCGGCAGAAGCGGAAAGCCTTGAGCTGCGAGTGCGCGTCGCCCAAGACGCCATCCCGCTCGTTCCCAGTGGCCCCGCCTCTCCGGAACGAGAACAGGCTCGCATGGCAGCGGCCCGCGCCCTCGCATCCCAGGCCAAGCTGCTCTGCGCGGCGACGCGCTTGCTAGGGAGCGCGCCGGCATTGACGGAAGCCGAGAAGGAACTCGGAGCCCTGGAAGCCGAACTTGCCGGCGCCCCGAAGATCGCTCCCATTGACGCAGCCGTGCGGGCGCGCTCCCAGTGCCTGAAACTGCTGACCGGGGTGCGCCGAAGCAAAGCAACCCAAGGGCCGGCGGACGCAGACGCCGCAGACGCACTGCTCAGTGCACTGTCCAACACCAAACGCCTGTATCCCTTTCGGGACGACCGCGGCGTCGTCGTGACCCTGCGGAGCGTTCTGGCCAAGGACGGCAGCGTACGTGCGGACGCCGCCGAACTTCTCACGACCCTGGGCAATGTCGCCAAGGCACACCCGTCCTTCCCAGTGATGGTGGTGGCGCACAGCGCTGGACCCGGCGGCCGTGGCGGCGAAGCCGGCGGCAAGAAGGTCACCGATGCCCTCAAAGCGGCAGGCGCCGGCCAGGTCGAACTGCACAATGTGGAGGCGCGACAGCCCGTGGCGGACCCGAAGCGCTCTGATTCCCGCGCGCAGAACGAGCGATTCGAAGTCGTTTTTGTGGCACCTCGCTGGTAATTCCGAAAGAATTTCGGCAGTTCCGGGCAATCGCGGTGCGCGGCCCTGGACGGCGCCAGCAGGCGGAACCATCTTAAGTCGGTGAACGAGTCGCTGCCCCCTGCCTCGGACCGAGAGCGCGACCCGCGCACGGGCGAGCACGTGGTGTGGCGCGGACGGCCCGCCGGAGTGTCACCCTCGCCGGTGCTGCGCGTGTCCGGATACGTGTTGATCGCTCTGACTTTCACATCGCTGTGTTTCGCTGTCGTGATTGCGCGCACGCTGGGCACACCGCCCACGTCTTCCATCGTCTTCGCGGCTTGGTGCAGCTCCCTTGCCTTCGTCTGCCTTAAGGGACCGCAATTCTGGTTCGACTCCGTGGAATACGTCGTGACCGATAGCCGAGTGCTTTGGAGACGCGGGCTATTTTCGCGCAGTATTGGCCGGGATCATGTCAGCTTCGTTCGCATTTTCTGGGATCCGGCACGCCCCGGCTATGGCGACTTGGAGCTAGTGCGGGCCGTGCCGACGGGCGCGCTCAGGCGCCGACTGCGCCTGCGGCTACACGGATTGAGCGCGCCCGCTCGGGTGGCAGCCATCGTGCTGCGACGCGACGACGTGACGCCCGCAACGATGGAGACGCGTCCGTTGACCCAGCGGCTGGAACAAGGTGAGCGAGTGGTCTGGAGCGGCAAGCCGCGCCTGAGCCCCCGGGTCTACCTGCCGCAGTCCCGCGAGGACTGGCTGAAAGCGTTCTTGTTCGTGATGCTCGTTGCCGTCTTGGCGCGCATGATCTTCGGAGTTTGGCCCGTCCTGCGGCGTCTGTCCGACGCTGGCTTGAGTGTGGGTTCACTGAGTTTCGTCACCCTATGCGCGGCGCTGCTCACCAGTGCCGCCGTCGTCACTGCGTCCGCAATGCTCGCGTTCTGGGACGGTTTTCTGAGGCCCCGACGCCAAGTCGAGCAAACCCGCTACCTGGTCACCAACCGCCGCGTCTTGATCCAGCGCGGCCGCGAAGAGCTGTATTTGGACCGCTCGCGCATCGCCCACATCATCGATACTCCGGCCGGCGACGGCCTGTTCGACGTATTCTTGGTGCTGGACGGACCGCAAGCCCGTGCACTGGCAGCCAGCGGTGCGTTTGGCGAAGGCGAACGACGCCATTCGCTGTACCCAGTACTGCAACGCGTGGCCGACGCGGAAGGCGTCCGCAAGATCCTCGACAGTCCGGGCGACCCCGACCTGCCCCGCGCGGCATGACGGTTGCGCGCTAGTCGACCGTTACTCGCGCTCCGCCGGGCTACGCGCCGCGAGCTTGATCTTCTTTAGCTCTTGGGCACAGCGCGCCTGATGGAGCTCTGCGCGTTTGACCCAAGGGGTCTTGTCCGCCACGGCACGCGAGCGATACGCCTCCCACTCCAAAATCGCACGGGACAAAAGCGCGTGCTTCTTCTTGGCTGAGCGCTCGCCCCGCGCGCCGGCCATGGCAGACAGTGCCTTGTAGTAGTGGATGTCGTACTCGGGCACGAAAAAGACGCTCGGCAGGTCGAGTGCCGTGCCGTACAGCGGAACGCGCACCGCACGCGCCACCTGCATCGCGTTGAGCGCGGCAGGCAGGTTGCCTCGCCGTTCCAGGGCAATGCCCAAACCGTAGTGAGCCAGCGCTGTCAGTTCCGGGCGTCCGGCCAGTCGGATCGCGCGGCGGTAGTCCCGCACCGCCGCATCGAGATCGCCGAGCACCATGGCGGATTCGCCACGATTCATGTGGATATTTGCTCGAAAGTCAGGCTCCCACACGCTCTGAAGTGCCGAGGTGTAGGCCGCGCGTTCTGCCGCTGGCTCGCCGAGGCGCGCCGAAGCAATCGCGATATTGAACCAGGCGCGCCCGGCCAGCGGCGAGTCTGGATCTGCACGTAGCGCCTCGTGCAGTAGCTCCCGGCCTTCGGAATCTCGACGCACCGCGGAATCGATCAAGAGCTCGCCTAAGACGATCTTGAGCCGCGGATCCGAGAGCCCCGCCCCTGACAGCTCCAGCATGGCGAGCCCCGCGCGCATGAAGCGTTGCTGCATGCTGGGGTCGAAGGTGCTCCCCTCCGCGCGGAGCATCATCCGCTCAACAGCAACGAGCGCCTGGTGCGCCTGAAGCACTCGAGGATCCCGCGCACTATCCCACAGGCTCGGAGCCGCCGATGCGGAGCTCGCGAACCCAACGACAGCTGCCGCCACCAAAGCCGCCCGAAGGTTCATCTCGAACGCTTCACGCCGGCTAGTTTGTCCAGTTGCGCCTGCGCGTGGGCTCGATAGCGCCCGCTACCTGCGCTGCTCTTCAGGAAGTGCATCCAGGCCTCCCGCGCCGCCGCTCGGTCCTGATTTGCTTCCAGCAAGCCCACACACGCCCACAGCTGCCCTTGGGCCAACACCGGTGCGAACTCACCCTCGGATCCCGGTTTGGCTCCCGCCAGATCGCGTATTGTTTCCACGCTGGCCACTTCCTGCGCGACCCCCCGCGCCTCTTCGCTGCGGCCTTGGCGATCTAAGGCAAGGGCCAACGCGGCCGCCACCAAGTCCGAAATCCCCGGAACCGTCTCGCGTCGCCGCGCTTCGGTGAGCACGCCGACCGCTTTGGGTAGTTCGCCGGCGTCCATTGCGGAAAAGCCCGCCTCGACGGCGGCGAGTTGGCGATGCCAGGGTGTTTCCAGCAGTGCAATACGCGGAACCAACGCGCGGTACGCCGCCGTCGCCGCACTTTGTTTTCCAGCGCGTTCCGCGCTCTGGGCATGCGCTAGCAATGCAGCGGGTTCCTCCAAGCTGTTCTTGTCGCGCCCCAGCGCAGCGGCGAAGCGCGTATGCGCTTCGCCGTGTTTGCCGAGAGCGCTGAGCGCCCGCCCCGCCAGCACCAGGGGCGCCACTTGCCCTGGGAGCGCGCGTTCTGCCCTTTCCGCGGCCAAAAGCGCCCGCGCCGGGGCTCTGGAAAGCTCCGCGTACCCACGTGCGAGCCAGCGGCAGTGGCCGATCATCGCGGGGCGACGCGCCGCTTCCCACACTGCCAACCCTGAACCGCTCACTCCCTGGCACGCTGCTGGACGCGGGCTTTGGGCTGCCGCAGCAGTCAAATCCGGAAGCGAAAGTCCCGAAGCAAGGAGCAAGATCAGCGGACCCGGCATGCCCAGGAACCCTAGCGCGCAACGCGCGAGAGCGCACCTACCCACGGCGTGGCCAAATGCGCGGAAGAAAGCGGGAGGAACTTCAGGCTTCGAAGGGGTCCTGCAGCACCAACGTTGCGGCGCGGCCGGCCCCGACCCCGACCAGACACAGCGGGATACCCAGGGCGCGCTGGATCTTGTCCAGATAGTCGCGTGCTGGTTGGGGCAGATCTTCCAGCGAGCGCGCCGACGAAATATCTTGTGACCAGCCCTGGACCTCTTCGTAAACCGGGACGACGTCCGCCAGGTCGTCCACTGGAAACTCATCGGTCTTGCCGTGGGCGGTTTGATACGCAACGCATAGACGCAGCGTCGACAGCCCCGACAGCACATCAAGCTTGGTGATGGCCACCGAATCCAATCCGTTGATGCGCGCCGCGTAGCGAAGTGCCACTAGATCGAGCCAGCCAGTGCGCCGTGGGCGGCCTGTGACAGAGCCAAACTCCACGCCCACATTGCGCAAGTGCTCGCCGTCCTTGTCGCTGAGCTCCGTGGGAAACGGGCCGCTGCCAACCCGCGTCGTATAGGCCTTGGCAATTCCCAGGACCGAGGACACTCGGCTAGGGCCAACGCCCAACCCGGTGCACGCGCCGCCTGCAATGGCCGAGCTAGAGGTCACAAATGGGTAGGTGCCGTGATCCACATCCAGGAGTGCGCCTTGAGCACCCTCAAGCAGCACCTGTTCGCCGCGGCCAATCGCCGCATTCACGACCGAAGACGCATCCCCCAGCAGGGGCAGCAACCGCTCGCGCATGGGCTCGAGTTCTCTTAGGATCTCCTGCGCGCTCGGCACGCTGACACCTAGCGCTTGCATGGTAGGCGCCCACTGTTGCAGGGCGTGGGCAATCCGCTGCTCTAAGCGCGCGGGATCTCGGAGGTCGCCCGTGCGCACACCGGTGCGTCGCGCCTTGTCCTCGTAAGTCGGACCAATGCCCTTCTTCGTCGTGCCAATCGCGCTCTCCGACCGCCCCTCGCGCGCCGCATCGAGCAGGATGTGATACGGCAGGATCAGGTGGGCGCGATCGCCCAGCACGACCCGCTCAAAAACCCGGGGCACGCCTCGGGCGTGCAAGGTATCGAGTTCCTGCAGCAACACTCCGGGGTCGACCACCATGCCGTCGCCCAGAATGCACTGGGTTTTCGGACGCAAGATCCCGCTGGGGATGAGTCGAACAATGGTCTTTTCCCCACCGACCACCAAAGTGTGTCCGGCGTTCGGTCCGCCGGCGTAGCGCGCCACGAGCTCTGCGCGCTCAGTGCAGAAGTCGACGACTTTGCCTTTTCCCTCGTCTCCCCACTGAGCACCCACCACCACCACGCACGTCATGTTTCGCCTCCGCTGCTTTGCGCACCCGGCCTCAGAGCCGCGACGATTTGGTCAGTGACTTCCGAGGCCCCGCTTCCGCCGAGAGCGCTCTGTCCCCCGCCACGCAGATCGATCAACGTGCCCGCGCTCAGGTCCGCGCGGTGGGAAAAACCCCAACTGCGCGCATAAGCATCGCCGTCGGTTTCGCAAATGGCGACGGGCACACCCTGCCCACGAACCCCACGGGCGATCTCTTGGGACAGGGTGGCCTCGCCGCCGTGTAGGAGCACCCGGGCTGGGACGTCCGCCGCTGGCGCGCCCACCGCCCAGGCGAGGTTGTCGAGGTCGACGGCGAAACCTGCAGCAGGCCGGGGCACTCCGAAACGTTCGAGCAGCCCATCGTAGCGCCCGCCGGAAACCACGGGTTCGCCGGGGCCTTCTGCCAGGATCTGGAACAGCGCGCCGGTGTAGTACGCGAGGTGACGCACGTCGGCTAGGTCCACGAACACCCGTGGCGCCAAGCCACTGCCTTCGGCCCACTGCACCAGCCCCTCGAGAACCTCGACGCCTTCTGCCGCCGGCGTCTGCGCGAGGCGCGCTCGCGCAGCTGCCAACACCTGCGGCCCCCCAGCCAAGTCCAGCAGCGCCAAGAGCCCGTCGCGCACTGGAGCGGCGATCTTCGCCGCCTGCGCACGGGCGGACAAGAGCGCCGGATCTCGCAACGAGAGCGCCTCGATCAAGCCGACGCGATGGGGGGCTGCAACGGCGTCCAGCAGCGCGCCAGCCACGCGCGCGTGAGAGAGATCGAGCACGAAGTCTGCGAGGCCCGCGGCTCGCACCGCGGCGATTGCAACCTCCAGCACTTCCTTGTCACCGGCGGCAGCGTCTGCGCCAAGCAGTTCGATACCCGCCTGGGGGATTTGTCGACGCAGCCGAGCGCGCTGACGGCGCAGACGCACGACGGAGCCCTCATAGCAAATGCGCGCAGGCCAGGGTCGATCGGCAAGTCTCGAGGTCGACAGCCGGGCGATCTGTGGCGTCATGTCCGGACGGAGGGCGACCACCTCACCGGTCTGGGGTTCAACGAAGCGAAGCACCTCTGCCGGATCGAGGGAGCCCAGACCGCGCTCGAGCACTTCAGCGAATTCGAAAGCGGGAACCGTCACGCGGTCGTAGCCGAAGGACTCGAAACAGCCCAGCACGCGCTGGGAAAGCGCCGAAAGCGCTCGGGCTTCCGCTGGAAGCCAATCCCGCATGCCCGCAGGCAGCATGGGGACTGTCGCTCGGTTTGCTTTCCGCACGGCGGCGCGGAGCTTACCCGACTCCCACGGATTGCACCCGACAAATCCCTGACCAAGCCCGCGCGAGGCCCGCAGGCCGAAGGGCTTGGTCCGAGCGCCAGAAAATGGAACAGTGGGCGCACTTTCATGCCCCCACAAGAACCATCGTTCACTCCGGATGTATTGGAACGCGGCGCCGAGCGGGACGGCAAGCGACAAGAAATGAATCGGCGGCTGTTCATGCAGCTCTTGGGATTCGAGTGTGAAACTCCTCAAGATGCCGTGGCTCAGCTGGGCGAGGCGCTGGACGCGGCCGGCGCCGGCGCCGTCATCTACGAAGACGTCAACGACCCCCATGGGCTCGCCGTGGTTTCGTTCAGTGAAGACCCGACGGACTTCGTGACCAAGACGCGCCGAGCCGTGCAAGCTGTTGACGGGCTCCGCCCGAAACCCGAACTGAGCATGCTGGGTCGAACCTACAGCACGGGCTACGAGCCGGATTTGGAATACTGGTTATTGGCACGCCCCGTCGAGACAGCGAAGAACCCCGAGTGGCCTTGGGCCGTTTGGTACCCGCTGCGACGCAGTGGCGATTTTGAAAAGCTCGAGCCCCGGGAAAAGGGCGGCATTTTGCGGGAGCATGCCACCATTGGCAAAGCCTACGGACAGCTCGACTTGGCGCACGACATCCGCTTGGCCTGCCACGGCTTGGACGCCAACGACAACGAGTTCGTGATCGGCCTGGTCGGCAAGGAACTGCATCCGCTCTCGCATGTGGTCCAGACCATGCGACGCACTCGCCAAACCTCCGAGTTCATCGTGCAGATGGGACCTTTTTTCGTGGGCCATTGCGTTTGGCGCAGTCGGGCATGAACCGCGCGCTGCCGGGCTCACGCGCAGAGTTGATGATACGCGGCTGAAAGCTCGGAAAACTGCCGCAGCAATTCGACCCGCTCGCCCGCGGTCGCCTGCGGGTGGCTATCGGGGTGCAGCTTGCGCGCCAGTGCTCGAAATGCGCGTTGGACGTCCGCCGGCGTCGCCGCGTCGCTCAAGCCCAGAGTCCGCAGCGCACGTACCCGTGGCACGTTCGGGTCGCGAACGGCCCCAGGCTCAGCTTTCTCGTCCCGTGCCCGACGCCGACCGTGCAGAAACTCTCTGGGCGACAGCGGGATCTCCGTGAGAGGGGAGGCCGGCGGACGCAGGGCCACTCGAAACCGAAGCCGCAGCCCGGGCAGATCGAAAAGCTCCCCCAGCTTAAGCTGGAGCTGGTGGCGCAAGGCTGCGGTGACGGCCGCCTTCGGGACGCCAGCGTGACGCTCCAGCATTTCGCCAGCCCGGCCCGCATCCGGCGCCATCAGCGCCCGGATGAACTTGGAGCGAGCAGTGGGTGGCAAGAACCCGTGGTCTCGCAGCAGTTCCCCGACCCGCGGCACCTTCAAGCTCGACTCCACGTGCTGCACCAGGCCCCGAAGCAAGTGGATGCGGTGGCTGCGGCCCGCGACCATGCCCTGGGATTCGATCAGCTCGAGCACTCCACTGGCGCCTTCACGGTGCAACGCCCCAAGAACATCCCCGAGGGTCGTGGGTCCCAATCGGCCCGGTAGCTTCATCCTACCTGCCGATAACGCCCGCAGCAGCGTTTGGCCAAGTATCGCGCTCCTGAACCATAAGCAATGCCTCGCCCTGAGAGCGCACGGCCGCGCCGAGTGCGCCGTCATCTTGAAACGCCGCCGCTCGGTCCAACTCCCGCGCGGCGGCGTCCCAGCGAGCCTGCCGCGCATACAGCTGCGCAAGGGCGAGCCGGGCGTTGGCCTCGAGGCAGACACGACCCGCGGGGTGCACGCGTCCCGGGGCGCCGCCCAGGATCTCCACGACGGCGCGCAAGTCGTCCTGGGCTTGCTGCGCGAGGCCAAGCTCCGCAGGCAGCGCCTGGAGCAACAGGCCGCGCCGCAGCGCCGCGAGGGCCGCCGCAGTGGGATCCGCGTCGTCCCGCGGCCGCGGTCGGAGCAGCTCCGCGAGCCCGAAAATGAGCCGCTCTAAGCGACCGTCCTGGGTGGACCGCAGGGCGAGCCGCAAGCGGGCCTCTGCGAGCAATATGTCTCCTAGCGGGAAACCGAGGCTCGCCTCGGTTTGCAAGTCGTCGGGACGCGTCAGTAGCCGCACGACGCTGGCAGTGCGCGGCCGCAGTCGCCCACGCTCCTCGGCGGAGAGTCGCTCTAATTGCTCGTGCGCGGCAGTGGCCAGCAGATGCCAGACGCGCTCGTGCACATTCCGCGGCGCGGTCGGAGCAGCATGACGCTCCAGAGCGCCGGGTCCGAGCGCATACATCCGCACTTCGGAAAAGCGCATGTCGCTGGCGGCATCCAGCAAGTGCGTCACCACCCGCTGCAAAGCAAAGTTTCGATAAGCAGCTATGTAACGGGCAACCACCGGTCGACCTCGAGCCAGCGCCGTGACGGAGTCGGTGAGACTGCCGGACTCCAAAGCGAACTCGAAAAAGGCGCCGGCTTCAGCTTCAACCAGGCTCGTTAGCTCTCGCGCGCACCCCGCCATGTCGGCCAGGCTCAAGTCACGGGATGCGGGATCGAGCGCCAGCGCCTCCCGAACCGAACAGAGCACCGCCTGAGCGGCAGCGGTCTCAAGAGTGCTCGGGGTCGCCTCTGGGCCGAGCAGGCCATGCTCCAAAGCCGCCGTGGCGGATGCGGGGTCCGCGCTCGATTCGTGGCGCCTGGGCAAAGAGGAGTCGATGCCTAGCACCGTGGAAACGGTCTCCACATCCAGGCCCCCACCCTCCAGATCTCCCTGAAGCATGCTGCGTATCACCGCGATAGGAAGAAACTTTTCTTCACGCAGATAGCGGATGGCCTGTAGGCGCTCGATGTGCCGTGCGTCGTAGGTCGCCCGGGTGCGGCCGCTCCGGATCGGTTCCGGAAGCAGTCCCTCGCGCAGGTAGTAGTGGATGGTCTCGCGCGGGACGCCGCTCTCCTTCACGAGCTCTGCCATGCGCAAGGATCGCGTCATGGTTCGGCGACACTACCCACGCGAACCTCGGCGGAAGTCGGCGTAGCGCCGGACCGGCAACCGAGCTTCTTGCTGCACACGACCCAGCGCGCCGTGACCAAGAGCGTGCCCTGCCCTTCGGCGGTGGCGGCCAGGGCGATGGGCAGTCGCAGCCGGGTCGCCTCCGCTGCGCTCGCCTGGGATTTGCCGATCCGCGCGCGCAAGGGGGCGGCAAAGGCTGGGCTTTCGACCACTAATCCGTCCGCCCAGGCAAGGCGCTCGGAAGTTCGCGAGCCCACTTCCAGTTCGCAGAGGACCCGGCCCGGGCCAGCTTCAGGACGGCAGCGGAGGCGGGCGAAGGCGGGCGCCTCCTCGGTAGCCGCAGGCGTCGCGAGCAGCCCCAGCGCCGACGTGATCCACAGCCATCGCCCGCGACTCGTCATGACTGATATAGAACCGGCTCGTGCTCGCGGTGCATGCCGAACCAGCGTAGCAAACTGGTCTCCGGCTTGCCCTCCGCATCGTACTCGATGAGCGCGTAGGTCAGGCCGTTTTCCTGGCCCAAGTGCTGCACGTCCAGATTGATCATTCGCACCCAACTGCCCGTATTTACATACACCTTTCCGTCTTCGAGGGCGCGCACCTTCGGCGCGTGGGAATGCCCGACGATCAACGTATGCACCCCGCGCAAGCGCCGCAGTGCACGGATCGCAACCGTATCGAAGTCGCTGATCGCGAGGATCTCGTCTTTCAGCACGGCGGGGAGGGGGGG
>CALMUT010000254.1 GCA_937872925.1 uncultured Myxococcales bacterium | reverse complement strand
CGCTGCCGCCGGCGTATCCGGCGCTGCCGCCGGCGTATCCGGCGCTGCCGCCGGCGTATCCGGCGCTGCCGCCGGCACCCGCGGTTCCGCCGAAGTTCCCGAAGCCCCCGCCGCCGTCTTTGACCTGACCGCCGCCGGCGCCCGCGGCGCCGCTGCCGCCGTCCGGCAACCCGCCGCCCCGTCCTTTCGTTGTGCAAGCCAGCAATGCGAGCCCACTCGCGCCGAGTATCGCAGCCTTAAGTATCTGATTTTTCATGGCTAATTGCCCTCCAGCGGGCGGGGCCGGTAGCCTCCCAGTCCCACGCACGTCGCTTATACGATGCTCCCAGGCTCTTCTCCCCCATGGGCTCGGGAAATGTCGTGGGTTGACGTCGGCGTCCCGCCCCGGCTTTCGTGCGCCCGGGGCCAAGCGCGCGCCCCTTGAAGGAGTCTGTCCGAGATGAAGTTCCCCGCACTGCTTACCCTTTCGCTGGCGCTGCTGACTGCGCCGGCCACAGCCGCGCCCGGAACGCCCAAGCTTTCCGTCGAGCAGTACCAACTCGACATCGGCTTGACCGTGCTGCTGAGTCAGGACCCCCGCCTGCCCGTCGTCGCCGTGGAGGTGCGGTACCTGGTCGGGTCTAGCCACGAGCGTCCAGGTCGCAGTGGATTTGCACATCTGTTTGAACACTTGATGTTTCAAGGATCGCAAAACTTCCCCGACGAATACTTCAAGCCCTTCGAACCCATCGGCGCTCTGGTCAATGGCACCACGAACCAAGATCGCACGAACTATTTCGAACGCGTTCCGTCGAACTACCTGGAGTTGGCGCTCTGGATGGAGTCGGACCGTATGTTTCATATGCTGCCGGCGCTGACCCAAGGCGGTCTCGACAACCAACGCGACGTGGTGAAGAACGAGCGTCGCCAGCGCTACGAAAACGTTCCCTATGGCATGAGCTGGATCCACCTGACACAGAACGTCTTCCCCGCCGGGCACCCGTACCATGAGCCAGTCATCGGCTCCCACCAGGACCTGACCGCGGCGTCGCTCGCCGACGTGAAAGGTTTTTTTCGCGAGTATTATACGCCGGTGAACGCCGTGATCACCATCGTGGGAGACTTTCAGACACCCCAGGCCAAGGCGCTGGTCAAGAAGTACTTCAGCACCGCTGCTTCCGGGAAGCGAGCCGCAGTGCCGACCGCTGCGTTGCCGCGCATGACCGAAGTGAAACACATCACGGAAACCGATGATGTGAAGTTGCCCCGGGTCATGTTCGCCTGGCCCACGCCCGCACTCTTTGCCAAGGGCGACGCGGAGCTCGACTTGTGGTCCAGCGTGCTGTCCAGAGGCAAAACCAGCCGGCTGTACAAGCCGCTGGTCTACGACCAGAAGGTCGCCAAGGACGTCGCCGCTTTCCAGGCATCTATGCGATTGGGCAGTTTCTACGTCGTGCAAGCGACCGCGGCACCGAAGGTGAGTGTCGAGAAGCTGGAGAAAGCGTTGAAGAAGGCCCTCACAGAAGCGCTCGCGAAACCACCTTCCGAAGACGAGCTGGCGCGCGCCAAAAATGGCTACAAGAAGGACTTCTTCGAGCGACTCGAAAGCGTCGTGTCACGATCGTCGACGCTGGCGACCTACTTTCAGTACACCGGCAGCGCCGACTATCTGGAAAAGGACCTGCTGCGCTACACGTCCCCCTCGGCGAAGGACGTGCACTCCGCAGCCAAAGAGTGGCTCAAGCTGGACGGTTACTTGCGCCTGGATGTCGTCGCTGGTGCCAAGGCCGGAGGTACCCAATGAACGGCTTTCGTTATCTTGCGGTTGGAATGCTTGCCCTGGCCTGCGCTGGGGATCCGGGGCGGGATCCGTTGCCCGCGCTACCACCACCGGTAGCGGCTACTTCCGAGCCGAGCACCCAGGACGCGCCAGACCGCACCACGTTGCCCGCGCCGGGACCCCTTCCGGCGTGGGTCCTACCGTCCCCAAGCCAAGTCGCACTGTCCTCCGGCGCGCCGCTGTACTTTCTGCAACAAGGAGCCACCCCGCTGGTGACGCTCTTGCTGGTGCTACCGCGAGGTGCCGCGACGGATCCCAAGGGCAAGGCCGGGCTCACCTTCTTGACCACCGACATGCTCGACGAGGGCGCGGGGGGCAAAAACGCCCTGGAGTTCAGCGAAGCGCTGCAGCGGCTCGGCACCGAGTACGCGGGCTCCACCGATGTCGATCACGTCGTGCTCAGCATGAACTTGATCGCCGAGAACTTCGAGCCGTCCGTGGCGCTACTTGCGGACATCGTGCGCCGACCAGCGCTTTCTGCGAAGGAGTTCGCGCGACGCAAGGACCAGCGCTTAGCAGACGCGCTGACGGACGAATCCGAGCCCGCCCACACGCGCGCTGTCGTGATGCGCAAAGCACTCTTCGGAGACGGCTATGGCGGCACGCTGCCCGAGGGCACGCACGACACGCTAAAGCGCCTTTCCCTGGCGGATGTGAAGAACCAGTACAAGAACCTGTTCCAGCCCGACGGGGCGGCCTTTGTCGTCGTCGGCGGTATTGATCAAGGCGCTGCCAAGAGTGCCCTTGAAAAGCACTTTGCAGATTGGAAGGGTGCTTCAAAGACGAAGACGGCGCCGCTTGCGACCGCAGCGCCGAAGTCCGCTGTCTATTTCGTGAACCACAAGGACGCGTCCCAGAGTGCGATTGCACTCGCCCGCCGAGCAGCCGGGCAGGCGTCGGACGAGTACTTCCCCGCGCTAATCTTCAATCGCGCATTCGGCGGCGCTTTCACCAGTCGGGTGAACATGAATCTGCGCGAGGACAAAGGCTACACGTATGGGGCGCGCAGTGTCTTCAGCCGCTTCCCTGAAGTCGGCATGTTCGTAATTGCAGCAAACGTCAAGCGCGAGACCACGCGCGCGAGTGTGGATGAAGTGCTCAAGGAGCTCGCGGCCATGTGCGGCCCGCGTCCACTCACAGACAAGGAGCGGGCCGAGTCGGTGGGGGGGCTGCTGCTGGGCTACCCGGGGCGTTTCGAGTCCAACAACGGTGTCGCCAGCGAGCTGGCAGACTTGCCGGTCTATGGTCGTTCCACAAGCTGGCTGTCCCAGTATCCGGGCAGCGTGGAAGCGGTCAGCGTCGCGAGTGCCAACGCAGTGGGCAAGAAATACTGCGACGACAAGGACTTCGTCATCGTTGTCTCCGGAGACGAAAAAACGGTGCTTCCCACGTTGGAGGGCCTTGAGCGACCGGTGCTGCACTTCGACGCGCGGGGAAACCAGCTCAGAAAGTAAACTGGCAGAACGCGGGGTCGCGACCGGCTCGTGAGCGCGGGCGGCAAACGCGGAATCCCCCCAGATTCACCGGAGGCCACCTGTCCGACGGGTGGTAGGCACCGGTGTCGCAAAAGGTGCGTGGATGTGCCGCGCGGCACTCAGCGTGGCGACGGCAACTTGTCGCCCCCTGGCGCCTCGCGGGTTAAGCTCACAATCCAAGCGAATGCACTCAAAAGCCAAGTCTACTTTGCGCGTCTGGCTCGGCAGAACCGGGCTGCTGCTTACCTTTGGGATCGCTGCTGCCTGTTCCGCTCTGGGGTCGGACTTGGGTCCGTTTACTGAAGGCGGCGACGTGGGCGGAAGCTGTAACCCGGGGCTGACCAAGTGCGGGGAAAGCTGCGTCGATCTGGAAAGCAGCCCGGCGAACTGCGGCGCATGCGGGCAGGCGTGCGGCAGCGGGCTGGTCTGCGCCGCGGGCGGCTGCACGGACTCTTGCCCGTCCGGGCTGGAAGACTGTAGCGGAGCCTGCGTCAACACGTCGACGGATCCGCAGAACTGCGGCGCATGCGGCACGCCCTGCGGCGCCGGGGACAATTGCGCGGGCGGACAATGCTCCGCCACATGCTTTCCTGGCCAGGAAAGTTGCGGCGGGAGCTGCGTCGACCCCGAAACAGATCCGCAACACTGCGGCGGTTGTGACAAACCGTGTGGTAGCGGTCAGGAGTGCAAGGCGGGCAGCTGCGTGGCGAGCTGTTCCGCCCTCGAGACACAGTGTGGTGCCATTTGCGTCGACACCAAGACCAACTCCCAACATTGCGGGACCTGCGACAACGCTTGTCCCACCGGTGAGGTGTGTGGGGACGGCAGCTGTAAGATCTTTTGCCCGGGCGGGCAGGTGGAGTGTGGCGGGCTTTGCTACGACCTGCAGACCAACATCAACAACTGCGGTTCCTGCGGCAACGCCTGCAAATCCGGCGAAGTATGCTCGAGCGGCAACTGCGATCTGAATTGCTCCGCCGGGCAAACGAAGTGCAGCAACAGCTGTGTCGACACCATGAGCAACCCCAACCATTGCGGCGCTTGCGGTACGACCTGTGGGGCGACCGAAGAGTGTACGGCTGGAAAATGCGTGATCGCCTGCAAGACGCTGCTCAAGCAGCCATTGCCCGACGATTGGGGCAACGAATGGGACGGCCTCCTGCGTACGCCGAGTGATCTTGCTTCCGCGAAGACCGCGTGTGAGGGCATCGGCGGCCGCCTACCCACCGCGACGGAACTCTACAATGCCAGCTTCACCCAGTCCGCCAGCGTTGGCCAGCCAAGCCACACGGACTACCTGTGGACGCTGGTGCCGTACAACGCGACCCAGCAGATCCGGGGTCGCCTCAGCGACGGCGCCTTGGGGAACGTCACCAAGACGACCAATCACGCCTTCCGATGCATCTGCCCCGCGCCGCTGCCGGACAGCTTCTCCGGCAACAACTGCCAAGGGCCGTCTGGGCAGGCGTGTTTCACCCTCGATACCGAAGGCAAGCGTACGAACATCGACATCAAAGACCGCGCGCCACTCCCCACGGGTTCTGCAGTGTGGGAGTGCGGCTTCAATCGCGGACGCCTGATGCGCGCGTTTACGCTGTTCGAGGCCTTGCAGCAGGGACTGCCCAACGGAACCAACAACTGGATCCACCTGGCGGACGCCATGCGCTACGATCTGAACGCATTGGCGCGCTGGACCGCAGTCGCGACCGCGCCCACGATCACCGCGGTCGGCAATTGGTCGGGCACGAGCAACTACCGCGCGTTCCGATGCGCGGGCATCAACTACGCGTCGGGCCGACATCCGGTCGCGATCACGGACGAGTTCTTGCCGGCGTTGAGCAATTTGAAGGGCGAGACCAAGGACAGCGCAGCGAAGGTGGCATGGGAAGTGGCCCACGATGCGTGCTTTGCAAAGGGCGGGCACCTACCCAGCAGCTTCGAAATGGGCGAGTTGATCACGCAGCAGCTTCCTGGCGGGAGCAACGAACGGCTCTGGAGCTCCGACATTGCCGGCTACAATGGGACCAACTTCCTCGCGCATACGACCCGCTGGACCGGAGCACTCACGGAATACGCGTTCGCCTACAGCGGTGAAATCTCCTGGGCGTACAAGACGACCACGGGTTTCCACCGCTGCGTGTACTATCCAGTCGACAAGACCTATACCGGCCCGAAAACGGCGGACTGTAGCGGGGGCTGTTTTCAGCTGGCGGTACCGGGAACATCCGGAGCCAAGATGTGGTTCGACAACTTTGATCGGCCGTCTGCGACCCTAGACGTTGCGCTCAACACCTGCCGCGACTTGGGCGGTCACTTGCCGACAGAGCGTGACTTCATGGAGGCGATTCGCAACAGCCTGCCCAACGGCCAAGGCAGCATTGCCTCACTTTGGGCAGCAGACCTATCCATCGGTGCGACGTCGACGAACTCGCTGCACACCCAAGTCGTGAAGTGGAACGGAGTGGAAACTGCCTACACCGGCCAGTGGAATACCTACACGACCTGGTCGAACGTCACGACCACGAGGCCCTACCGCTGCACTTGGACGAATGAGTTGAGGTGAGCGGGGCGTCGATGACGGGGGCCATGATGCAAGCGCAGCCGGAGAGGGTGTTTGGGCGCTACGCGCTCTTCGACGAGATCGCTGCGGGCGGCATGGCCACAGTGCACCTGGGGAGACTGATTGGCCCCGTTGGTTTCTCCAAGACCGTGGCTATCAAACGCTTGCATCCGCACCTGGCGCGGGATCCCGAATTTGTGTCCATGTTCTTGGACGAAGCGCGCCTCGCAGCACGCATCCAGCACCCCAACGTGGTGGCAACTTTGGATGTCGTCGCCATCGACGGCGAAGTGTTTTTGGTGTTGGACTACGTTCAAGGGGAGTCGCTGTCGCGATTGCTCAAGGCGAGTCGTGCCGAAGGGCGGATCTCGGATGCGCGCGTGGTGTCCAGCATCTTGGTCAACGCACTGCACGGCCTGCACGCTGCGCACGAGGCCACGGACGAGCATGCGCGCCCCCTGGGCATCGTGCACCGCGACGTGTCTCCCCAGAATCTCTTGGTCGGCGTCGATGGCGTCGCGCGGGTGCTCGATTTTGGCGTCGCTAAGGCGAGCGGTCGGTTGCAGTCCACTCGCGACGGACAGTTAAAAGGCAAGCTCGCTTATATGGCTCCAGAGCAAGTGCGTGGCGACGCGGTGGATCGCCGCACGGACATCTACTCCGCGTCTGTGGTGCTCTGGGAGGGACTGACGGGGCGGCGCTTGGTGCAGACGTCGAATGAGGCGCAGGTGTTGGCGGATGTGCTGGCCGGGGGCTTCCCTCCGCCGAGCGCAGTTGCGCCGCATTTGCCCAAGCACATAGACGCCATCGTGATGAAGGGGTTGTCCGCGAATCCCAACGACCGCTTCAACACGGCTCGACAGATGGGTATCGAGCTGGAACGCGCTTTAGGCGTGGCGTCACCTCTGGTGGTGGGCGAGTGGGTGCAGGCGATCGCGCAGCATGCCCTAGAAATGCGCGCCGCCCGCGTGCGCGAAATGGAAAGCACCAGCGCCGTGCACATGGTGCCGGCAAGCGGCGGCGCCGGCAACGCCATGGCGGCGCGGCCGCCCCCAGCACGGGAGCCGCGGGAACACACCGGTTCGGGCATCAGCTACATCACAAATCCGTCGCTGATCACGAGCCCGTCTCAAGTCAGCCAGCCGAGCGCGGTCTCGATGCCCAGCACGGCCTCGTCGCCGAGCGGTGTCTCGTCGCCGAGCGGGGTCTCCGGGCATGGCGCAGAGCCACCTCCGCTGCCGCATGCGGCTGCGTCCGGGCCGCCGGTGTATGCGGTCGCTTCGGTACCGGCCGCACGTCAAGGTTCGCCCGCCAAGCTCATTGCCGTCGTGGTGGCCGTCACCGCACTATTGACGTTGATCGGGCTGGCCGCACTGTTGTCCTTACGCGGGCGGCCGGGCGCACAACCAGCCGTAGCGAAGGATTCCATCGAGCAAGTTCAAGAGCCGAAACCGGTCGCCACCCCAGAACTGCCCCTCACCACAGCGACGCCCGTCGAGCCCGAAGGAGAGGGATCGGACGCTGTCCTAGTCGAGCCCGGTGGAGATCCAACGGAGCCCGCGCCAAAGCCCCCGCAGGCTGTGGCAAAGCCCGCATCACAGCCGGGCAGCCCAGGCGCCGCAACCAAAAGCGAAGGCACCAAGCCCGGCGCTGCCGTGACAAGCAAACCGGCGGCCAAAGACAAGAAGCCGCCCGTGGCTTCCTGCGACAGCCCCTTCTTCGTAGACAAGAACGGAATCAAACACGTGCGACCGGAGTGTATGTAATGCGAGCAGTTCGATGGCTTGGTTTCGTCGCGGCATTCGGCGCGCTGGCGATGTGTGCACCGAAGCGTGCGGCGGCAGACGCAAAAAAGGAATGCGCGGCCGCGTACGTCGACGCACAAAAGCTGAAACGCGACGGTGGATTGAAAGAAGCACGCGAGAAACTCATCGTTTGCGCGCGCGACGAGTGCATGTCGGCCGTGAAGAAGGATTGCCTCAGCTGGCTCGACGAAGTGAACGCGGCACTGCCGTCGATAGTCGTGGTGGCGAAGGATGCAGCTGGCAAGGAGACCCTAGACGTGAAGGTCAGTGTCGACGAGCAGGTGGTTGCCGAGAAACTGGATACGAGTGGGATTGAATTGGATCCCGGGACGCGTAAGCTGCGCTTCGAAATGGAGGGAGAGACTCCCGTCGAGCGGGAGATCATCCTCCGCGCCGGTCAGAAGAATAAAGTCATCGAGATCCAGTTTGGCGCCGGCGCCGGAGAGGTCGTGACGGACGACGTGGTCGACGACGACGGAAGCGTGGCTTTCGATTCGAAGGAAGCCAGCAAGAAGAAGGTGCCCACAGTCACTTACGTTCTGGCGGGGGTTGGTGCCGTCGCCCTCGCGGGCACGGCGTTCTTCTGGCTCGGTGCCGAGGGTGAAAAGAGTGACCTCGAGGACAGTGGTTGCTCACCCAATTGCAGCCAGGACGACGTGGACTCCATCTCGCAGAAGCGCCTGTTTGGAGACATCGCCCTCGGCGTAGGCGTCGTGTCCCTGGGCGCGGCGGCCTACTTCTGGCTGGCGCCCGAGGGCAAGAAGACCCCGCCAGCGGAATCTGCACGCGTCGATGTCATCTTGCGCGAGCGAGGCGCATTTGCGACCGTGCGGGGCGCTTTCTAGCAACAGGCCGTTAACGGGCGGCCTTGGCCGCAGCCAATCGCTTTTGTGCGGCGCCCAGTCCAGCGGGTGCAACGCCGGTGCGTTTCTGGATGGCCTGCCAGGCTCGGACTTCTTCCTCGAGCGCAGCGATGCGTCCGGCGGAGTTCCCGAGCTTGTGTTCGATTTCCGCTTTGAGGGCCAGGTAACGCATGCGGCGCGGGCCATAGGCCAGCTTCAGGACCCTGTCGATGGCGGGACGCGCGTCCGCATCGCGCCCCATGCCTTGCAGAAGTGATGCGAGTCGCGCGGAGGGTTCGTAGCTGTCCGGTAGCTCCTTCACCCGTGCCTGCAGCATCGCCACGGCTTCGCTGGAACGACCCAAGACGGCGTAAGATCCCGCACGCGCGTAGTCAAAGGTCGCCGCCGCGGCGGGAGAAGGCGCGGCTTTGGCCGCCGCTTCCAAGAGCAGCAACCGACGCTCGTGTGCCTTGCGAAAGCCTTCTGTGTCCCCGATCTGTTTGAGGGCGTCCGCCAAGATGTCCCAGGCGTCAGCGACATCGTCGGTGGAGGATTCGGTCCTGGGCGTTTCGACGAGAGCGCGCAGGTGCGCGATGGCTGCCCGGCGGACTTCGGATTTTTGCTTCGGTAGAGGCAGGCCGTTCGCACACGAAAACCAGTAGCGGCCGAAGTCCCCAGGGAGCGCTGCGCCTCGGATCTCCTTGCCGTACTTCCCTCCCACTTCCGCACATTCCCGGGCGCGTCTGGCGTTGTGCAGGCTCTTGATCCAACCAAACAGTGCCTCACTGCGTCGCGTCCAGTTTTCCGGGGCTGCGCGCACGGACTTTTCGTAGCTGGCCGCGGCCTCGGCCCAGCGGTCGGCCAGGGCGGCTCGCTGCGCGGCAAGCAGGAGCCCTTCGGGCGCTTTCGGATCCAGCTTGTTCTGCATCTTGAGATCACGCAGCACCAGGGATTCATCCAAGAGCTGTTCGACCTCTCGCAGCGACGCCGCCCCTGTCCACACCGCCAGCAACTCGCCCTTATTCGGTTCGATGACAAACAGCGTGGGCCAGACGTCCATGGCGTACTTTGCTGCGAATGTGGCGTTTTCGTCTCGATCCGTATCTACCTTCGCAAACACGATCCGGGACTCGAAACGTTGGAGCGCGGGTTGGTTCAAGACGAAGTTGTCCATCGACAAGCATGTATGGCACCAGGGCGCCCAGGCATCGACGAAGACGAGTTTGCCTTCCCGCTTGGCGCGCGCAATCGCGCCGGCGAAGTCGTCCTCAACGAAGCGCACGTGCCCGGCTGCAGGCGCTGGCGGCGCCGCGTCAGTGCGTGGCGGCGACGCTGTCGGTTGCGCCGTCGTCGGCGTTGGACTCGGGGTTGTCAGGCTCTGCGGTGGATCGGTGGCACGTGGCGCCGATGCCGCGCCCGCGCAGCTGGCCAGGACGCAGGCACTGGCAAGCGCTGCTGGCGTCAGTGTCGAAGTGCGCGCCCTGTGGAGACGTCCCATGCTCTGTTTGTATACGCTGGCGGGCGTCCGGTCCAACGCCTCGTGCCTATGGCGCTGGTCGCCCGCCGCCCAGCAGACGCACGTCTATGGCGGGAGTTTCGACTAGGTGCACCGTCATGCTCGCGATGCCAACGCGCCCTTCCGTGGCTTCGAAGGCGGCAAGGATCTGGCTCCAGAGGGCGTCTTTGGTGGCGCGCCTGCGTTTGTGGTCGACCACGTAGCGCAGGGTGAGTTCCACCCAATTGTCGTTTGCCATCAGAGTCAGCATCGGCTCGATTTGGGCGTTTTCGATGGCGAACTTCTTCACCATCTCTTCCCAGCTGCTTCTGGCTTTCTTAGCGAAGGCGGTGAGCTCTTCCCGGCCAATGCGGTCGATGATGGCGCGCGCCTCCTTGTAGTCACTTCCATATTTGACAGGCACTACGATTTCGTCCCAGACGAAAGGGAAGTCACCGGAGTAATTGAAGACGGGTTCCTTGAATACGAAGCTGTTCGCGATCCGCACGATGCGCCCTGTGTACAGATCGCCCTTCACCCATTCGCCCATTTCCATCACCGTGGTGCGCAGCACGCCGACATCAATCACGTCTCCTTTGATGCCTCCGAGTTGCACGCGGTCGCCTATTTTGTAGAAGCCCCCGAACATCAAGGCGACCCAGCCGGCGACGCTGGCAATGACTTCTTGCAGCGCAAATGCGATGCCTGCTCCTGCGACGCCGAATGCGACAGTCAGCCCGCCCAGGCGGTCGCTGAAGATGACGGTAATGGCGAAGACTGCGAAGAAGAAAGTGAGAAAGCTGATCAGTTTTCGGACACGATAGCGCCCGGTGCTGTCTTTCACGCGCGCGGCGAGGGTACGCAGTAGAACGCCCGCGACGACGCGGGCGATGACAATGGCCGCAACTGCCGCGACGATCTTTCCGACGGTGGGGTCGTACAACCACTTTTCGGTCAACTGATTCATTGACGCATCACTTCCTAGCTTCGGTGTGGACTCTGCACCTGCGGTGCTCCGGGTGTCTAGCTCTGCCAATCGCTCGTGGGCGATTGCCGGGCGCTGCAGAGGTGGGCGAACGCCGGCGACCGAGGCAGAATCGTCTGTCAAATTGACCCGCCGGCGCCTATCCGCCACAGTGACGAGATGGATGCGCTCAGTATCGTGCTTAGCGCTTGCCTCGGCGTGGGGCTCGCGGCTGCCTGCGGTTTTCGCGTGTTCGTGCCGCCGCTCCTGCTCGCGCTCGCGGTGCGCTTGGAGCTGCCAGTCACTGACGCTGCCCCGGACTGGCTAGGGAGTTGGGTCGCCATTGGGGCGCTCGGCGCGGCGAGCTTGCTGGAACTCTTCGCTTACTATGTCCCGTGGCTCGACAATGCCTTGGACACCATCGCTAGTCCGCTGGCAGTGGTAGCAGGGATCTTGCTGACTGCGGGTGTCACCACCGAGTTGCATCCGGTCGTGCAGTGGACGCTCGCGGTGATTGCCGGGGGCGGCGCAGCTGGGGTGACCCAGACTGCGACCGTCTTTACACGTGCGCTCAGCACCGCCGCGACCGGCGGATTGACCAACTTCATCGTGGCTACCTTGGAAGCGCTAGCGGCCGTGATGGTGGCCGTGCTTACCTTGGTATTTGCGCCCCTGGCGCTACTGTTTCTCGTCGCCATTTTTGTATGGTTCGCGCGCCTTTGGCGCCGCCGACGTGCCCGCCGAGCCGCTCAGATGCACGCCGCTGCGGCGTGAGCTACAGTGCGCTCGTCGCCATGAACCGCACGCGTATTGTCGCCATAGTCGCTTCGCTCTCCGCTGCTGTTGGGCTGTCATGCGGCGCCCGCGACATTGGTGAGGTGAGCGATACCGATGCCGGCATCGGTGGCAGTGGCGGCAGCTCCGCAAGCGGTGGCATTGGCGGCTTCGCCGCGACAGCAGGGATCGGAGGCTTTTCCGGCGGCGCAGGCTTTGCGGGCTTCGGAGGAGGCGCGGGCTTTGCGGGCTTCGCGGGCTTTGCGGGCTTCGCTGGGTTCGGCGGAGGGGCAGGCTTCGCTGGGTTCGCGGGCCAAGCAGGCTTCGCCGGTCAGGCCGGTTTCGCCGGTCAAGGTGGCAGTGCGGGCTTCGCCGGCTTCGGTGGTCAAGGCGGCAGCGGCGGTGGGGTCGTCGAAGATTGTGTCAACGGGATCGACGATGATGGGGACGGCGCCGTGGACTGCAGCGATCCGGATTGCACGGCTGGTTATCGCTGCGCGGCTCCGACGCCACCCGGATGGAAAGGGCCACTCGCGGTTTCCATCAGCGCTGGCGTGCCGCCGTCTTGCGCGAGTTCGGGTGGCTACCCGTCCGTGTCTGAACAAGGCAACGCCGGCCCCGTGGTTTCGCCTGCGCAGTGCTCCGGTTGCAAGTGCAGCGCGCCGCAAGGGATCGTTTGCCCCACTGCCGCGCTCCGCTTTGCTCCCGATAACGCATGCGGCTCGTTGAGTGGTCCGCTGACGATTCCCGCCAACGTGTGTCAGGCGTTCCTGTTGACCCAGCTGCAAGCGGGCAGCGTGTCCTGGGCCGAATCGAATCCTCAAGGCGGTGCCTGTCTTCCGAGTTTCAACAGCCCGCCCATCGTGCCCCCTTTGAGTTGGCAAGAGACGGCGCGTGCCTGTGGCTCTCCGAAGACCGGCGCGGGCTGCTCGGCGGGCCAGTGCGTGCCCCGCCCCAAGGCTCCCTACGGCTCCGCGCTGTGCATCGCCCGGGACGGAGATCACCTGTGCCCGCCAGGCAGCTACAACAAGCGGCGGGTGTTCTTCCAAGATGCGCTCGATACCCGCGCCTGCTCAGGCTGCAACTGCAATAGCCCCACGGGCGCATCTTGCAGCGGCAACGTGATACTCGGCACAGACTTCTCATGTCAGAGCCAGACCGTTACGCTCAATGCGCCGGGCAGCTGTGCGGCGCTGCCTGCCGACTCCACTCCACCGGCGCCACCGTATTCGGAATCGCGCTCCGTGCGTTTTTCAACTGCCGGCCCCGTTGGTGGCAGCTGCTTCGCTTCCGGGGGCCAAACCACTGGCTCGGTCACACCGACCGAGCCGGTGACCATTTGTTGTCAGTAGTCCGCAGAAGGGGAGCGCGTACACTGCCGTACCAGGAGGGAATATGAGCGGAAACAGAGCAGACAGGGACGGAGACAGTCGGGATGGCGCCCCGGAGGGTCGCGGCGGCCGCAATGGGCCCAGCGATACCCAGTTCCTGGACTTGGAGCTGAGCCAGGTGCTGTATTCCGAGGCGGAGCGCATGGCCAAAGAGGTCGCGCTGGACCTGATCCGCGAAGGGATCCGCGATCGGCTTCGTGAGCGACTCGGCGCGCGGCTGACTGAAGTGGGGCGGCTGGCGGCGGACGAACTCGCCGACGATGTTGAGACGAATCTTTCTATCGAGCAGAGCATTGCCGCGCGAAAGTCCAGCGCAGCGGATCTGAATGCGCGTTTGCATGGCGCGCTGCACGATAAGCGGCCGGGCAAGAAGAAGCGTTGATGGTCCTCGTCAGGCACGGAGCCGCCAAATCTGGCGCGGCCGGAATTTCGGCGTTGTTGGGAGCGTTGGGCTGCTTTTTCGCGCTCGGTTGCGAGGGCGATCCGGTGGGGCAGTTGTCTTTAGATGCCAGCGCCGCCGGAGGCGGAGTCAGTGGTGCGGGCACCGGTGGAGGAAGCGCCGCTGGAGGAAGTGTTGGCAGCGGAGGCATTGCCGGCACTTCTGGTTCCGGGGGCGCCGCGGGTTCTGGCGCATCGGGCGGGACTGGCGGAACAGGAGGAACAGCTGGCGCGAGCGGCGGCGCCGCGGGTGCGGGGGGCGCCGCGGGTGCGGGCGGTTGTGTTGCGACGTGCGCCGTCGAGTTGCTTCCGAACACCTACAGCGCACTGGATCTGGCCATCGACGACCAAGACATCTACTTCGTATCAAGCGCGGGGCCCCCCCGGGCCCCCAAGGGGGGCGGCAAGGCTGCCAGTGTTGCGAGCGGCAATCTCCGACCGCCTATCCTTGTGGATGCAACCCACGCCTACGTGTCCGACGCTGCGTTCACGCTTCAGAAGGTCAACAAGACGTCGGGTGCGGCCACGCAGCTTGCGCCCAGTGATGGTTCCGTCCCGCAGCGCATCAGCCTGGCAGGCGGGTTCGTGTATTGGACGACCTACCCGACCGGCGCGTATCGCGTCCCGGTGACTGGAGGCACCGTCGAGAAGCTCTCCCTTGGCGGCAGTGATCCCTACGGCATTGCAGCAAACACCACCCACGTCTGGTGGTCTAACCGTGCCTTTGGTCAGAACGTCGTCCGACATACCCTCAGCCCCGTCGCGGTCGACACGGTCGCGTCTGGACTGCTTGCGCCAGGGGACGTGGCTCTGGGCAACGGCAAGGTCTACTTCATCGACGTAAACCAAATCTTGTCGCGCAGCCAAGACAACACCGGCACCGTGGATACCGTCGTTGCTGCGCTCGCCGACCGCATCGCCGTGGACGCGACGCACGTCTACTGGGCCAGCAATACCGCCCAGCACGTCGCACGTGCGCCCGTGGCTGGTGGCCCCGCTGAGCCGCTAGCCAAGAAGCTCAAGGCGCCCCATGGACTAGCTCTTGACGCCACGCACGTGTACTTCGGCAACGATGGCGGCGTGTATCGCGCTGCGAAGAGTTGCTGCAGTTTGTGACCGCGGGCGCGGCTTAGGGCAAGTCGAAGCTGATCTTTGCCGCGGTTGTTTGCGCTCCAGCAAGCGGGCCGACGCGTAGTCCGCGCAGCGCTTCGACCACGCAGTCCGACGCAGCTTCCGCCTGTTCGCTCGACGGCGCAACGCCTGCAGAAAGCACGTTGCCGCTGCCCGCGACGTACGCGGTTGCACGAAACTCCCCGCGCACGCCCTTGCGGCAGCGACGCGTCACGGCGCGTGCCCGCTCCGCCAAAAGGCGACCTTTGAAGCCAGACAGGTCGGTGGGCACTTCGGCCGGTTCGACCTCAAAGGACGTCTCTGCGAGCCCTTCACCGCTCAGAGGTTTGGGCCAACTGCGCCCCTTCACCAGTCGCAACACACACAGTTCCGCGTCGCGGTCACCCAAGGTGCTCTCGTTCAGGTAGGCCCAGCGCACTTGCCCTTCGCGGTCCAGCCGCATGCGAAGATTGACGCGTCCCCCCAGTGTGCTCATGCGGCCGGATGCGCGGCGCACGCAGTCTTCTAGGCGAGGTCGTAGCGCCAAGAAGTGCTCACTGACGTCCTCCTGGCTCAATCCACCAATCTCCGACTCGTAGTAGGTCGCACCACGGTCGATGGGAGGTGCGGCCTCCTGCGCGACGCCGTCGGGGGCGAGCCGTGCCGCTTGGGGTTGGGTGGTCGCGCAGCCGATACATAGTGCGATGGCTAGCAGCCAAGGTGAGCGGGAGCGCCCGCTCAAATAGGCGGCGCGGGTCTGACGATCCCTGCGCTGACTGCGTATGCTTTGGAACATTGCGTCTGCCCCTACAGACACCGTGATCCGGCGCCTCTTGCGAAAAAATCCGACAACGCCCAGATCTGCGTCAGATCGGCTGCACATCGACGACGTCCACCTGTGCAAACTGCCCGTTGAATGCCTGTGGGTACGGCGGCACGCCGGGCACGAGAATCGTCTTGCCGGATGCGTCCACATTCACGATCTGCTGGGCGTCGTAGACCTCCGCCCAGAGTCGCACGGTCGCTCCGCCGCGCATGGTGAGCGTGACGGTGTCGTCCACGCCCACGCAGTAGTAGTTCCCGGAGATCCCTGGATTGAGGAAAAGGGTTTGCGCGGGCTCGCTGACCGTGAGGGCGTAGGTATTCCAGTCGTCGACCGCGGGGCTGCCTCCCAGCATGAAACCGCCGAGGGACGTTCCTCCGGAGTAGCTTTTCTCTTCTAGTACGCCCCGGATCCGTAGCCGCACGGCGTAGAGCTGTCCCGAAGCACCGCTTAGCGTGGTCTGCAGGCTGAGGCTATTGTCGGTGTCGCACACCGTTTCTGAGGCAAGAGCGTAGCAAGGCAGTTCCCAGCGCAGGCCGTTCAGCGACGCGGCGACCCCGCCAACACCGCCGCTGCCCGCGCCGCCGCTTGTGCCGCCGCTTCCACCCACGCCGCCGCTGCCACCGGCCCCACCCGCGTCCAGATTGGAAAGCCCGCTCTTTGAGCCGCACGCCAGGCAGAGCAGCGCCACAAGCGCCAGCGCCCGCTCGCGGAAAACCTTGCTGGGGTTGGTGGCGTCCACGACACGACCCTACACCGAGAGGATGCCGGAGACGAAGCCGGGTGCCCGTGATCCGTTCTCCCGAGTGCGAGGGGCCTCGTCCGGTGTCAGAGTCAGCGAAAGGGTCTGCGCCCACTGCCTCTGCCTTCTGTCGCATCCGCCGGCGCCGCTGTCTGTCCGCAACTGCGCCTGGGCCTGCGTTTTCCAGATTAGAGGCTCACCACATGGAGAATCCCGCGGAGAACTGCGCACGGGGGCCGCGGACGACGTCGACTTGCTCGAAGGGGAAGTGATAACCGCCCTCGGCGCTGACCACGAAGTTGTGGTGCCAATACAGATGGGCCCCGGCGAATTGATACGTGTACGCAGACGTGCCGAGGGATTCGTGGGACAGGCCACCGACGGTGCCACCAAAAAACGGGATCAGAAAGCGGCGGCTCGAGTTGCGTTCGAGGGATAGCGTGTAGCCAAGGTCGAAGAGAGACAGGGTTGCGTCGCTCTCGGTGGATCGCAGCAGGGAGGCCTGCACGAAAACGGCACCCTGGCTTGGTCCAAAGCGATCGTTGTTGTGCGACCAGCGAAACGGAGTCATCTGCACGGCGCCGCCGAAGTAGGGATCC
>CALMUT010000253.1 GCA_937872925.1 uncultured Myxococcales bacterium | reverse complement strand
GCCGCCAGGCTCCCGGGATCCGCCGCGTACCCCTGAGCCAGGATGCCCTCCATCTCGGACGGCGCGTAGCGACGTGCGATGCGGGCAGCGCGCACGAAAGTGCGAGACTTCAATTCCGCGTCGGCGCTTTGATGTGCCGAGCGCAGCAACTCACCGACCCGCTCCTGCCAGTCCTCGGTGCCAACCATGACATCTTCGAGCAACTGCCCGACGGCGTCCGCCTCTCCGTCAGCGGAGGACAGTGCGTGCGCGTATGCATCTGCCGCACGCTCGTAGTCTTCCTGGTCGCAGTGCACGTCGCCGAGTTCTCGGTACAGCAACGCGACCAAGCCCGGGTCGTCCACGTTCTTCAGCTCCAGCTCCAGCAGCTTCTGGACCATGTTGAGCTTGCCGAGCTCCCAGTAGATCAACCGGGCTTCCGCCAGCGCTTCGACCCGAGCAGGGTTGAGCTTGTAGGCGTCTTGGAAGTGTTTGAGAGCCTTCACGCCGTGAAGGAACTGAGAATGCAGCAAGCGGCCGAGCCGCAAATGCAGATCCGCCTTCTCGGCCGCATCGTCTGTGCCGACGATAGCTTGCTCCAACACCTCGACAAGACCGGCCCAGTCGTGGTGGCGCTCCAGTTGATTCAATCGCTGCTCTAGATCCATGCTTCCTCGAGCTATTGGCGCACGCGAGCGCCGCTGCCTCGCTGCGCGGTACGCAGCAAGCAGTTGAAAACTACGTTCTTAGATTCCACCCGCGCCGACGCATCGACGGCACCAGCGCAGGCGGCGACGACGGGTGAGCTTAGCGGGCGGGGTTCAATTGACACTGGCGCCGAGCTTCTGGATCAGCGAATTGGCGGTCTCACACTGTTCCTTGAACTGCGCCGCCTTGGCTGAGCGACACGCGCGCTTGACGAAAGACTTCAACAGCCGGGCCGCCTTCTCTTTCTGTGGCGGATCCATCACGGCGTAGGTGCTGCCCAGGTTGAAGCTGATCTCCGGGTGGGTTTCCCCTGCCACTTCCTGAGCCTTCTCCATGGACGCGACCATCTCAGCCTTGTCGTCTTTGGCTTGCGCGACTTGGAAGCGCAACACGTACATCGCGTACAAGTGGTTGTTCGCCTTCTCGCTGGGAGCGACGATGCGCGTGCCTTCCTTCAGGATCTGCTCCGCCTCTTTGTAGAACTTGAAGGTGATCAGGAGCTCACCTAGCGGCGGGTAGTAGTAGGCAGTGCTGGGATCGTGCTCGATCGCCTTGGAGTAGTTGTCCAACGCGGCCTGTTCGTCGTTGGTCCAAAGCGAGGCTTCCGCCAGGAAGTGGTAGCACTCGGCGTAGTTCGGATCCTTCTCGATGCACTTCTTGAGAGGTTCTTTGGACTCCTCGTAGGCATCGGGATTTCCTGCCTCTGCCTGCTTGACCAAAGCGTAGCCACGCTTGAACCAGTAGTTGGCAAAGTCCGGCGCGATCTGGACGGCACGTGATAGCGACGAGGCCATCTTGTCCCAGTCCTCTTTCTTCTCGTACGCCTTCGCCAGTTTCCAGATGATGCGATGGTTCGTTGGGTCGAGCTGCACTGCCTGCTCGTACTTCTGCACCGCACCTTCGACATTGACCTGAACCGCGCGGTCACCCTCGTTTGCGAGGTTGATCGCCTCGATGTGATCCCGACCACAGCCCGTGCTGGCCATCAGCGCCGATAGCGCCGCGATGTGAACAACCCGAAGTTTCATGAAACGCTCACCCTTCCTCAGATCCGAGCCCATTGGGGCGCACCCCACGCGGCAGCGCTAGCCTGTCCGTCACAGCCGTTTGGTTGCCCCAGAATGCGGTACGGCCCCGCATTTGTTCGGGAAACCGCCGATTCCAAAGCTTTCTGGAGCATAGGCGGACGGGAGGCGCGAAGTAAAGGCGCTTCGTGGGCCATTTTAGCGCGGATCCACCGAGGATTTTCTGGCGCTGCGGGGGCTGGCGTGGGCCGCGCTGCCGCCCCAGGCGCCCAAATGCAACAAGGGCCCCAATCGGGGCCCCTGCGGCTGCTCGGTTCGACTCGCGGAACTCAGCCCGGCGAGAACGAGATCGGGTAAACGACGGTCACGATCCCGCCCTCAGGCTGCGGGAATGAGAGCCCGTAATACGCCGAGATCACGCACCCCACCACACCGCTGTCCGGCAGGTCCGAGCCACCGTTCGACACGTTGGACACGGAGCCGTCGCGGCCAATCACGAAGCGCACTGCCACGCGCCCTTCGAGGTTCGGGTTCCGGGACAGGCCCTGCTCGTAACACATGCGGAAACGACCGTAGTTCTGTCGCACGATGCGCTGAATCACCTCGGGCGGCAGGCGGCCGCTCACGCTCGTGGCACCCATGCGCACCTTCGGAGCGCGGGTCTTGTGGGCACCACCGAGTCGACCGTGACCGGAGCCGAAGCCCTGCCCGGTGCCCGTTCCAGCACCGTGACCCAGGGTACCGGTGGAGCCCAGGCCGATGCCGTCACCGCGACCACCACCGCCCTCGCCGATGCCGGACAGACCGAGACCGCCAGCGCCGAAGGCGTCGCCGATTTCGTCGCCCCACATATTTCCGCGAGCGCTCATGTCGTCCATGCCCAGGGAGGTGTCACGTCCCCAAGGTGCCGTCGGAGCGTTGGGATCTCCCGCCGCGCCGGTGTTCAACAGACCGATCATGCCGAACTCCTGCGCTTCACGCAGAGCAGCCTGACGAGCGATATGCGGGTCCTTGTTGTCCTTGGGCCCCTGCACCGCGTAGCGTTTGTTCACGGCTTTGGTCGTGGGATTTCCCATCGAACCTTCTTCGCCCTTCGCGCGCGTACCCGTCCCGCCTTCTTTGTTGTCGGCGTTGTCGTCGACGACCTCCTCGGTCTCCTTCTCCTCCTGCTCGCGCTCTGCGGCGCTCTTCAGGTACTGCTGGATCAGGTACATGCGGTCTTGATCCAGATCCTCGTCGTCGGTCAGACCGAGGGGCGGGACGAAGAACGCCATCGCGGCGATGAGTCCGCCGTGCACCAAGAAGGACAGCGCGAAGTACATGAACACGGCCCAGTCCACACCGGCCGCCATGCCGTGCTTGGCCGGCTTGCCCGCGTTGACCGCCGCAACCTGGAAAACGAACTGGCCGATTTCCACTCGCGCGCGCCCACCCGCAGGCAACGGGAACTGGTGGCCACCGCTGACCTCCGCACTCGGCTGCGCCTTCGCGCGCGCCTCGTCCAAGGTCATCTTCGGCTGGCCGGGGATCTCGATGCTGCCGACGGCGCCGGGCGGAATCACCACCGCGAGGGACGCGCGATCGCCAACGACGACGGGCATCCGAGAGGTGCCGAGCTTCTCCGAGGGAACGAAGAAGTCACAGCCGAAGTTCTTGCCCTGCTCCTCGCCAACGTAGAAGTTACGCGGCGGCGTGAGATGCGATACGTGCAGGACGTTGGTTCCCCACAGCACCATGACTTCGACGCTGGCTACGTGCGCCAGCTCGACTTCGTCCGGGCTGACGTCCGGGCCGCTCTTGATCAACGTATAGGTATAGGTGCCGGGCGGTGCGTCGTCGGGCACGCGCATGGCTTCGAGTTGCGCTTGTTCGGCGGCTCCAGCCGCGAAAGGATTGACGGCGCCCATCTCGAAGGGGTTTGCAGCACCGCCGAAGGGACTCGACGCAGCGGCAGCGGCAAAGGGATTGGAACCCGCAAAGGGATTGGACCCGGCGAAGGGATTCCCATCCGGCCCGACCGCGGGCTGCGCGGCGGGCTGTGCGGCGGGCGCTGGCGGGGCGCCCGGCATCGGCGGGAGGCCGCTAGACCCACCCCAGCACCGCGGGCCCCCGGCCTATATCCTCCGCGCCGCCTCCCCGCCCGCGGGGTGAATCCACGGGCCTGCGAGGAATCGTCG
>CALMUT010000252.1 GCA_937872925.1 uncultured Myxococcales bacterium | reverse complement strand
CATCGGGCCAGAGCCGCGGCTGGTTGCGTGGGAAATGTCGTGCGTTCTCAAACGCGCGTGCACCCGGTGTGCTTGCATGTTTTTTAAAGCTCGAACAAACGATGCTTGGGCTGCGCGCGGCGAGGCGCTATGGCTCGGACGATGCACGAAGGACTGTCCGCAGAGACCCGCGCGCCTCTGGACCACGACTCTCCCCCCACGGAAACCGAAGAGCAGTTGCTCATGGACGCACAGCGGCGCTTCGGAGCCATCCCCGCTGCCGTTGTTGTCTCTCAAGTGCTGGCGATCCACCCAGACGGCGACTTCGCGGTGCAGAGCGCCGCGCTGCAAGCCCTGATCCGGCGCATGGCCTTTGCGAAGCGCGACGACCTCTGCGTGGCGAGCCGACCGGCCCAGAGAACGGTGCTGGGCGTCTACACCACCCGACGCAAGGGCCAGCGTTCAGGCGCGCGGCCTTACACGACCCTACTTGAGTGCGTCAGCCCACCGCGCGGCAGCTGCGACTGCCCCGACTACACAAAGAGCTCTCTGGGTCTGTGCAAGCATCTTCTTGTAGTGCTCGAGTCCATCTACGCGTCGGCGCGCAGACTCGCCCGCGCCGAGCGCGAGATCTTGCCACGCAGCGCTCGCATGATCTGGGACCCTACGCTGCCGCTGCAGGGACCCATTGACCGACTGGCGGGCATTGCTTGGGAAGGTCAGCGCCCTGCGGCCAAGCTTGCGCGCTGCTTCACGACGGAGGGTCGCATAGACCTGACGCAGATCCGGTCCGCGAAGCAACGACACACAACCTTGACAGCAATGAAAAAATCGCGCGTTGAGAAGAGTCCCGCGGCGCGCGCCATCATCGAAGAGGAAACCGCGCGCTGCTCCCGCCAATTGACCAGCGAGACCGCCTTGCCCAAGGCCCTGGCCACCCTGCGGACACTCAAGCGCAAGCTCTATCCGTATCAGCGCGAAGGCGTCACTGAGTTTTTGCGCAAGGGTCGCTTGCTTTTGGCTGACGACATGGGCTTGGGCAAGACGACCCAGGCTGTCGCGATCTGCCACGCGCTGCTCGGCAGCGGTCGCATCTCGCGCGGGTTGCTCGTGGTGCCGGCTAGCTTGAAGCAGCAGTGGCTGCGGGAGTGGCGCGACACAAGCAGCGCGCCCGCCTGTGTGATCGACGGCGCGCCAGAGGAAAGGGCCCGGCAGTATCGCGCTCTTTCTCGCGGCTTCGGGATCATCGGTTACGAACAGCTGCTACGCGACTTCGACTTGGTGCGCGAACTCGCGCCGGAACTCGTGGTGCTAGACGGGGCGCGGCGTACCAAGACCGGGGCAACAAAAAGCGCACCGTCCGCCAAAGCTCTCACGCCGCACTATCGCTTGGTGCTGACGGGCACGCCCATGGAAAACCGCCTCGAAGAGCTGGCGTCGCTGCTCGATTGGGTTGACGATGTGGCGCTGGCTCCCAAGTGGCGCCTGGTGCCCGCTTACACCCAGCTGCTCGGGGATGGCGGGCGCGGCCAGGCCGGCGCCCGCAATCTGACCACGCTGCGCCAGCGTTTGGCACCCTGCGTCCTTCGGCGCGTGCGCAAAGAAGTGCTCACACAGCTACCGCGCCGCACCGATACACGGGTGCCCGTGGAGATGACCGAAGCGCAGCGCCTGGCGCACGACGACCTGGACCGTCCCATTGCGCGGCTCGTCGCCAGACGACACCAGCGTCCGCTGCGTCAAGAAGAGTTCCTGCAGCTGATGCAACTCTTGAACAAGCAGCGCATGATCTCGAACGGCCTCGGTCAAGTCGAGTTCGAATCGCTCTGGCCTGCACTAGCCACGGCTCGCCCGAACGCCGCGCGCCTCGCGACGCTCTTTGCACCGAAGCTGCTGGAACTGCGCCGGCTGGTCGAAGATATTGCCGTGGCGCAAGAGCGCAAGATCGTGATCTTCAGCCAGTGGCGCCGCATGCTGCGGCTCGCGCACTGGAGCCTGGGGGACGTGCTCGGGGATGCGGGTCTTTCCGCGCGATTCTTTACCGGCGCGGAGCGCCCGGCGCAGCGCACCCGCAGCATTGTGGAGTTTCACGACGATCCCAACGTGCGTGTGCTGCTACTGAGTGACGCGGGCGGCGTCGGGCTCAACCTGCAGCGCGCGGGCAGTGCCTGCATCAACCTGGAGCTGCCCTGGAACCCAGCGGTGCTCGAGCAACGCATCGGACGCATCTATCGGCTCGGGCAGAAGCGTCCCATCGACGTGTACAACCTCGTCTGCGACTACGGCATCGAATCGCGCATCAGCAGTATCGTGGGCAACAAGCGCGCTCTCTTCGGCAGTGTCTTCGATGGCACCAGCGACGCGGTGAGCTTCGACGGAGCCGCTCCGTTCCTGGAACAGGTCGAACGCCTAGTCGACCCACCCGCACCCGTGGTGCTCGAGCGAGATGACGAAGACGAAGACGACGAACGCGTGTGGGACGAAGACCCGATGTCAGAGCGGGACGTAGACCTGGATTCACCCAAGGCGCGCGAGTTGCCCATCGCGGAGTCCGCCGCGGGAGCCAGCGCTGCCGCTGCGGGGGTCGTTCCCGCCGATGTTGCGAACCTGCTAGCCAATCTTCGCGTGGAGCTCACTCCGAGCGGGAGCCTGCGCATCGAGGCTCCCGCGGAGGTGGCGGGCGCACTCTCCGCTCTGCTGTCCCGAATGGCGCAGCTCGTCAGTGCCGCTGGCGCCTCCGGCGCGAAATCAAAGGCGTGATCGTTCCGAGCGGAAATCGGTCACAACGACAACAACGCCAAGGCCGCGCGCGACAGGGTCGCAAGAGTCGCAGTTTCGCGCCAATGACAGCTCGACGCCCCGCGCTGTTTCGGCGCGCGTGGCGCGAGAGTGGGCGCGAGAGTGGGCGCGAGAGTGGGCGCGAGAGTGGGCGCGAGAGTGGGCGAGGGCGTGTGCGTTCACGACGCGTCAGTCACTTCAGCAGCCACTTACGCGAGCAGGGCGACGGGGGTCGGGGCCCCCGGAGCGACGGCGGGGAAACTTCCCCGCTTTCGGGCCCAACAAATCCACCACCAGGCGCAACCGATCGATCACGCGTGACCCGCGCCGACACAAAGACTCTTGGCCC
>CALMUT010000251.1 GCA_937872925.1 uncultured Myxococcales bacterium | reverse complement strand
ATCTTCGCCTAGGGTCACGCGGGCGTCTTGGCCACCCTCGAGCAGGGCCCAGCGTAGTTTTTCTGCTTCGGCATGGGAGATCGGGCCGTAGACCAACGCAAAACGCTGATCGCCGCCGCGGCGAGTCTGGAAGATCTTTGCCTTGAGCGCGCCGCCCTGGATACGCGCTGCGGTTGCCGCTAAGGCGGCAACCGCAGCGCCGCGGGCCGCCTCGACATAGTGCGTGTCGTCAAGGAACAGACTGACGACGCCGAAAGCCTCGGCTTTCGGCGTCGTCGGTTTCACAGACAGACCGCGGCAGAGCACCGTGGGACTCACCGGCACCGGGCTTTGCCACTCCGCCAACGGCGTCGCCACGCCGCGCTGGCGCACCCGCACGATCAGCGCCGCCAATAGATCCTGCGCAGAGATCACGAGCGGCAGGCTGGACCAGGGTGCGTCCGCACTCGCGGACGCATGTGCGGGCACGCATACTTCCGCCGAGCCGCCAGCGCGCACGCAGACTTCAACGCTACCGGGGGCAGCACGATCCATCGCAGCGCGGCCCGCGTCCAGCGGAGCCAGTGCTCCAAGCTTGACGCGAAAACGCGTGGCGCCCAGGTCGGCGAGGGTGCACGGGATGCAGCTGCGCCCGGAGGCACACTCCGCCAGCTCCGGCGTCGCCGTCTTGCACCTCTTTCCAGCGCAGCAGCCCGCGCCGCAGGCCGCGGGCGCCGGCAACGTCACCACCTTGGGCGCTGCGTCGGGCGCCGCATCGGGCACGGCTGGCGGCTCGGGGGTATGCGACGGCGCGCCCCCGGGCGGGGCCGTGGGCTCGCCGCGCCCGATCACCAACGTGGCCACCGCGGCGGCGCCCAGCGCCGCCGCGGCTACATGCGTGAGCCACGGCGTCGCCCGGCGACGCCGTGACAGCGGCACGACGTCGGCCAGGCTCTCGGGTGCAACGCTGTCGGCGTCCACGTCGTCGGCGTCGAAACGCTCCCGGGCGGGGCCTAGGTCGTCGTCTGCGTCGTCTGCATCGTCTGCATCGTCTGCGTCGTCTGCTTCGTCTGCGTCTGCTTCGTCGGCGTCTGCATCGTCGGCTTCGTCGGAATCGTCTGCTTCGTTGGAATCGTCAGCGTCGTCGGCGTCGGGATCTTTGGCGGAGCCAGCGGGATCGCTCTGCGGCGGCGAACTGGGCGCGGCGGCCACGATAGGCGGCGCGGGCTGAAACTCCCGCAGCGCGTCGGGAAGCGCGCCCTCGAACTCAACGCCAGCGGCCTCGGCGCGCAGGACTTCTGGCTCCGTGGTCGGGATCAATTCGCCTTCGAGCGCCTGAGGCAAGAGAGCCTCGATGGCGTCGTCCTTGGGATCCATGTCGTCTTCGCCGCTAGTCACGGTCCCTCCTTGGCTGCCGCTGCATGCGCCTGCATGAACGATTTCACTTTCTTCATGGCGCGACTGCGGATCGCGCGCACGTTCTCGCTATTGGTGTCCCAACGCTGCGCGAGCTTCTGACTCACGGCATTAGGCAGTCGCTGCTTTTCGCCAGCTTTCTGGTACATGGCTGTTACGCGCAGCACATCTTGTTCGCGCTCGGACAAGCTCGTCAGCGCCTCCCGAAGTAAGCGCAGCTGCGGCGTGGACGCGGGGGCTTCGTCGATGTCCTCGGTGCTGACGCGTTCCAGATAGGGCGACGCGCTGATCTCCCGCACGCTTCGAAGTCGGTCGGCCAGGATGTTCTGCGCCACGCGCCCGAGCCACGCTCGGGCGCGGCGGCGCACGCGCTCCGTGTCCGTGATGCCATCTGCACGAAAGGTATGCGCGCGCTCGAAGGCGCGACGAAACGTCTCCTGCACCAGATCTTCGGCGTTCATTCCCGCCAGGCTGAGCGTGCGCGCCTGTCGCTTGAGCAGCACACCGTAGAGAAAGCGCACGTGACGCGCGTACAGCTCGGACTGAGCACCGCGTGCCGCGGCGCCAGCGGCGGCCACGAGCGCAAAGAGCTCGGCTTCGTCCAAAGTGTCCAGGGCGTCGCGCACGGCAGGGTCACTGTGTACGTCGATCCGTGACAGCTTCGAAACCCCGCCGGAGGATCGCGATGGCGCGCCGCCCTGGCCCCCTGGGGCAACGCGCGGGATTAGGGAGCCAGCGCGGCCCAGGGCATCGACCCAAAGCAATTCATCCTCAACTGGTGGTTATTATTGGGGTAATTCCGAGACAGCTTTTCCAGCTGCACTGAAACTGCGTGTGCGGTAATGTAGGTGCTGGTGCTACACGATGTCCCCGCGTGAACTGTTTCCGGGCGCAAGCCTCGCGGCCCTGCTGTTGCTCGCGGCTTGTGGCGGCGAGCCGGTGGATCCGAGTGGCGATCGCGGCGGCGGCGGGGGCGTCGGCGGCAAAGCGGACAGCGTGAGTCAGCGCAAGGCGGAGTTTTTCGCTAGTGACGACGTCTATGTGATCGACATCCGCGGCTGGGGCAGAGCGGAGCCGCCGGGCGCGCACGCCAAGTCGACCAGCGTGACCGGGGCCAAGCTGGGTGTGTATGCGGCGCCCGCTTCCCAAACCGAGGCCTGTCCCACCACCTTGAAGAAGAAGGACCGGCTGCACTCGACGGACGCTTTCAGTCTGGCGCGAAGCGAAGATGCGGAGGCGAATGCGAGCAAGGTGTCCTTAGCGATTGAGTTCACGGACCCAGCCGCGCGCATGTTCGATATGCGGGCTCTGGCGCTCTCAGCCATGGGCAGCGACCCGTCACAGCTGCGCGAGGCCCTTGCGCTTGAAGTATTTGCACGCGCCAAAGTGCCCGCGCCGCGTCAAGCCTACGCCAAGCTTTGTATCGACGGAGAGTACCAGGGTCTGTTTTCTATCGTCGAGAACATCGACAAGGGATTCCTACAAGAGCACTACGGCAAGAACGACGAAGGTAGCCTGTATCGCGGCCGCGATGAAGACAATGACCTAGGTCCGGCAGACCTGAGCTACCGCGCGCCCGGCGCGGGGCAGAGCCCTGGGGCGGCGTACACAAAGGGCGGCGACCTCGAAGCGCGCAGTTATCGACTGGAGAGCAACACCGGAGAGAGCAGCCCAAACCAGTGGCAAAGCTACGACGATTTGGCGCTTTTTATCCGCACGCTGCACGGCGTGGACATTCCCGGCGGCGACGAACGCTTCAACACCGACGCCTATCGCGAAAGCGTGGAGAGCATTTTCGACGTACGCACATTTCTGCGCTGGGCGGGTGTCAATAGCCTGGTCGGGGGCTGGTCCAACTATTGGGGCAGCGCGGCAAACTACTATCTATACAACTCCGGGCGCGGCGGCGACGAAGCTGGCTTCATGCAACAGCCGTACTTCCACTTCATTCCGTGGAACTACGTGCGGTCCCTCGGGACAGACGCCTTCAGTGCAGACTGGGCCCACGCCCACGTCAGCAAGTGGGAAGACGCAACGCTGTCGGTGCATGGTGGCCAGGGCAAGACCGCGCTGCCCCTCGTGACGCTGCTGCTCAAAAACGATTCTTTCCAGTCCTACTACTTGGACCATCTGCGTTACCTGCTGAAGAAACGCTTTACTCTGGCTGAGTTCGAGCAATCCATCGACGATGGCCGTGGCGGCGGACTCTGGGCTCGGATCGAAACCGCAGTCGCCCAGGAGGCCAGTGCGGATGACGCCCTGCCCTCTACCGGTCGTGCGTTCACGACGCGCGCGATCACCGAGCATGTGTTTCAAGGGCGCGCCGTCGAACAAGGCGGAATGCGTTCCGTCAGCGTGCTGGACTTCGTGAACGAACGACGCGGCGCCGTGCAGGAGCAACTCAACGCGCTCGAGTCGAGCTTTCCCGCCGGCGACAGCCAAGGGGATTTCCCCGAAGGACCGCGAGCCCTGCCCGAAGAACTATCGGATACCTTCGAATGCCCGTGGTTTGATCAGCCCGTCAGCGAGGGCAAGCTCGACGCAGCGACGCTTTCGGAGGCTTCGGGCATGGCCGTCAGCCGCAAACACCCCGGCGTGGTGTGGATGCACAATGACTCGGGGTCCGACGCCGAGCTCTTCGCGGTGGGTGTGGACGGCGGCAAGGATTTGGGACAGTTCAGCCTGGCCGGCGCAACGGCCATCGATTGGGAAGACCTAGCGATGGGTCCGGGCCCTGAGCTTGGCCAGCAGTATTTGTACGTGGCTGACACCGGCGACGTCGACGGGCAGCGCAAGAAGATCACTGTTTATCGCGTGGCCGAACCCGACACGCTGCTTGGCTCACAGGAGCTCAACGGCGTCGAGGCCCTCGCCTTCCAATACCCCGACGGCAAGAGCTACGACGCGGAGACGCTCCTCGTCGACCCGCTCAGCGCGGACCTGTATGTCGTCAGCAAGAACCCGTCGGGCAAGTCCCACGTGTTCCGCGCGGCGGCGCCGCATACGACTACGCTACGCACGCTCGAGCGCGTGGCCACTCTTGATTTCGGCGCGTCGCCTCTGAGCGGAAGCACCAAGGTCACCGGTGGTGATATTGCACCGCATGGCGAGTTGGTCGTTCTCAGGACGTTGGACCGCGCCTACGCCTTCCGACGGATCCCCGGGCGCGAGATGGGCGATGCGTTCAGCGAAACGCCATGCAAGTTGCCGCTACACAAGGAACCCCAGGGCGAAGCTTTCGCCTTCGCTCCCGACGGGTTGGGCTACTTCACGGTCAGCGAAGGCAGCGGAGAGAACCTGTATTCCTACGCGCGCTTCTTGACGGTGCTGTAGCCGGCGCGGCCACGTGCGGTCGTTTTGCGCGCGCCCAGTGGCTGCTCGGAAGACCAATGCCTTCTTAGGTTTTTCGCCGGCGCGCAACCAGCCCGATGAGGCCCAGCAGCAGCACCGGGGTCTTCCACGGCGAGTTGCTGGGCGCTTTCGCCCCGGCGCGGCACGCGCACCCCGGATCTGCGTTGCTTCCGCTGCTGGCGGCTGCGGCTCCTGCTGCGCCGAAGCTCGCACCGGTGCCGAAGCCGCCGAACGCGCCGAAGCCACCGACTCCCGCGCCTGCTGCCCCCGCGCTATTCCATCCGCCGACTCCGCCGACGCCGCCGACGCCCGTCCCCGCTTCGCCACCGGTGTTCCAACCTCCCGTGCCGGCGACGCCACCGGAGTTTCCGCCGCCGGTATTCGAACCGCCGAAGCCGCCGCCCGCTCCGCCCGTGTTGGCTCCGCCACTTCCGGCGACTCCGCCTGCACCCGCGGCGCCGGTGCCAGAGACGCCACCGGTTCCGCCGCTTCCGGAACTACCACCGGTTCCGCCGCTTCCGGAACTACCACCGGTTCCGCCGCTGCCGCCAGTCCCCGAGCTGCCACCGCTGCCGCCGGTGGTTTCGACGGCCGTCACCTGGGTCACGACCAAGCGACCGGCGTCCTGATAACCGATGACGGTCTTGTCGCTGTGACCGGAGAGCAGCAAGTTCTTCGCGGCGGTGTCGTAGAAGCCCGCCGCGGATCCTGGCGTGTCGAGCAAGTACGGCAGCGACGCGCCGCCGGTCTCCGGCAAACTGGCCAGTGAGACGCCTTTGCCATTGGTCCACGCCGCAACATAGCGCTTGCCGTTGTGCGCAACGGCCTGGGCTTTGGGCACCAAGCTCGACACGTAGTTGGCATCGAAGAGCGGGACCGCGGCGGCGTCTAACACCGCAAGATTCCCCGCGAGGCGGATCAATGCGATGTCTTCGAAGCCCGCGCCTTTTGTCATCAGCGCAAAGCCACTGCTGCCCCCGACGAGCGCCGGTGTATTGAAACCGCTTAGCCCCAACTCCCAGGCCGCTTTCGGCGGCGCAACCACGCCGTTCTGCAACAGATAATACTTGCTCCCGGAACGCGCGAGACAGCCGCCGACCGCCGCGCACGCCAAGTCCTGGATGCTGGTGGTCGAAGTGGTGCCTGGCTCGAGGAACACGACTGCCGGATCGACGAAGGCACCTGTCGGAGCCAAGCGCCGGAAGACGCCCGCGTCGTAGCCATTGCCGCGATCCGTCCAGGACACGATGAAGTTCTGCCCATCGAAGCCCACCGCTGGCGACGACTCGTCGTAAGATTGTCCGCCAAAGACGATGTTCTTGACGATGCTGCCTGAGCCATCGAGCAGCATGCCGATCACGTTGCGTGGAGTCGTCTGAGCATCTTCCCAGACGACCAGGGCGCGGCTGCTGCCCGCCGCGGCGACAACCACGGCTTTGGCCGGCGCCGAGAGCTTGATGCCGGCACTTGGCGCCACACTGCCCGTCGCGGTCAGCACTGCCGCATGCACATCGATGCTGGTGTACTGGTAGTTGTCGCCGTTGCGATTGTCCGCGTACACCACGACGCCGAGCTGCGGCGACTGTGCCAGCGCGCGGCCGTTCACAACCGTGAGCGCCTTCGAGACGTAGGTGGCACCCAGTTCATTGCCACTGGTTGCGTGCACGCGCTCTACCCAAGTATCGGTGTAGTAGTTGCCAAGCGAGTTCTTCTTCGGCCCCGGCACCGTCTTGCCCAAGGCGAGACTGCCGTCGGAAAGGCGCGCCGCGAATAGTCCGTAGCTGAAGTGTGTGCCCGCCTTGACCACGTTGCCCTTGGGCTTGCCGTCGAAGCCCAGGGCAATCATGTCGACGTTCGTCGCGCCAAAGCCGCTGCCACTATCGCCGAATACGGCCGTGAAGCCGTCGGACGCTGGCAGCAGCTGCGGCGCCATGGCCCAAGAAGCGCCGCTGGCTGCCGCCAAGATCGGCGTCGCGTCGAGGGACGCCAGATTGCCAGCGAGCCGGCGTCCGCGCAGGTCATAAGAGTTCGTTCCGCGCCACACCAAAAGCGTCGTGCTGCCGCTTCTGGCCAGTGCGATCCCCTCGGGTAGCGACGTCGAAACGCTTGTGTTGCTGGTGTCAGCGAGCTCCGCGTAGTCCGCCAGCACGACTCCGATAGGATCGAGCACGGCGCCGGCCGCGCTCACCCGCGCGCCGTAGAGCAACATGTTCTTGTACTGTGGCGTGCTGCTGGTCGCGAAGCGCAGATCGACCCAGGCCACGACCCAATTCGAACCATCCCACACGACCGTCGGCTTGATCTGGTCCGCAGCGGCAGTCGTGACTTGGATCGGCGCGCCGGGCTGCCCGTTCTTCACTGGCGCAACCCAGATGTCCTTGTTGGACTGGCCGCCGGTTCCATACAGCCGCATCGAGAATGCTGCCAGGCAATCTCCAGGTGCTTTGCACGCAATGGCAACGTCGGAGTCAAAGGTGCCCGTCTCCTGCACGGTGCCCAGCACCGGCGCTGCGTCCTTGAGGGTTCCGTTTGGCGCCAGCCGCTGTACTTCGAGCGCGCCCAGATACGTCTTGCCCCCAGAGGCAGGCTGCTTGGCGTAGGTCGCCAGTAGAAAGTCCGTGCCATCGAACGCAACGCTCGACGCGTCGACGTCGTACGCCATGAGCTCGCCCACGGGCGTCAGGTTCTCCTGCAACAGCGTCAGGCCCCCTTGAGACAGCACCGCGATGCGTCCCCCGCCGGTCGCCAAGCCCAGCACGGGTTCGGAGGTGTAATTCGAGGGCACAAACAGCCGCGGTGCGACGTCAATGGGCTGCGAAGCCGTCGGAGCCGCGCCCGCTGCGCCAGGGCAGAAGCCGATGAGCGCCACGGCGCCCCAACCCAAACCCAATTTCAAAGCAGTCAGTCGTCTCGGCATGTCTCGCACCACGTCCTCGCCGAGTTGGAGCCGGCGGTTCAGCACGAGTCGCAGCCATTCGTCGCTTTGGAGCGAAAAAGGCCCAACGCGGCGTCGATGGCGCCGGTTCCGGAAATCCCCGGGCCCAAATACTGCGAAACAGCGCGTTTTCCGCGCTTGTCACGCTTCTGCGTACTGCCCTCGAGATGAAAAGCTTCGCAGCCGCTGCCCTGGTCTTGTCCTCCCTTGCCCTAGCCGCCTGCGGGCGCCCGGCCTCGTCGCCTCGAGTCGCGAGCGCGGGAGATCCGCCTTCGCTTTGGACGAAAACGCCGGCAGCGAACCCTACGCAAAGCCAGGACGGCAACTTCCTCGCTGCGCCGCAGGCCGCCGCGCCGCAGTCCGCCAAGCTCGTGGGGAAACCCCTGAACCATGACGGTGCGTCGAAGGGGCAGGACCTCGGGGCGGGACCTTCGTCCAAGTCGCTGAGCGCAACGCCACCCCCGTCGGCGCCGCCGCCGAGGTGCACCCTGCCCGAGACCGGCCCCGCGGTCGGCTTCTACGCGCGCGACCCGCGGCCCGCGCAGCAGGTTGCCCTCACCTTCGATGATGGACCGCATCCCGGCAAGACCCCGAAGGTGCTCAACTTGCTGCAGAAGCACAAGCTGCACGCCACGTTCTTCGTGGTTGGTGCGGCCATCCGTTCCGGTACGTACCAACTGATCCAACGCATGGTCGCCGAGGGCCACGTGATTGGCAGCCATAGCTACAACCACGACGTCAAGATGGCTGCGCGACGCCCGGGGCGGGGCAGCATTGACTACGTGCGCGGACAACACGAAGTGACGCGCATCCTGATCGACTTGGCGCTGCTTGCGCAATCCGAGAGCGACTTCACGCGGCTGTACACCCGGGTCTTTGAGCAGAAGAGCGTGGTGTATCTGCCCGCAAAGCGGCTGCGCGCGTGGCCGGAGTTTCTCGCGCGGCACCGCTTGCTGCTCACCGAAGCGGGCTACGAGAAAAGCGCGCGCCCTTACGCCGTCTTGTATTCGCGTCCCCCAGGGGGCGGTCCGTATCTTGAGCCTTCTCAAAAGTGGCAACGCGAGGTCTACGACACGGCGCTGCGCGAAGCTGGCCTGGTCAACGTGATGTGGCACGACGAATCCGGCGACACGAACATGGAGAAGAAGCACGACTTCGCATTCCTCACGGGCAACCTGGCACGAGGCTTCCGACGCGGGGGCGTGGTGCTGATCCACGACTACATCCGTACCGACGCCCTGACGACCGCGTTGTCCGCGTTGAGGAAGAGCGACGTCAAAGCCGTGCCCCTCGCGGAAGTCACGAAGCACAAATACGGCTGCGAGGAACCCGTGCTACGCGCTGAGCTGAGACCCGCGCCGGCAAGCGAGGGCTCTGGGGCCATTGCTGCGGTCAGATAGCTGCGAGCCGCGCAGAGCGACGGGCGGCTACTTGCAGCGACGGGAAGCGACGGGAAGCGACGGGCGGCGACGGGCGGCTACTTGCAGCGACGGGTGGCGACTTGCAGCGACGGGCGGCTACTTGCAGCGACGGGCGGCGACGGGCGGCTACTTGCAGCGACGGGCGGCGACGGGCGGCTACCTGCAGCGACGGGCGGCGACGGGCGGCCCCCGAGCTCGGCATTTCGCGGCTGGAGGCGTCTGCGGACTCCATGCCACGCGCGGTGTATCATGCGCTCGTGAGCTGGTTGCAGCATCCGCCCTTGGGGGTCTTCTGCACCTGCGCCATGCTGTTGGTGTGCGGGACGCTGGGATGTACGCCATCCGCAGCACCGGAACCACAGCGCCCGCCGCAGCGAGTGGCAACCGCCGCGGTTGCCGTGCCGGAGCCGATCCCAGACACGCCGGCGGACGCAGGCACGCCGGAGCAGAGCGCCGTCGCTGTGCCCGAGATCGACTACGCGCGCTGGCAGGGGATCCAAGCGCTGTGCCACCCCGACGAGCGTTGGGATTCGAAGAAGGGCTGCGTCGCCACGGCAGCCGCGGCCAAGTTGCGCTGCGGCTTGGAGCGAGACAAGCGCGAGGCAACGTCGTGCCGTCCCGACGATCTGATCTGCATGATGCGCTCCGCCAAACGCGTCAACCCGCGCCGCGTGCCCGCTTGGGGCGATCCCGCAACGGTGCCCGAGTTGGCCGACTGCGAGAAACAGTGCAGCGCTGACCACGCACCCAGTTGCTTACGCCTGGGCATGGCGTATCTGCGCGGCGCGGGGGTGAAGAAGGAGCCCGAGCGTGGCATCGGCCTGGTCGAAACCAGCTGCCTCGCGGGATTTGGCGAGGCCTGTGTGAGTTTGTTTCACCTATACGACTGGGTGCCGGCGTCCCGCTCGCATTCCCTGGCGGCTCGATTGGTCGAAGCCGAATGCATGCAGAAGGCGCGGGGGCACCTGAGCTGCGCCCAAGCGGCCCAAGCCTACGCCAACGGCTGGGGAGTGGTTCAAGACTTAAGGCGCGCACGGGAGCTGCGCCGCATCGCTTGCACGCGTGCCACTTCCGCCTGCAGCGAGCGCGCCTACGTCAAGAAGCTGCCTGATGCGGAGCGTTCTGACGCGATCTCCAAATGCGCTGAGCAAGCGCGGGTATGTGATCCACAGCGCTGAAATGGGATCCAAGCTCAAGCTCCGTCGGGCCGTTTGCGAAGACGCAGACGCGCTGACTCAACTCGCAAAGAGCGCGAAGGCGTCCTGGGGGTATCCTGCCGAGTGGCTCCAGGCGTGGGAGGCGCAACTAAGCTTTTCCGCCAGGTACCTGCGCGAACACGATGTCTTTGTCGCAGAACTCAGCGGCAAGCCCGTCGGCGTGGTCGCCGTCGATGAGGCCGACGAACCCGAGATCGCCCATCTGTGGGTCTCGCCCCGGAGTCAGCGGCAGGGAGTGGGCCGCGCGCTCATGAAGCACGTGGAAGCGTTCGGCCGAGAGCAGGGCTGGACGAGCATCCGAATCGAATCCGATCCGCACGCGCGGCCGTTCTACGAAAGACTGGGCGCTGTCTACGAGGGCGAGGTTCCCGCACCGGTTGCGGGAACAGCGCGGACGCTGCCTCTGCTTCGCCTTTCGCTTGCGAAACGCCCTGCCCGCGCTAGGTGAGTGGAGGTGCGTCTGTCGGATCTCACGGGCGCACGTCCGAGAGAAGTCGCTATCCATGAAGTCCATCAAGCACCCGGGCGTAGCCGCCGCCTTCGAAAGCTTCCCAGCGAAACCCCGCCGCAGGCTCTTAGCGCTGCGCAAGTTGATCTTGGACACCGCGAAGGCCACACCAGGAGTCGGCCGTCTTGAAGAGACCCTGAAATGGGGAGAACCCGCCTACCTCACGCCACAAACCAAGAGCGGCAGCACCATCCGCATCGCCTGGAAAGCAGCTGAACCCAAGCAGTACGCGATCTACTTCCACTGCCAGACCAACCTCATCGAGTCCTTCCGCGGGATGTTTCCCAGCGACTTCAAGTTCGCGGGCAATCGCGCCATCGTGTTCCACGAAGACGACGTGCTGCCCAAGGAACAGTTGGCGTGCTGCATCGCAGCGGCGTTGACGTACCATTTGAATCAGGGGCTCTAGTTGTGAACCGGCCCGCCGCGACGGCTGCGACGGCTGCGACGCCCGCGACGGCTGCGACGGCTGCGCCGGCCGCGACGGCCGCGACGGCCGCGACGGCTGCGACGGCTGC
>CALMUT010000250.1 GCA_937872925.1 uncultured Myxococcales bacterium | reverse complement strand
TGCGACGCCGCCTTGGGGGCCAACCCACGCGTCGAGTTGGCTCTGCAGGGCCGCGTCGAGGGTGGCGGGGTCAACCACCAGCGCGGCCAGGCGCAGAGCGATCACCAAAATGGGAACGACGGAGAGCAAGGCGTAGAACGCGATGCCGGCCGATAAGAGGCGTGCGCCCCGGTCCGAAAATATGCGGTACGCTTCTTTGGACAGCGTTCGGAGGCTAGCGAGCATGCGCAACACATGCTCAGGATAGGCCAAGCCCGGCGTTTGCGGCTGGCCTCAGCGCCGGAGGCGTGCAAAAGTGCGCGCATGAAGTACGTGAGCACGCTGTGTGTGGTCGTTGGCGCGTTGTTTGTTGGTGCCTGTGGCGGTTCGGAAGAAGCCGAGGGGGGGACCCAAAAGAAGGCGCCCCCCCGGGGGTAACAGCAACAAACCCCCCCGCGGGACGGCCCCGCGCGCGCGCAGCCCGCGCCCATGGCGCAGCCCGCCCCGGCCCCCGCGCCTGCGCCCGCCCCGGCGGCGCCCGCACCGACAGATCCCGGCGCAGCGCCGGCGGCCACCGGCACGCCTACGGCGATCCCTGGCGTGATGAAGAACGCTGACGGCACCTGCTCGCTCACGGTGCCGGGCGCACCCCAGCCCATGGTGGGTCCCTGCCCGCCTGGGATCTGAGAAGGAACCTGGCTGAAATGGCCGGGCCGACAAGCTCGGCCCCCAACGGCGCCTGACGCGTCGAATTCCTCAACTGCCTGGTCCGTCCAACTCATGGCCACCGCACCTTTCTAGGCTTGCGGCAGCTCCGGCTTGGTATGAGGGATCCGTCATGAAAATTCAGAGCGTCGCGGTGGTCTTAATTTCTTGCTCGGCAATGCTTGCGCAAGCGTGCGGAGGGCCGCAAGCGGTGCGCGGTGGCGATGTCGAGGGGCTAGACGACGAAGCCATGAGCACGGGCTTGGACAAGCGCGACCTGGCTCAGGCTCTGCACACGAACATGGAAGCGTTGCAAGCGTCCGCCGTGATCAAGCGCTGGCAAAATGAAAACCAGCCCACGGTGGCGGTGCTGCCGCTGCGCAACGAGACCAGTGAACATGTCGACAGCGCGTTGGAGGCGTTGATTAGCGACATCGAGACGAAGCTGGTCAACGCGGGCCACGTGCAGGTGGTGAGCCTCGAACGCCAGCCCCAAATCATGGACGAAGTGCGGCGGCAGTACGCAGGCGGCTACGATCCAAATAATATGGCGCGTTGGGGTAAGCAGATCGGCGCGCGCTATTTCGTTACGGGCAAGGTGTTCTCCGCTGACGAGCGTAGCGACGACGAACGGCGGGTGCAGTACTTCATGTTCTTGCAGGTGCTCGACGTGGAGACCGGCGCTATTGCCTTCCAGAACAAGACGGAGATCACTAAAGCGCTGGTGCGGTAGCGCGCCCGCGCCCCGAGCTCTCTATGCAGAGTGCCCACAGCCCGTGTCGCCACCGCCCGCGCCGCCGGAGCACTGCGTGCGCGGGGCTTGTGTTGGCTGTAGCGACCACGTCGTGCGGAGGTCACGCCGCACGAACATTGGAAGCGCGCAACGCGCTGGACGCAGGAGACCCAAGAACGGCCCTGGCCCTCATCAACGAAGAGCTGGGCGTGGACCGTGCAGAGCAGCTCCCCAAAGACCTCAGTGGGGATCAGGCGATCTTGCTGCTGGATCGCGCCATGGTGTTGCAGCAACTGGACGAATACAAGCTGTCCAGCCGTGACCTCCAAGTCGCCGACAAACAGATCGAAGTCTTGGATCTTTCTCGAAGCGCTGCCGCGGATATCGGGCGCTACCTCTTTAGCGATTCCACCGGGCCGTACAAAGCTCCGGCCTACGAAAAGCTGATGATCAACAGCATGAACCTGGTGAACTACTTGGTGCGCCAGGATCTTTCGGGCGCGCGGGTCGAAGCCAGGCGTCTCGCCGTGATGCAGCGCTACTTGAAAGAGACGGAGAATCCGGGAGCGTCCTTGGCCGCGCCGGGCAGCTACTTGGCCGGATTTGTCTTTGAGAAGAGTGGGCGCGCCGAAGAAGCGCTGCGTTACTACGACGAAGCGTTGAAGTACGGCAGCTACCGCACGTTGACCGAACCGGTGCGGCGCCTTGCGAAGGACACCAGCTTCCGAAGCCCGCGCATCCGCGAGATCCTTGGAGACGCGGACCCGCGGCTGAAACCCGTAGAGTCAGGGACAGATGTACCAGAAGGCGAGTCTGACGAGACTGCTCAGCCCGAAGCCGCAAACGCCGATGAGCGGAAGCATGCGGGCAAGGCCTCGAAGCCCGCAGCAGCGCCCGAGCCGGATTTCACGGACACCCACGGCGAACTGCTAGTGATCGTAAACTTTGGCCGCGTTCCAGCAAAATACGCCAAGCGTATTCCGATCGGCCTCGCGCTCACCTACGCTTCGGGCGCGATCAGTCCGAATGACCGCGGCCGCGCCAATGCGTTGGCCGCCCAAGGATTGGTCACCTGGGTCAACTACCCGGAGTTGGGAAAGGCACGCGGGCAGTACAGCGTGCCGACGTTCGCGCTTGACGGACAGGGCCAGTTTTTGGAAGGCGTGTTGGCAGTCGACCGCGAAGCGAAGGTCGCCTGGGAAACAGCCCGTGGCGGTGTCGTAGGTTCCGCCATCACGCGCATGCTCACCCGTGTGGTCGCGGGCGAGGCGGTACGCCGCGGGTCCGGTGGCGGCGCGCTCAGTCTGCTCTTGGGCTTGGGCACTCAAGCAACGCTGACCGCAACCGACACGCCGGACACGCGCAGCTGGGCGACGCTGCCAGCGCGAATCGCCTTCGGTCGTGTTTGGGTCAAATCCGGCCGACATCAGATCTTGCTGGGCGCGCGTAGTATCGAGAAGCGGGGCGAAGTCGACGTGCCGGCCGGTGGGTTTTCAGTCGTCAATCTCACAGTGCTGCATTGAGTGGCGCATAGCTTGAAGGTGAAGTCATGAAGTATCGAGCACGTTGGACGAGGGGTCTTGCAGGGGTCACGGCGGCAAGCGCCGTGCTCTGGACAAGTGCGGCGGGGGCACAAGGTTGGGAAGACGCGCCCGGTGGCGAGTCGACCGCGGCAGACACAAGCGGCGACGCGGTATCCGCTACGGCAGGGGAGCCGTCGTCCGCGCCGCCACCCGCCGACGCGGCGCAGGCCGACGCGCCAAAAAAGAGCACGCCCGCCATCGACGTGACCACACCGGAGCCCGAAGCGCCCGTCGCCCGCTCGTACCATGTGCACGATGGCTTCTACTTGCGGATCAATCTCGGCGTTGGTGGCCAAGCCGTCACCTATAACGATGACATTACCGCGTCCGGCGGTTCGGTCGCGCTCGACTTGTTGGTCGGAGGGTCCCCCAATCGCGGACTTGCCATCGGCGGCGGACTCCTTGCCGACTACTCACCCAATTTGGACCTGGAAGGCACCACGGCTGACCTACAAGCCAACGTGGAGACGGGAATGGTCGGTGTCTTCATTGACGGATTCCCAGACCCCAAAGGCGGTTTCCATCTCGGCGGACTGCTTGGCCTGGCCAACATCAGCACGGACGTGAAGGGTGCAGACGACGTGCGCAACGACTCGGGCTTCGGCGGCGCTGTCTGGGTTGGCTACGACGCTTGGGTTGGCGACGAGTGGTCCTTGGGCGGTCTGCTTCGATTCTCCGCGGCCTTGGGTCGCTCCACGAAGAATGACCAGGACTTAGACGCCCAGTCTCGTGCCCTCACGCTGATGTTCACCGCCTTGTATCACTAGCGCTTCTTCGACGACCCTTTGCGGGACGCGGCACGGCGCGTCGTGGTCCCGTGCCTGACGGCCTTGTCTTTGACCTTTGGCACCGTGATGGTTGGCAGTGCATCACCCCGCGCCCTGGCGACTGCCCGGTGGCTCCAGTTTTCGATCTCCTTGTCGCCGTAGACGATCATGCGGATCGGGATGTCTTTGACGTCCTGGTCTCGGAGCACGTACATGCGGTTATGCTCCGGCACTGCTTCGTAGGCGGTGCGGAGTGCGTCGCGTCGGGCCGTGGTCGGGTCCGCGACGAACGCTTCGTAAGCGTCCCGGCAGCGCATCGACGAATCCGCGCGGCCGTTCAGGGTCTCGACGATGTCGCGCAAGTCTCGAAGCATGTCCTGAGCGCCCGTGATGAAGCGTGCCTTTTCGACCTCGAAACTGCCGAGTCCGTGTACAAAGACGCGGGTGCCTTTGCGCGGCTTGGTGAAGAGCGCGCGCTTTTCGATCGCCGCACAAACGCCATCCAGATCCGTCACTACCGGCTCGGGCACCCGGCCGATTTCGACCGACCCGTCGGCAAAGGCACGCACGTCGGCTAGGAACACTTCGCCCTGCTGCTTGTAGAGCAAGGACACATGGTCCCCGTGGATTGCGCTGCGGCGAAAGTCGTCCTTGCGTCGCAGCGGGCGCTCTTCCGGGCTGCCCAAGATCGACACCCGCATCTTGCCCTCGAGGCGCTCGGTCTGACCGTGGCAGTTGTGCAGGTTATGCAGCTGGGGATTCAACTCGCGCACCAGTGCACGCACTCGCGCAAGCAGTGTTGCGGGACTGTCCTTCCACTTGCCCGCGCGCAGTTTGAAGTTCCCCAGTCCGTGCACACTGAGATCCTCTCCGTCCGGCACCCCTGGGACCACCCAACCCTCGTCGAGCTTCTTCTCGAACAGCTTCAGGTCTAGGAGTTCCCAGCAGTTGACCAGGCCGTCTTCGTAGACCTGCAGATTCACGAGGAAGTAACTGGAGTTGTGGATGAACGCCGGGGTGGCGAGTCCGAGGCGCAGGGTAGTGCGGGAGATGAGTCGGCCAGTCGTCACGTTCTGATTGTAGGCTCGGCGGGGCCTCCGCGGACCAGTCCACCCGCGTAAACCAAAAGAGCCGCAGCCACAGCGCGAAAAACACGAAATGCTGCCGCGCAGATTGGTGCTCGAGGCACCCAGCGTTACACTACGGCAATGCGAAGCTTAGGTATGCTGGGGGTCTTGTCGCTCTGTTGGTCATGTTCGGGCACGGACGACACAGGGGGTGTGGGTGGCGGCGTTTCCGTGGGCGGCACTGGGGGGAACGCAGCCGGCGCCGGGCAGGGCGGCAGTGGTCTGGGCGGCACCACCGGCGGGAGCGGCGGCACCGGTGGCGGTATCATCACGAGTGGCGGGACGGGGGGTGGCGTGCCCACCGAGGTGGTCAGCAGTCTTGAGCTCGAACGGGTTTGGTACATCGCCTCCCAGGGACAGAACTCGCTGATCGACTTCAATCAGTCGCCGCCCGTCGTGACCTGCGGCCCCCCCGTGGGCGAATCCGATGGCTTTGAAGGCACCGGCGTGTTCACGGATCCGAAGAACGGAACGCTGCTGTTTTACACCGACGGTCGCAAGGTGTTCCATGGGGGAACCAATCAGCTGTTGGCGAACGGCGACGCCCTTTCCGGGGACGCCAGCGCCACGGAGCCGGCGCTCATCGCGCCTAAGTATGGCAGCGACGACAAGGAGTTCTACATCTTCACGAACTCAACCAACGTATCGGCGCCGAGCACCATTTCGTATTCCGTCATGGACTTGTCTCAGGGGCCCAACGGCACGGTGACCACGAAGAACCAACAGCTATTCAACGGCAATCCCGGCGAAGGTCTCGATGTGCTGCCGCATCCGGACGGCAAGTCCTTCTGGATCCTGGCATACGACTCCGCGGCCAACATCCAATCCTACGTGGTCAATGACCAAGGCGTCAGCGCCACGCCGGTGGTCTCGCCGACGGGGATTGCGGGACAGGTGAAGCGCGGTGCCATCAACCACACGCTGGATTACGACACCATCGTGATGGCGATCAACTTCGGCGGTGCAAACGGCGCGATCGCCACGGCCAGCTTTGATCGCCAAACTGGCATGATCTCCAACGTGAAGCAGCATCTGACGGGTGACGTTGGATACCACGCTTCCTTTTCCCCCGACGGTAGCAAGCTCTACTTCGTCCGCGGATCTGAAGGCTGGTATGGCCAGGCCTATCAATTCGATATCCCGAGCAGCGCAGAACACCTTTTTGGCGGAACGAAGATGGCGGCCGCAAAACTGGCGCCCAACGGAAAAGTCTATTGGGCTAGCAACTCGAGTCAGTATCTGGGCGTGATCGACAATCCCGATGCGCTCGGCGCCGCGGCGGGCTTCACGGAACAGGGGCTCTCTCTACAAGGCTGTACGTCTGGCTTCGGGTTGCCGAACCAGACCGCTTCGTATTTGCAGTATCTGCCCGAAGTGCCGAAGTAACTTCAGTACGTCGGCACGCTGGGGTCGACGCGCTGGGACCAGGCTTGGATCCCGCCTACCAGGTTGTATACGCGGCGAAAGCCGCGACCAATGAAGTGTTGGGCGGCCTGCTGACTGCGGATCCCGTGGTGGCAGTAGAAGACCAATGCCGTGTCCTTTTCCAGGGCAATGAGCTCTTCGTAGATCTCGTCCCTCAGCAAGACGGAGTCTTCCAGCTTGCAGATCTCTCGTTCAGCGGGCGTGCGTACGTCCACGAGCGTTAGCTTCGTTGCGGCGTCGCGCAGTTCTTTCAGACCCTCGGGGGAGAGTTGCTGAATCTCCGCTGGCGCGTTGGGATTGTCGATCTTGAAGGCCTTGCCCCGGGGCGTCTCGATGAAATCGATCTGCGTGCCGTCGGCACGGCGGGCGCTCATCGGGTCGAGCACGATGACCACGTCGCAGCCAAGGGCCTGCACGTCGCCAGGCGTCCGGGCGCCAATGATCAGCTCATGCTCAAAGCTGGGACTAACGCCGAGTCGCACTACCTCCGACGTACCCGCGGTGGCGCCGCTAAGGGCAGCCACCGCACGCTCCGTTACGGTGATCCTAGGAGCTGCAACGGGCTTTTGCGCAACGCCCAAGGTGTCGGCCAGGCTGCCTTCTTCGAACATCTCCGTAACAATGTCGCAGCCGCCCAGGAACTTCCCCTTGGCGTAGAGTTGCGGGATCGTTGGCCAAGAAGAGAACTCCTTGATGCCCTCGCGGACCTCCGGATCGTCCAGGACGTTCACCGTCACGTAGTCGGGCACCAGGGTGTCCAGCATCTGCACGACTTTCGCAGAGAAGCCGCATTGGGGGGCGTGGCGGTCGCCTTTCATGAACAGGACGACGTCATGGCTCTCAACTTGCGTCTGCAGGCGTGCTCGAATGGCTGGGCTCATGGGCGAGACATGGGACCACGGCGCCCGCCTGTCAAATGCCGTAGGCTACGGAGCGGTATTCTTGCGGTACTTCCAGTCTGGGTGCGGGGTGGGTGGCACGCTCCGGTCCATCTTCGGCGTGCCCCAGGCGGTTTCGAGGACGTCGTTCACGATGCGTGGCATGACGAAGAGCTGCGCGCAGTGTGCCTCCTTGTCTTTGCCGCTGAAGCCCCAGACGTGCAGGCCGCCCTCGTCGGCGCTGGAGATCTGTGCGAAGGGAGTTTCCTTCGGTGACAGCGGACGCGCGCGTACACCGAGCTCTTCGAGAAGCTGCGCGGCCGTGGTGCCCGTCGCTGGAAAGACGAAGGGATCGACAGAACTGTGAGTCAGGACGAAGATGCCGCTTCCGGCTTGCGCGCGTTTCGCGAAGGCGATCTCGTGCGTCAAGAATCGAGCGTCCAGACTACTTGGCTGCTGCGCACGCTTTGCCCCTTGCTTCCACGCGCCGTGCAGCCCGTCCAGGATCACCACGGCGTCGATGCCCTCGTGGCCTTGGGAAAGGATCTTGCTCACCGCCGCGGTTCCGGCGCTCCATGCGCTAATCGCCAGGCGACGGATGTGGGCCGTTTCGCGGCCCGAGTGACGCTGCAGCGCCTTCGTGATCGACTCCCGCAGCAGAGGAAAGACGAGCTTGGAGCCGAGCGCACGTGCATAGGGCCCACCGCCTCCGATGCCCTTGTCGACCAATACCAGCACCATCCCGCCCGCGGTCTGGACCAAGAGCTTGCGTACCGGGTCTGCACCGTTGAAGTGGACCAGTACGTCGTAGCCCATGTCTTTTGTGTGTCCGCCTTTTTGCGGAACCAGCATCTGTCCCAGCGGCAAGCGGATGAAGGGTGCGTAGGGGCCCAAACCGAGCGGATCGTGCGGATTGCACTCGCTGAAGCCCTTGGCGCGCAACGCCTCCGTCAGCGGAGCCACGCGGAGCTTGGCCGGAGGGGCCGTCACCGACGGCACCGAGGGCAGCGACAAATGCGACAGCTTGCCGTCGAAGCTTGGTTCCTGGGCGCAGCCGGTCACTGCCAGAAGCGCCATCAGGATCCTCGTCGGATTCGTCATCGTGGACGCACAGGTTCGCCTAAGGAGCGATCCGGCGCGTCCAGGAACGAGGGGGTGCAGTACCGTGCGGAAGATCAACACGGGCCGTCGAGACCAATCGTCACCTGGTGGATCACGGGAGGCGTATCCGGGCGGTTCTGTTTGCCGGAGGCGGGCACGTTGGCGATTTGATCGACGACTTCGTCGGGGCCACACTGGCCGAATGCCGTATAGCGCCCGGCCAGGTGCTTCGCCGGTTCGTGCATGATGAAGAACTGCATGCCGTTGGTGTCCCGCCCGCGGTTGGCCATGAATAGCGTCCCGCGCACGCCCGCGCCAACCTGTGGATCGATCTCGTCAGGAATGACGTAGCCCGGATCACCGCTGCCGAGTCCGCTTGGATCGCCGCCCTGGATCATGAACCCCGGGATGATGCGATGGAAGATCACGCCGTCGTACGCCGGGCGCTTGACCCAGCGCTTGGTCACCGGATCTCGGAACGGCCTCAGGCCTCGAGCGAGTCCGACGAAGTTTGCGACGGTGATCGGCGCCACGTCGTCCCAGAGCTCGCAGCGCAAGACTCCGTGGCTCGTCTCCAGGGTTGCGGTGAGTGGGAAGCCGCCGCTGAGTCCATCCAGTGCTTGCTGCATGTCAAAGTGCCCGCCAAGGGGATCGTCTTCACTGGGGCGCACCTCTCGCACGCGGATTGGCTTCGGCGTGCGCGGGTTGGCCACGCAACGGCCGGGCAGCACGAGGCTCTCCTTTTTGACGGGCGACGCGGTGGGTTCGGGCACATGCACCAACGCGGGTGCGGTCGTGGCGGCGAGGGGTGCATGTGCGGGCTGAGGCGCGCACGCGCCGAGGGTGAGGGAGAGGCCCACGCCGAAGAGCTCCGCGCCCAGCGCGCGGCCCCCGGCTGCGCCGCCTCGGGCGGTGCTGGTGAAGCAGCGCGCAACAAAGCCACGACCCATCCCAAAGAACACCATGGCCAGCAGTGTAGCGGAACCGCGCAGGCAGTTGGCGAGGGCCGTCTCAGGCGTGGGGGATGTGGGGTTTGAATGGCGCGCCGGGCCGAGTAGGCTGCGGCTCTCGTCATGAAGCTGCCGCCGCCGTCGTCCGTCGCGTTTTTGTCACTCCTTGCTGCTTGTGGCGGCAGCCCGCAGGCGCCCGCGCAGACCGGACCCGGGGTTGGGGGAAACGGCGCAGGAGAGATGGCGCCGTCCGAAGACACCAGCATCGCGGTGGTGTTTGCCCCGCAAGTCATCGTCGGCAGCAACTTCGGTTGCTGGCTCAAGGCAGACAAGAGCGTGACGTGCTGGGGCGAGCTTGCCGACGACGCGCCGGCGGGCACGTTCGTGCAAACCAGCGCCGCTTCGTTTCATGCCTGCGGTACAACGACGGACGGTGAGGCTAAGTGTTGGGGCGCCCAGAGCAAGGCGCCTTCGGGGAAGTTCGCGCAGGTGGCGGCTGGGGACCACGCGAACTGCGGCGTGCGACCGGACGGAGAATTGGTCTGCTGGGGGTCCAAGGGCAAGACCGAGTACCCAGCGGCGCTTCTTGAGAAGTGCGGCAGCACGGAAGAGCACAAAGAGTGCGAGGATTTTTCATGGCTCGGAATGCGGCTCGTGACCAAGCGCCCCCAAGGAAAATTTCGCCGCGTCACCGTTGGCGGGCGCCACGCCTGTGCGCTGACCCTCACGGGCGAGGCGCAGTGCTGGGCGCCCGCAGAAGACGACCAAGATGAAGCCGGTGCCCGTGAAGTGGACGACATCTCCCTTCCGCCGGGAAACTACCGGCAGATCGCCGCGGGTTTCATGCATACCTGCGCCGTCGACACGAGCGGCAAGCTGATCTGCGCGGGCGGCGTCGAAGGGCAATCGGAGCCCGGTGCCGGCGCCACCTCCGCCAGTCAGGTTGCCACCGGGGTGCTCAATTCGTGCGCGGTGTTGGCCGATCAAAGCGTCGCGTGTTGGGGCAGTGGCGACCACAAGGCGACGCAGGTTCCGAGCGGGAAGTTTGTGTCAGTCGCCGCGGGGTTGCATCTTGGCTGCGCTCTGCCGCCGGAAGGTCCGCCGGTCTGTTGGGGAGATCGCGAGAGTTCCGCCGCGATGCCGCGCAAGTAGCGTCTCCTCCCGCACTGAAAACTTTCAGCGAGCGTGCACAGCGCCGAGGCGCGTGACGTGAATGGTGTCGTGCACGCCGCACTTGCCGTGCGCGGATTTGCGCGGTGCGGGTCGCGGTTTCGGGGGCAAGGCGTGCTAGCATGTAGGGTGTTGTCCTGAATAGTGGGAGGCAAGCATGTTGGGTACGCGCGCGCAGGTTGGTTTTTTGCTGGCGCTTTCGCTGTGCAGTTTCGACGCAGTGGCCGTCAACGAGATCCCGACCATTCCTCCTCCGCCTCCCTGCGCGGATGTGAACTCTGGATTCACCAACGACAACTGCGGCGCCAGCTTTCAAAACGGCAACATCGAGTTCTGTTTCTCGGACAGCGCGCCCAGCGGCTACAACAACAAGGACGGCGGCGACGGTCAGCTGTGGGTGCTTGGCAGTGACAGCAACGCAGACTGTGGCATCGTGAAAGTAAAAGAGACGGGCTACTACGCCATTTTTGACTCGGAATTGTCAGAAAGCTGCGCAGACCAGAAGGACGAGACCGGGTATTTGACCGTGCACAACGGCTGCAATCCCTCCGGTTGGGCCGTCGAACGCAACGTTGGGGATCGCTACCTGGTCAAGGATCTGGACAACGAGGGCGGTGGCTGCACGACGGATCCCGAGTGCGGCCCCGGCAAGGTCTGCCGCGAAGGCACGAACCACGGCAACTGCTGCGTTCCGGACGAACCCGTCTACATGGGGACCTACTTGCTCGCGGCGGACGAAGACAATGTGATTTGTCTCCACCATTGGTGCCCGGAATGGAAGGCAGAGCTTGCAAAAGGCAATGATCTGGGATGGGTGCACGACCCGACGAACCCAGGCAACAACTGCAAGAGTGCGGATTCCATTCACTTCAAGATCGCAGCGACAGCGATCGTGTGCAACCAGCGTGGCTACTTGCAGGCCTGCTCCGGCGGGTGTGTCGGTGGCGAGTGCAAACCGCATCCATGCGCAGACAAGGACTGTCCGGAGTTCTGTCGGCAAAACGGAGACGTCGGGGAATGCGTTTCCGAGAATCCCTGCAAGGGCGTGCCCTGCGCCAACGGCTGCGCCTGGGGCGTGTGCTTGCAGGGCAAAGACGCCAGAGGTCCCGACAAAGACGGGGACGGATACAGCAACCTGGCCGACTGCAACGACAACGACCCGAACATCAACCCTGGCGTGGCCGAAGATTGCGAGAGCCCGAAGGACATGAACTGCGACGGACGTGCGGACTGCCCGGCGGCGGTCCCGGACGGCGGCATCATCGTGCCCGGCAGCGGCGGCAGCGGTGCGGGCGCCGGCGTGAGCCCCGGGGGCACGACTTCCGGCGAAGATGCCGGCTGCGCCTGCACCACCGCGGGGGGGGCGTCGGGATCACTACTGGCGCTACTGGTCGGCGCGGGCGTGCTTTCGGTCGCCCGGCTGCGGCGCCGCGCGGGCCGCGCGCCGAGCAAGTAGAGAGTTGCCCGGTGCTGCCCGCGGGGACGGATCGTCGCTCAGCCCATCTTGGGCGCTGTGTCGCGCCAGCCGGGCATTTCGTTCAGCGCCGAGTTCCAAGCCACGATGTTCTTGAAGCCATCGACCGGGATCTTGCCGGGCACCGCGTAGGTGAGGTGTGAAGCCACCGCAATGTCGGCGATGGTGGGCTTGTCGCCGGTGAGATACTTGCGGCCTGCTAGGTGTGCGTCGAGTACGGCGCCGTGACGGTTGAAGTCCGCTGTGGCTTTCGCCAGCGCAGCCGCGTCCGGATCGCCAGCGCCAATCATGCCCTTGAGCACATTCTCGAAGGCAAAGGTGTCACAGGGGGGCCCGAAGTGCGCCAGCTCCCAATACATCCAGCGCATGATGTCGTAGCGGGCGTCGCTCTTCGGCCAGAGATCGGTGCTGTCCACCTTTGAGCAGAGGTAGCTCATGATGGCGTTGGATTCCCAAAGCTTCAGATCGCCGTCCACCAGGGACGGGACTTTGCCGTTGGGGTTGATCTTCAGATATTCCGGGGCCTTGTGGCCACCCTTCATGAAATCGACGATGTTTTCTTCGAGCTTGATCCCGAGCTCTTGGGCAACGGCTGCCACCTTGCGACAGTTGGCGGAAGCCGGGAATGTGTAGAACTGCATCTGCCTCTCCTCTTTTTGGTTACTGGGTCGCCCGCGTCTCGCCGGCATCCAGGGATCTCCTGCCTAACGCTGGGTCCCAGCGTGCGTAAGCGCCAAAGGTGGCTTTCCACAAGGGCGCGCAACTATTGAGACTTTGGCGCGGCGGCCCGGCTTCGTCGCGGACGCCGGCAATGATCTGCGCGACGCTGCCTCTTGTTTTGCTGGGCCTCGAGGGCCGCGACTCAGTTGGCGCCGCCTTGACCGGCGAAGGCGCCGATCCCGCTCGCGTCTG